>NZ_CP060039.1:2869832-3188702 GCF_014211915.1 Burkholderia cenocepacia | reverse complement strand
GCCTGAAGAACGCGAGCAGTTTCGGGCCGCATGGCGATCGCGCGGCAAGCGGGCCGCGGAGGAGTGAGCATGCGCGAGAAATCAGCGGCCGACTGCAAGCAGAAGGCGGGCGTGATTGCGCCTGTCGTCGATCTGAAACGTTGTGAAGGGAAGGGCGATTGCGTCACCGTTTGCCCGGAGAACGTGTTCGAGGTCCGGCGCATCGATCAGGGCGATTATCTCGAGCTCGGTTTGATGCATCGCTTGAAGCTGCGCGTGCATGGAATGAAAGTCGCGTACACGCCGAATGAGCAAGCCTGCCGGTCATTCGGGCTTTGCGTGACGGCGTGCCCTGAACGCGCGATCACGCTTGCACGAAGGGCATAGCGTTGCCCGTGTTTGCTGATGATGGAGCGGCGGCGCCGCAGGTCTGATGGCGGATAGCGGTCGCTGGATACGCCGTCTACGTGATCAATCTCGTCAAGGAAAGCACTTGGTTTCTAACACCCACGCTCTTTTGCAACGGCTTCATGAAGAGAGCCAGCGCGAAATCATCGCCCGCGCACGCGCGCAGTTCCAAGGGCCGAACGAGGCGTTTCCCACGCTCGTCGACGAATACGAAACACTCGCCCCTCGGCTGCGAGGGCGTTTTCTCGAAACGTTCGGCTTGTTCACCGAAGATTTCGAGTTGTCGGCAGGCAGTGCTTTATCGTTGGCCGTGTCGGCGGAAACGGGAAGGTTCTTGCGCAATATGGTGCTCGCGCAACGGCCGGCCAGAATCCTTGAACTCGGCAGTTCGTGCGGCGTGTCGACACTGTATTTCGCCGATGCGTTGCGCACGCTGGGCCGTGGGGTGGCCATCGCGACCGAATGCGATGCGCTCAAGTGCGCGCGGTTGCGGGCTCATGTCGAAGCTGCGGGTCTGGATGCTTATGTCGACGTGCGGGAGGGCGATGTGTTCGAGACGGTTGCCGCGCTGGACGGTACGGTCGACATGGTGTTTATCGACGTATGGGCCGACGCCTATCTGAAGCTGTTCAAGCAGATCGAGCGCCTGCTACGGCCGGGATCGGTCGTGCTGGCCGACAACATGTACACGGCCGAGGACGCCGTTCGACCGTACAAGCAATACCTCGACGAGGAGCCGCGGTTTTCGACCACGACGCTGGATTTTGAGTCGGGGGTTGAGCTTACGGTCGTCGTTGCTTGAGCGGGAGTTGTTGTGAATCCAGAGGGCACAGAGCATGGCTGGTCTCCCCGACAGGAATCGAACCTGTATCTAGCGCTTAGGAGGCGCTTGTTCTATCCATTGAACTACGGGGAGAGCCATATCCGAGCATTCGCGCAAGAGATGGCGAACCGGACGGCGGTGTGGACAGCGCGCAGAGTATAGCAAACGCGCGGCGCGTCGGCGGGGCGGAATGCACCCCCGACGCGCGTATCGCGTGACCAACCGCGATCGAAACAGAAAATCAGAAATCGACGACGACGAAATCTTCCTTGCCCACGTCGCAAAGCGGGCAGCGCCAGTCCGCCGGAATGTCGGCGAAACGCGTGCCGGCCGGGATACCCTCGTCGGGCAGCCCTTCCGCTTCGTTGTAGACCCACCCGCAAATCAGGCAGACCCAGCTCTGGTATTCGGTTACTTCGCTCATGTTGCGCTCGGGATAATGAAAATTCGGCAATGCCGTCCGCAGCGTGGCCGGCGGACGAAAGGCGCAATGGTACCGGAATTTCGCCGAACACCTGCGCAACGTCGTTTTAAACGTACGCATCGCGAACAACCGGCGCCGTCGCGTCGGTCGGACATGCAGTGTATGCTTCGTGGGCCTGTCAATCTGAAGGAGGAAACGATGCTCAACAGAAAGTGGATCGCGGGTGCAGTCTGTGTCGCGGCAATGGCCGTATCGACGCTCGCGCGCGCCGAAGCGCGTGTGTTCTTCGTCGAGCCGCAGGACGGCGCGACGGTGTCGAGCCCCGTGCACGTGAAGTTCGGTCTCGAAGGCATGGCGCTCAAGCCGGCCGGCGACATGACCCCGGATACCGGTCACCATCATCTGCTGATCGACGGCAAGCCGGTGCCGAAGGGCGACGTGATCCCGGCGACCGACCATTCGCTGCATTTCGGCAAGGCCCAGACCGAAACCGACGTGAAGCTGCCGCCCGGTCAGCACACGCTGACGCTGCAGCTCGGTGACGGCGCGCACCGTTCGTACGGTCCCGAACTGAGTTCGACGATCACGATCAACGTGAAGTAACCGTACGTCCCGCGCCGGCGCTCGCCGCGCCGCGCACGGGATCGGCCGATCGGCCGGTCGCGGGCATCCGGCCGGCGTTCGGCCGTTTACGCGGGCACGTAAACCACGGCCGGCATCCAAAGCGAAAAGCCGCCCGCAACCTGCTCACGGCACCGCGCCGACGCACCTCAAGCGCAACCTGCGGCGCTCGTCCATCCAGCCAAGCCGATACCGGCCCGCGCGCCCGGTACAATGGGCGCTTCCGATTTCTCTCTTCGCCGTCTCCCCATGTCGCTCTATTCCATTACCGGCGCGCAGCTCGCGTTCGGTCACGTCGCGTTGCTCGATCACGCGGATTTCTCGCTGGAAGCCGGCGAGCGGGTCGGCCTGATCGGCCGCAACGGCGCGGGCAAGTCGTCGCTGCTGAAGATCGTCGCCGATCTCGCGAAGCCCGACGACGGGCTGGTCACGCGTCAGCAGGAGCTCGTGACGGTCTACGTGCCGCAGGAGCCCGAATTCGAGCCGGGCGCGACGGTGTTCGACGCGGTCGCGTCGGGGCTCGCGCACACGCGCGAACTGCTCGAAGAATACGATTCGATCGCGCACCGCCTCGCGGAGATCCCGGAAGGCGCCGAGCACGATGCGCTGCTCGCGCGGATGAACGCGCTGCAGTCCTCGCTGGACGCGCACGACGCGTGGAACTGGCGCACGCGCGTGTCGATGACGCTCGCGCAGATCGGCTTGCAGGACGTCGACGCAAGCGTCGACGCGCTGTCGGGCGGGATGCAGAAGCGCGTCGCGCTGGCGCGCGCGCTGGTGCTGCAGCCCGACGTGCTGCTGCTCGACGAACCGACCAACCACCTCGACTTCGACGGCATTCGCTGGCTGGAAGAGCTGCTCGTCGCGCAGCGCGCGGGCCTGCTGTTCATCACCCACGATCGCGCGTTCCTCGACCGCGTCGCGACGCGCATCGTCGAGCTCGATCGCGGTCGGCTGCTGTCGTATCCGGGCAATTTCTCCGCGTACCAGACGCGCAAGGCGCAGCAGCTCGAAGTCGAGCGGGTGGAGAACGAGAAGTTCGACAAGTTGCTCGCGCAGGAAGAAGTGTGGATCCGCAAGGGCGTCGAAGCGCGCCGCACGCGCAGCGTCGGCCGCATCGCGCGGCTCGTGCAGATGCGCAACGAGCGCGCGGAGCGCCGCAATGCGCAGGGCAACGTGAAGCTGGACGTCGCGCAGGGCGAGAAGTCGGGCAAGATCGTCGCGGAGCTGACCGACGTGACGAAGCGCTACGGCGGCCGCACGGTGGTCGACCGCTTCTCGACGACGGTCATGCGCGGCGACAAGATCGGCTTCGTCGGCCCGAACGGCGCCGGCAAGACCACGTTGCTGAAGCTGATCCTCGGCGACCTGAAGCCCGACGAAGGCACGGTGCGCACCGGCACGAACCTGCAGGTCGCGTATTTCGACCAGATGCGCGCGCAGCTCGACCAGGAGAAGAGCCTCGCGGATACGATCAGCCCGGGAAGCGAATGGGTCGAGATCGGCGGTGTGCGCAAGCACGTGATGAGCTACCTCGGCGATTTCCTGTTCGCGCCGGAGCGCGCGCGTTCGCCGGTGAAGTCGCTGTCGGGCGGCGAGCGCAACCGCCTGCTGCTCGCGCGGCTGTTCGCGCGCCCGGCCAACGTGCTGGTGCTCGACGAACCGACCAACGACCTCGACATCCCGACGCTCGAACTGCTCGAAGAGCTGCTGGCCGACTACGACGGCACGGTGCTGCTGGTCAGCCACGATCGCGCGTTCCTCGACAACGTCGTGACGTCGGTGATCGCGGCGGAGGGCGACGGCAAGTGGCGCGAATATGTCGGCGGCTTCACCGACTGGCAGATCCAGAGCGAGCGCTCGGAGCAGCTCGCGCAGCAGGAAGCGGCGAAGCGCGCGGTCAAGGAAGCGGCGCCCGCGAAGGACGAGCCGGCGAAGAGCGCGGCCGGCCGCAACGCGCAGCGCACGGTGAAGCTGTCATTCAACGAGCAGCGCGAGCTCGATTCGCTGCCTGAGAAGATCGCCGCGCTCGAAGCTGAGCAGAAGACGATCAACGCGCAGCTCGAAGATGGCGCGATTTTCGCGAAGGACCCGCAGGAAGGCACGCGCCTGACCGAGCGGTTCGCGGCGATCGACGACGAATTGCTCGCCGCGCTCGAACGGTGGGAAACGCTTGAGGCGAAGCGCAAGCCGGTGTGACGCGCGCGGTGCGCGCCGATCCCGCGATTGGCGTGCCACGCGGAACCAGTAAAATACCGCGCGTCCAGGGCAGCGCCGCACATGCCGCGCGCCCGCTTTCGGAGCAGTCCAAGCACACCGTTGTTTCGATTCGCTTTTTTACGGAACTCAACGTTTTGTCCACGACGTTATCCACACGAGGTGTGGACAACGTCCCGATGAATGACGAAATTCAGCGCCTATGTCAACGAAGAAACCCAGCGCGGCCTATAGCGAAGCATCGATCAAGGTGCTCAAGGGTCTCGAGCCGGTCAAGCAGCGTCCCGGCATGTACACCCGTACCGAGAATCCGCTGCACATCATCCAGGAAGTCATCGACAACGCGTCCGACGAGGCGCTCGGCGGCTACGGCAAGCAGATCACGGTCACGCTGCACGCTGACCAGTCGGTCTCGGTCGAAGACGACGGCCGCGGCATCCCGTTCGGCATGCACCCCGAAGAAGGCGTGCCGGTCGTCGAGATCGTGTTCACGCGCCTGCATGCGGGCGGCAAGTTCGACAAGGCCGCGGGCGGCGCCTATACGTTCTCGGGCGGCCTGCACGGGGTCGGCGTGTCGGTCACGAACGCACTCGCGACGCGTCTCGACGTGACGGTGTGGCGCGACGGCAAGATCGCCGAACTCGGCTTCGCCGACGGCGACGTCGTGAAGCCGCTGTCCACGCAAGGCGCGGGCCGCGGCGAGAAGAAGTCCGGCACGCGCGTGCAGGTGTGGCCGAATCCGAAGTACTTCGATTCGCCGAACCTGCCGCTCGGCGAGCTGCAGCGTCTGCTGCGCTCGAAGGCCGTGCTGCTGCCGGGCGTCGAGGTCGTGCTCGTCAACGAAAAGACGGGCGAGCGCCAGACGTGGAAGTATGAAGACGGCCTGCGCGGCTACCTGCTCGACGAAATGAACGGCAGCGAGCTGCTGATCCCGCTGTTCGAAGGCGAGCGCTTCGCCGATTCGCGTTCGACCGACGAAACCTTCGCCGAAGGCGAGGGCGCGTCGTGGGTCGTCGCATGGAGCGAGGAAGGCTCGCTCGTGCGCGAGTCGTACGTGAACCTGATCCCGACGCCGGCCGGCGGCACCCACGAGTCGGGCCTGCGCGACGGTCTCTACCAGGCCGTGAAGAGCTTCGTCGAGTTGCACAACCTGCAGCCGAAGGGCGTGAAGCTGCTCGCGGAAGACGTGTTCGCGCGCGTGTCGTTCGTGCTGTCCGCAAAGGTGCTCGATCCGCAGTTCCAGGGACAGATCAAGGAGCGGCTGAACAGCCGCGACGCGGTGAAGCTCGTGTCGTCGTTCTCGCGTCCGGCACTCGAACTGTGGCTGAACCAGCACGTCGAGCACGGCAAGAAGCTTGCCGAACTCGTGATCAAGCAGGCGCAGGCGCGCACGCGCGCCGGCCAGAAGGTCGAGAAGCGCAAGAGCTCGGGCGTCGCGGTGCTGCCCGGCAAGCTGACCGATTGCGAGACGGAAGATATCGCGCGCAACGAACTGTTCCTGGTCGAGGGCGACTCGGCGGGCGGCTCCGCGAAGATGGGCCGCGACAAGGAATACCAGGCGATCCTGCCGCTGCGCGGCAAGGTGCTGAACACGTGGGAAACCGAGCGCGACCGCCTGTTCGCGAACAACGAGGTGCACGACATCTCGGTCGCGATCGGCGTCGATCCGCACAGCCCCGACGACACCGTCGACCTGTCGAACCTGCGCTACGGCAAGATCTGCATCCTGTCGGACGCGGACGTCGACGGCTCGCACATCCAGGTGCTGCTGCTCACGCTGTTCTTCAAGCATTTCCCGCAACTGATCGAGCGCGGCCACGTGTTCGTCGCGCGTCCGCCGCTGTTCCGCGTCGACGCGCCCGCGCGCGGCAAGAAGCCCGCGCAGAAGCTCTATGCGCTCGACGACGGCGAGCTCGAAGCGATCCTCGACAAGCTGCGCAAGGACGGCGTGCGCGACACGCAATGGAGCATCAGTCGCTTCAAGGGCCTCGGCGAAATGAGCGCCGAGCAGCTGTGGGACACGACGATGAATCCCGACACGCGCCGCCTGATGCCGGTGAAGCTCGGCGAGCTCGACTACGAGGCGACGGTCGCGCGGATGACGATGCTGATGGGCAAGGGCGAGGCAGCCGCGCGGCGCGGCTGGCTCGAAGAAAAGGGCAACGACGTCGAAGCGGACATTTAGTGCAGTGTTCGACGCCAATCGGCACTGATGCGCTGCGCCTTCGCGCCCGTGGCGGCGTCGCAAATCCTTGCGATGCGTCTGGCATCGCTGCGGTTTGCTTCTTGCCACGAACGAGAATCCGCTGGCGCATCAGCACCGCTTGACATCGAACGCTGCACCGCCGCTTCCGCGCGGCCGGGTATGACGCCCGGCCCGGCCTCACGCCACTTACGAATACGGAATTCAGATGGACGACAATACTTCCGATCTCTTTGCCAGTCCCGACGCGCCCGAGAGCGACGCGCTGACGCTCGGCAACTACGCGGAGCAGGCGTATCTCAGCTACGCAGTCAGCGTCGTGAAGAGCCGCGCGCTGCCCGACGTGTGCGACGGCCAGAAGCCGGTGCAGCGCCGGATCCTGTTCGCGATGAACGAAATGGGCCTGGGGCCCGACGCGAAGCCGGTGAAGTCGGCGCGCGTGGTCGGCGACGTGCTCGGTAAATACCACCCGCACGGCGACCAGTCGGCATACGACGCGCTCGTGCGGCTCGCGCAGGATTTCTCGCTGCGCTACCCGCTGATCGACGGGCAGGGCAACTTCGGCTCGCGCGACGGCGACGGCGCTGCGGCGATGCGTTACACGGAAGCGCGCCTCACGCCGATCGCGAAGCTGCTGCTCGACGAGATCGACCAGGGCACGGTCGACTTCATGCCGAACTACGACGGCTCGTTCGAGGAGCCGAAGACGCTGCCGAGCCGCATGCCGTTCGTGCTGCTGAACGGCGCGTCGGGCATCGCGGTCGGCCTCGCCACCGAAATCCCGTCGCACAACCTGCGCGAAGTCGCGGCGGCGGCGGTCGCATTGATCCGCAATCCGAAGCTCACGCACGCGGAGCTGATGAACCTGATTCCCGGCCCGGATTTCCCCGGCGGCGGCCAGATCATCTCGAGCGACACCGAAATCGCGGCGGCGTACGAAACGGGCCGCGGCAGCCTGAAAGTGCGCGCGAAATGGAAGATCGAGGATCTCGCGCGCGGCCAGTGGCAGCTCGTCGTCACCGAGCTGCCGCCGAGCACGTCGGGCCAGAAGGTGCTCGAGGAAATCGAGGAACTGACCAACCCGAAGCTCAAGCTCGGCAAGAAGACGCTGACGCCCGAGCAGCTCAACACGAAGAAGGCGATGCTCGACCTGCTCGACGCGGTGCGCGACGAGTCGGGCAAGGAAGCGGCGGTGCGGCTCGTGTTCGAGCCGAAGTCGCGCACGATCGACCAGACGGAATTCGTGAACACGCTGCTCGCGTACACGAGCCTCGAATCGAACGCGACGCTGAACCTCGTGATGATCGGCGCCGACGGCCGGCCGGGCCAGAAGGGCCTGCTGACGATCCTCGACGAATGGGTGAAATTCCGCCAGCTGACGATGACGCGCCGGTGCCGCCATCGTCTCGCGAAGGTCGACGACCGCATCCACATCCTCGAAGGGCGGATGATCGTCTTCCTGAACATCGACGAGGTGATCCGCATCATCCGCGAGTCGGACGAGCCGAAGGCCGCGCTGATGAGCGCGTTCGGCCTCAGCGAGCGGCAGGCCGAGGACATCCTCGAAATCCGGTTGCGCCAGCTCGCGCGGCTCGAGAAGATCAAGATCGAGAAGGAACTCGACGCGCTGCGCGACGAAAAGGCAAAGCTCGAGGAACTGCTCGCGAACGAAAGCGCGATGAAGCGGCTGATGATCAAGGAGATCGAGGCCGATGCGAAGCAGTACGGCGACGATCGCCGCACGCTGATCCAGCAGGAAAAGCGTGCGACGTTCGAGGCGAAGGTGGTCGACGAGCCGGTGACGGTGGTCGTGTCGCAGAAGGGCTGGGTGCGTGCGTTGAAGGGCCACGGGCTCGATCCGGCCGGCTTCACGTTCAAGGCGGGCGACCACCTGTACGCGGCGTTCCAGTGCCGCACGCCGGATCGCCTGATCGCGTGGGGCAGCAGCGGCCGCGTGTATTCGGTCGATGTCTCGGTGCTGCCGGGCGGGCGCGGCGACGGCGTGCCGGTCACGTCGCTGATCGAGCTCGAATCGGGCTCGCACCTGATGCACTACTACGCGGCGCCGGCCGACCAGCAACTGCTGCTCGCGTCGAGCAACGGCTTCGGCTTCCTCGCGAAGGTCGGCGACATGGTGAGTCGCCTGAAGGCCGGCAAGTCGTTCATGACGATCGATGCGGGTGCGGTGCCGCTCGCGCCGATGCCGGTGCTGCCGAACGCGACGCAGGTCGCCTGCCTGTCGAGCGGCGGGCGCTTGCTGGTGTTCGGGATGGACGAGATGAAGACGCTGTCCGGCGGCGGGCGCGGCGTGATCCTGATGGCGCTCGACGACAAGGAAACGCTCGTGCAGGCACTCGCGATCGATCCGTCCGGGGTCGTGCTGATCGGCACCGGTCGCGGCGGCAAGGTGCAGGACGAGACGTTGTCGTATGCCGGGCTCGCGCCGCACATCGGCAAGCGCGCCCGCAAGGGCCGCGCGCCGGACACGAAGCTCAAGGTCGTCACCGAGTTGCGTCCGCTGCTCGGCTGACGCCGCGCGGTCGTCCGGATCGCCCGGTTCATCCGGTTCGTTCGGTTCGGCCGCGATCGAAGGCCGCACGTCCGCTTCGGCGGGCGGGCGGCTTTTTCTTTTCTGGCTGGGGGATTCGGGTAAGCAAGCGTGGCGTTGTCACGCGGAATTTGCAAAATAGTGTGAAATCGCGCTGAGGGTCCGAACCGCCGCGCGGCTGGCGAGTCGAACGTCGCTTGATGCCGCGTGCGACGCGGCCGTTCGCTGCACCCCATTCATCACAGGATCATCCCCATGTCCCACGCCGTTGCCGTCGCGCTGTTTCTTCACCTGCTGGCCGTCGCCGTGTGGGTGGGCGGGATGGTCTTCGCGCACTTCTGCCTGCGTCCCGCACTGTCCGACCTGTCGCCGCAGCTGCGGTTGCCGCTGATCGAAGGCGTGTTCGGCCGCTTCTTCAACTGGGTTTCAGGGGCCGTGATCGTGATCCTGCTGTCCGGCGGCTTCCTGCTGACGAGCTTCGGCGGCGCGCACGCGACGTGGTCGCTGCACGCGATGGCCGGGCTCGGCGTCGTGATGATGCTGATCTTCGGGCACATCCGCTTCGCGTTGTTCCCGCGCATTCGCCGTGCGGTGCAGGCGCAGAACTGGCCGGACGGCGCGCGCGCGGTGAACGCGGTGCGCCTGCTCGTCGTCGTGAACCTCGTGCTCGGCGTCGTCACGATTGGCGCGGCCGTGCTGTCGCGCGGTTTCTGACCGGCTGGCGCCAGCCCTCAGCCCTCAGCCTTCAGCCTTCAGCCCTCCGTCCCCGGCAGGCTCGACGGCACACGCACCGCTACGCGGCAAGCATCGCGTCGAGCAGCCATGACCCGGCCGGCCCGAGCGGCCGGTTGCGCGACCAGACCGCATCCACCCGCACGCGGCGCGGCCAGCCGCGCGCATGCAGTTCGCACAGGCGGTCGCGCGCGAAGTGCTCGACCATCCAGCGCGGCAGTTCAGCCCAGCCGAACCCCAGCACCGCCATCTCCAGCAGCATCAGGTAGCTCGGCGCGAGCCAGTGCTGCGTGCCGACGACGATCCGGTCGTCGGTGCCGCGTCCTTCCGTTTTCACGTAGGTATTGAGGCGCAGTTCGCGCACGTCGCGCAGCGCCGCGTGCGGCACCTCGGCGTCGCCATATGCGGCGAGCGCGTGCGTGCGGCCGACGAACAGCCCGATCTCCGATTCCTCCGCCACCGTCGCCGCGCCGATATCGGCCGGGTAGGTCGCGCGCGCGGCCATCAGCCCGAGTTGCGCGCGGCCTTGCTGGATCAGGTCGAGGACGTCGTCGTGCTCGGCGATCTGGCATTCGAGCTCGAGCGCCGGAAAACGCCGTTCGAGCGCCATCAACGTCTCTTCGTAGCGCTTCGACTGGTACGTATCCGAGACGACGAGCGTGAGCCGCGCTTCCTCGCCGTGCGCGAGCCGGGCGGCCGTGCGGTCGATCGCCGCGCTGGCCTCGAGCGCGCGCTGCACGTGCGGCAGCAGCGCGCGGCCGGCGTCGGTGAGCGTCGGCGCGCGCGTCGAGCGATCGAACAGTTGCACGCCGAGGTCGATTTCGAGATTCGCGATCGCTTCCGACACCGTCGACTGGCGCTTGCCGAGCTTGCGTGCGGCGGCCGTAAACGAGCCGAGCAGCGCCGCTTCGGCGAATGCGAGCAGGGCTTCCGGGGCGTGGTGCATGCAGGGTTCCTGACAGCGTTATATCGGTAAAACCGATGATATCAAACTGGATTCATACGGTTATGCCGATCAAAATGGCCGACATGGATCAGGTAACGCATTGGAGCGAATCATGAAACAGATCAATAAAACGGTGACGGAACGGCTACTGCACGCGCTGACGTTCGAACTGGTGGCGATCGCGCTGTGCGCGCCGATCGGCGCATGGCTGCTCGACATGCCGGTATCGCACGTCGGCGTGCTGACGGTGATGGTGTCGCTGATCGCGATGGCGTGGAACATGACGTTCAACACGCTGTTCGACCGCTTCGAGCGCCGGGCCGGGTTGTCGCGCACGCTCGGCATGCGGGTCGCGCACGCGGTGACGTTCGAGCTCGGCCTCGTCGCGATGGTGGTGCCGGTTGCCGCGTGGTGGCTGAACGTGAGCCTCGTCGAGGCGCTGTTGCTCGACCTCGGCATCGTGCTGTTCTTCCTGCCGTACACGTTCTGCTTCAACCTCGCGTACGACGCGCTGCGTGCCCGCTGGATGGCACGCCGGGTTACGGTGCAGGCAGGTTGAGCGGGTGAGGCGGACCAGACCGGACAGGGCGACGGCCGGCGCTCGTCAGCGCGCGGCCCACAGCCACACGCTGCATACCACGGCGACCGCGCCGTACACGGCATAGACGGGCACCTTGAAGCGCGTGAAGCACACCGTGGCGAACGCGCCCGTCAGCCAGTAAACCGGTTCGGCCGGTTCGCGATGCAGGATTTTCACGACGGCGACCACGAGAAAGCCGGTCGTCGCCGCGCGCAGCAGGCGCATCCCGTGCTCGAAGCGCGAATGGCGCTTGAGCCGGAGCAGATGGTTCTGCGCAAACACGACGAGGCATCCCGACGGAATGAACAGCGCGGCGGTGGCGAGCAGCGCGCCGAACCAGCCGTCGGTCAGATAGCCGAGAAACGGCACGACGTTCAGCAACGGCCCCGGCGCGACCGGCGACAGCGCGAACGCCAGCGTGAAGTCGTGATCGGAGATGCCCGTCGCCGGTGAGACGAACAGCGTCTTGAGCACCGGCAGCGCGGAGAAGCCGCCGCCGAACAGCGTCATGCCGGCGCCCGCGAGGCGCGGCCATAGCAATTCCGCCTGGTAATCGCCGGGCAGCGGCACCGCGAACAGCACGACGAGCACGCCGAGCAGCACGAGCAGGGTGCGGTCGCGCTTCGACAGCGTGAAATCGACCGCGTCGCGCTGCGGCGGCCCCGTCAGCCAGCCCGCTGCAAACGCGGCGAACAGAATCCCGACGAAAGCGGCCGGACTATGCGCGAAAGCGAGCAGAATCGTCGATAGTGCGGCGATCGCCTGTTCGAGCCGCGTGCGCGCGAGCGAGCGCACCTGCTTGACCCACGTGACGCCGATCAGCGCGGCGAGCACCATGCCGAAGTGATTGATCAGCATCGGCGCGGCAAGCGAGCGCACGAGCGGCGTCTGATAGAAGATCGCGAACAGCGTCATCAGGATCGAGAACGGCAGCACGCTCGCGATGCCGGCGACCCAGGCGCCGGCACGGCCATGCAGCGTCTGGCCGACCTGCACGGCGACGTTGCAGCCGACGGGGCCCGGGACGAGCCATGCGAGCGCGACGAGATCGCCGAAGACGTGCGGCTCGATGCGCCGCAGCCGCTCCACGTAATGGCGTTCGAGTTGCGCCATCATCGAAAGCCCGCCCCACGAAACGGCCGAAATGCCGGCGACGACCTTGAACAAGGCCCATAGGGATGCCGGTGCCTCTTCGACACGCGCGGTCGCTTCGACTTCGACGGTTGTCATGATTGGTGTGGTTGGCGCAGGGCCAGATCTCTCGCGTATGGCCGTGCCGGCGGCCCGCCGACACGTCGGCCCTCCCGATTGTCCGCTGCGCATCATGACACTGCCATGCGCGAAAACGCTAGTTAATGAATTGAACGATCGGATCGGAAAACGCAACGATTGCGGCGTTGCACAACGCGCGCGCCTGCAGCAGTGCGGCGCTCATGCGCCCGTGCTGCCGGTCGCGCGATGTGCGACGACATTCGGATGCTCGCCGCGCACGCCGAAGCGGGCGATCAGCGCGGGAATCGCATCGGCCGGCACCGGGCGCGAGAACAGGAAGCCCTGCGCCTCGATTTCGCCGAGCGCGGACAGCCACGTGATCTGCTCCTCGGTCTCCGTGCCCTCGACGACGACGGTCAGCCCGAGCGAGCGCGCGAGATGCACGATCGACGACACCATCACGCACACGCTGCGGTCGTTCGGAATCGCCTGCACGAACGAGCGGTCGACCTTCAGCGTGTCGACGGAGAAGCGGTGCAGGTACGACAGCGACGAGTAGCCGGTGCCGAAATCGTCGAGCGCGATCCGGATGCCGAGCTTTTTCAGCGCGACGATCTTCTCGGACACGAGTTCCGGATATTCCATCATCGCGGTCTCGGTGATCTCGATCTCGAGCCGGTTCGCGGGGATGCCGGTGTCCTGCAGCGCCTGCGAGATCGTCTCGATCAGGTCGCCGCGCCAGAACTGCACGGGCGAGATGTTGACCGCGAGCGTCAGCGTGTCGTGGCCTTCGTCGCGCCAGCGCGCGATCTGCTCGCACGCGGTACGGATCACGAAGTCGCCGATCGGCACGATCAGGCCGGTCGATTCGGCGATCGAAATGAATTCGTTCGCGGAGATGACGCCGTGCTCGGGGTGATCCCAGCGTGCGAGCGCCTCGAAGCCGGTGATGGTGCGATGCGTGAGGTCGATCTTCGGCTGGTACGCGAGGAACAGCTGCCCCTCGGCGAGCGCGACGCGCAATTGCTGTTCCCAGCGCATCAGGTGGTCGGCGCGGTGCGACAGGTGCGGCGCATAGAACTGGTAGCAGTTCTTGCCGGCGTCCTTCGCGCTGTACATCGCGAGGTCGGCCTTTTTCAGCAGGTCGATCTCGCTTTCGTTCGCGACGGTGTGCAGCGCGATGCCGATGCTCGCATGCAGCACGAACGAACTGCCGCGCACGTCGAACGGCTCGCCGAACATCCGGATGATCGCTTCCGCGAGCCGCACCGCGCGCCGCTCGACGTCGTCGCCCTTCATCACGACGACGAACTCGTCGCCGCCGATGCGCGCGAGCGAACCTTCGTCGCCGACCGCATCGGCCAGGCGCGACGCGGTCATCTGCAGCACGATGTCGCCGGCGTTGTGGCCGAGCGTGTCGTTGACGGTCTTGAAGTTGTCGAGATCGATGAACAGCAGGCCGAGCCGCGACAGGCTCGCGGGCATCGACACGTCGTTGCGCAGCCCGCGCAGCGTCGCATAGCGGTTCGCGAGGCCGGTGAGCAGGTCGTATTCGGCGAGCTGCGTCATTTCGCGCTCGCGGCCGAGCAGCTTGCCGATCAGGCCCGTCGCGACGCCGAAGAACGCGAGCATCGCGAGCGTGATGAAGCTCGTCATCAGCAGGTAGACGTTGCGCGTGTGGGTGTAGTCCGCGAACTCTTCCGTCTGCGACAGGCCGACCATCACCGCGAGCGGGTAGCCGTCGAGGTGGCGGTACGACACGATGCGCGTTACGCCGTCGATCGGATCGATGATCGTGCCCGTCACGCGCTCGGCGATCGGGTAGACGCCCGACGCCGAAAACGCGCCCGGCGCGTTGCTCACCGAGCCCGTGCGCCGCGCGAGCACCGCACCGGTATCGGACACGACCGCGATCACGCCTTCCTTGCCGATGGCCGCGTTGTTGTAGAAATCGTTCGTGAAGTAGCTCGGGTCTTCCGACACCACGACGATGCCCGCGAAGCTGCCGTCCGGGTTGTTCAGGCGCCGCGTCATCTGCAGCGTCCAGTGGCTCGACACGCGGCCGAGCACGGGCTTGCTGATGAAGAGGCGGTCGTCGTTGTGCGCGAGGTGGACCTTGAAGTCCTCGCGGTCGGACAGGTTGATCGGCTGCGGATGGAGTTCGGCGGTGTTCGCGAACAGGATGCCCTTCGCGTTGACGAGCGATACCTGGATCAGCGTGTCGCTCGGCACGACGCCTTTCTCGACGGCGCTCGCGAGATTGAAGCGCGCCGGCGATTTCTCGAATTCGAACTTGACGAAGCGGGTGATCTGGTCGACCTGGTGGATCGCCTTGACCGTATGCTGCTCGAGCGCGGACGACAGGATCGCCGCGGAGGCCGCCGCTTCCTTGTACGCACTGTCCTTTTCGACGGACAGACGCGCGATGATCACGGCCCACAGCAGCGCGAGCGCCAGCATCCCGAGCAGCGGGATGGCGAACAGCGCACGCCGGCGCGACTTGCGCGGCGCGCGCAGCGGCCGGTTCGGCGGCGTGTGGTTGGACCGGGCGGAGCTCATCGAAGAGGGCGGCGTCCTGCTCGCGTGCGCCATCCGTCTGGATGGCCGGCTATGGTTCGGATTGTCCCGACGTCTGTTCGTTCGCGGGACGCGCAACCATGGACAGACCTCCGAAACAACGGATTAGGCCCGATATTACTGGCTGGAACGTTTTTGCGATAGTTGGGCAAAGCGTAGGGCGCCGGACGAGCCGGCGCCATCCACATCGCGAAATGTCAGTCGGGTGACCGGAACGTGCCGTCGACGACCGTGACGACGTGGCCGCCGATCCAGGTCGTGCCGTCGTCGTCGTAGCTGACGAAGATGCGGCCGTCGCGGCCGATCGCCGTGCCCTGGCGGGCTGTATACGATTGGCCGGGGCGGCGTTCCTGGCGCGTCAGCAGCCCCGCGAGCGCGGCGTTCGCGCTGCCGGTGACGGGGTCCTCGCCGGGCGTGCCGAGCTGGCCGCCGGTCATCAGGCAGCGGATCTCGAACGTCGCGGGGCCGCCTTCGGCGTGCGGCGCGTAGGCGGCGAGGCCGTCCACGCCGTAGCGGTGGGTCAGCGCCGCCAGCGCGGCAGGATCGGGCGACAGGCCGATGCACGCATCGGCCGACTTCAGCCGCACGACCAGCCACGGTGCGCCGTTGTCCACCGCGCACGGCTCGGCGTCCAGGTCGAGCGCGTCGCTGCGCAGCGCGGCGGCCAGTACCGCGTAGTCCGAACGGTCGAGCGGCGTGACGCGTGCCGGCGGCGCGGCGAACGCCCAGCGGCCGCCCTGCTCGCGCAGCGCAACCCGGCCGATCCCGCACTGCTGGATCAGCCGGCCCGGCGTGCGCGGCTGCGCGCCGCTTTCCAGGAACGCATGCGCGGTGCCGAGCGTCGGGTGGCCGGCGAACGGCAGTTCGCCGCCGGTCGTGAAGATCCGCACGCGATAGTCGGCTTCCGGATCGGTCGGCGTGCAGAGGAACGTCGTTTCCGACAGGTTCGTCCAGCGGGCGATCTCGAGCATGGCGTCGTCGCCGAGCGAATCGGCGTCGAACACCACGGCAAGCGGATTGCCCTTGAACGGCACCGACGTGAACACGTCGACCTGCTTGAAGCGAACGAGACGACCGGGCATCGCGCTGCGCCCGTTACGCGACTTCGGCGATCAGTTCGATCTCGACGCACGCGCCGAGCGGGATCTGCGCGACGCCGAATGCCGAGCGCGCATGCTTGCCCGCGTCGCCGAACACTTCGGCGATCAGCTCCGACGCGCCGTTCGTCACGACGTGCTGTTCGGTGAAGTCGAGCGTCGAGTTGACGAGGCTCATCAGCTTGACGATGCGCGTGACCTTGTTCAGGTCGCCGGTGTGCGCGTGCAGCGTCGCGAGCAGGTCGATCGCGATCGAGCGGGCGGCGGCCTTGCCGTCTTCCGTTTGCAGATCCGCGCCGAGCTTGCCGGCCCAGACCTTGCCGTCCTTCTTCGCGATGTGGCCCGACAGGTAGACCGTGTTGCCGCTTTGCGCGCTCATCACGTAGGCGGCGGCCGGGGCGCCGGCGGTCGGGAGCTCGATGCCGAGCGACTTCAGTTTGTCGTAGACGTTAGCCATGTGTTCGATTCCTCGTAGAGAGTCGTGACAGGAAAAAGGGGATCAGAGGCGCTCGCGCAGCAGCTTGCCGAGGCGCGCGACGCCTTCCTCGATCTTCTCGGGCGGCACCGTCACGAACGACAGGCGCAGCGTGTTCTGCTGCGCGTTCTCCGCGAAGAACGGCGCGCCCGGCACGAAGGCGACGTGGTTGTCGACGGCCGCGGCGAGCAGCTTCATGCTGTCGATCTGCGCGGGCAGGTTCACCCAGATGAACATCCCGCCTTCCGGACGGTTCCACGTGACGCCTGCCGGCATGTGGCGCGTGAGCGCGCCGAGCATCGCGTCGCACTGCGCGCTGTACAGCTCGCGGATCGTCGGGATGTGCTCGTCGAGGAAGCCGTCCTTGATCACTTCGTGCGCGATGCGCTGCGTGAGCGTCGGCGTGTGCAGGTCGGTGGCCTGCTTGGCCTGCACGAGCTTGAAGTGGAGCTCCTCGGGCGCGATGATGTAGCCGATCCGCAGGCCCGGCGCGAGCACCTTCGAGAACGTGCCGAGATGCACGACGTGGTCGGGCGCCATCGACAGCATCGTCGGCAGCGGCTCGCCCTGGTAGTTCAGCGCGCCGTACGGATCGTCCTCCAGCACCGGGAACGGGCTCGTCTGCGCGAACGCGGCGAGCGCGCGGCGGCGCTCGACGGGCAGGCGGCGACCGGTCGGGTTCTGGAAGTTCGGCTGCGCGTACAGCAGGCGCGCGCCTTGCGTGAGTTCGGGCGTGAGGCCTTCCGGCAGCAGGCCCTGCTCGTCGGTCGGCACCTGCACGTAGCGCGGCTCGTACAGCGAGAACGATTGCAGCGCGCCGAGGTAGGTCGGGGTTTCGACGAGGATCGGGCTGTTCGGGTCGATCAGCGCCTTGCCGAGCAGGTCGAGCGCCTGCTGCGAGCCGGTCGTGATCAGCACCTGCGACACGCGCACGCTGTAGCGCTCGGCGATCCACTCGCGCAGCGGCAGGTAGCCTTCGGTCGCGCTGTACTGGAGCGCGGCGGCCGGCGCGTCGCGCAGCACGCGGTCGGCGGCGGCGCGCATGCGTTCGGCCGGGAACGTCGCGGGGGCGGGCAGGCCGCCGGCGAACGAGATGACCTCGGGGCGTTCCGTGACCTTCAGGATCTCGCGGATCGCCGAGCTCGTCAGCTTGCGGGCGCGTTCGGAAAGCTGCCAGTGCGGCGGATGCAGGTCGCTCGGATTCATAGTCTCCTCGTTCGGATATCGTGGTCGGTCAAGAAAGGTCGATCAGGCGGATCGCTTCGACGCCGCCGGGTGGGCGAGCGCGAGCACGATGGCGCCTTCGCGGCTGGGTGGGCACGGCCAGTCAGGCGAAACCGATCAGGCAAAACGTCCATTATGGCGCACCTCATCAGCCGGCGCGAGCGGCGCGCGGCGCCGTGGCGACCGCCGAGCGGCGCCCGAGCACCACGGTCGCGATCACGGCGGCGGCGAACAGCCACGTCGACGGCGTGACCGTTTCGCCGAACAGCAGCGCGGAAAAGGCGATCGTGAAGAAAATCTGCAGCAGTTGCACCTGGCCGACGCGCGCGGTGCCGCCCATCGCGAGCCCCGCATACCAGGCGAAAAAGCCGATGAATTGCGAAAAGAGGGTCACGTAGCCGAACGCGAGCCAGGTGCGTGGCGCGAGCGGCCCCGGATGCGCGGCGTGCTGCATCCATGCGAGCCAGCCGACCGGCAGCACGAGGAACGGCGCCGACACGACGAGCGCCCAGCAGATCACCTGCCAGCCGCCGATCTGGCGCGCGAGGCGCGCGCCTTCCGCATAGCCCAACGCGCCGATGCCGACCGCGACGAGCATCAGCGCGTCGCCGGCCTGCACGGTGCCGCCGCCGTCACGCAGCGCGAACGCGATCACGAGCGCGCTGCCGGCCACCGCGCTGGCCCAGAACGCCTTCGACGGCCGTTCGTGCGACAGCCACGCCGCGTACAGCGCGACGAACAACGGCTGCAGCCCGTTGACCACCGCGCCGTGCGAGGCCGGCACCGATTTCATCGCCCACGCCGAGAACACCGGGTACGCGATGATCACGCCGGCCGACGTGATCGCGAGGCTTTTCAGTTGCGCGCGGGTCGGCAGCCGCTCGCGGCGCCACCACAGCAGCAGGCCGGCCGGCACGGCGGCGGCGAGCGCGCGGCCGAGCCCGTTGAGCAGCGGGTTGAGTTCGGATACGACGATCCGCGTCATCGGCAGCGTCAGGCTGAAGATCATCACGCCGATGAGGCCGAGCAGCATGCCCCGGGTTTCGCGCGAATTCATGTCGTGGGTGTCTCCGTATTGCTGGTGGGTGTAATGGAAGCGGCACAGGGCGTTCAACGCAGCGTGCGTGGGCCCTGCGGCGTGTCGAATTCGGCGACCAGCGCCGGCGGACCGTCGGTGGCTTCGACGTCGAGCAGGTGGGCGGCGCCGAGCCAGTCGAGTTGCGCGCGGATCGTATCCGCGTGCGGATGGGCGCCCTTGAGCGCTTTCAGCGCGATGCCGTCGGCCGGCAGCGATTCGGCCGGATGGCGCGGACTGTCCCACTGGATCAGCGACGGCACGAGGCCGTCGCCCGCACCCTGCCACGCGGGGAAGCTGCCGTCGTCGGGCACCGTGAGGCCCCAGCTCAGGTCGCCGCGCCGCATCGCGACGACGGGCGCGATGCGGGCCGGATACTGGCGTTGCCACAGCGCAAGCTGGCGCGGGCGGTCGACGCGCGCGACCCAGTGCGCGAGAAACGGGCCCTGCTGCGCGAGCCGCGCCTGGATCGCCGGATCGTCGAGCCCGAACAGCCGCGCGCGAGGCGGCTTTGCTCCGTCGTCCGGCGCGGGCGCGTCGGGGTCGATCGCGATCACTTCGAGATAGAGCCCGCCCCACGCGCCGAACAGCGCATTGTGGGTCCGCATCAGCGGGTGGCGGCCGCCGCTGGCCGGTTCGATGCCGAGTGCGTCGGCGACATGGCGCACGCCTTCGTCGAGGGTGCGCGCGGCAATCACGAGATGGTCGAGTGTCAGGGAGCGGGCTGGCATGAGGGTCGGTCGGGAAGCGAAAGTGTCAGGGTAGGCGGACGGCGTGCCGGGCGGGGGCCGCACCGGCCGGCGCACCGGTCGCGAAGCGCCTCGGCGGGCGCTGCGCCAGGTGCGGCAGGGCCGGAACGGCGGCCGCACGATCGCCATTCCGGTCAACTGTAATCGTCGCTACCGGCACAGTAACGGTACAATCGGCGCGATAGCCTTCGGTACAGTTGGAGCCTGCCGCCCATGTCCACCGTCCCCCTCGCCCAGATTCCCGCGCCGCACGACACGGCCACGCTCACGCTCGTCGACCAGTTGGTCCAGTGGGCGCGGCGGCGCATCGACGAACGCGTGTTCCGTCCCGGCATGCGCATGCCGTCGATCCGCAAGCTCGCGCTCGACAAGAGCGTGTCGCGCTTCACCGTCGTCGAGGCCTACGAGCGTCTCGTCGCGCAGGGCTACCTCGACTCGCGGCGCGGCTCCGGCTTCTACGTGCGCGAGCGCACGGGCGCCGGCCCGCAGCCGGCCGACGGGGTCGCGCGCGTGGCCGAGGCCGCGCCCGTACACAACACGATCGACGTCGTCTGGCTGCTGCGCAACATGCTGCACACGGTCAGCCCGGAGAAGGGCCCGGGCCTCGGCTACCTGCCGGGCCGCTGGCTCGACGGCGAGCTGATCACCGGCGCGCTGCGCGCGCTCGGGCGCCAGTCGGGCGCGCAGATGCTCGGCTTCGGCACCGCGCAGGGTTTCCTGCCGCTGCGCCAGCAATTGCAGACGCGCCTCGCCGAAGTCGAGATCGGCGCGAAGCCCGAACAGATCGTGCTGGTGTCGGGCATCACGCAGGCGATCGACCTGATCTCGCGGATCTACATGCGCCCGGGCGATGCGGTGATCGTCGGCGATCCGGCGTGGTTCCAGATGTTCGGCCGTTTCGCGGCGCAGGGCGCGCAACTCGTCGGGATGCCGTATACGCCCGACGGCCCCGACCTCGATGCGCTCGAAACCCTGGTGCAGATGTGGCGGCCGAAGATGCTCGTGATCAACTCGGTGTTGCAGAACCCGACCGGCACGTCGCTGTCGGCCGCGCAGGCGTTCCGGATCCTGAAGCTCGCGGAGGCGTACGATTTCCTGGTCGTCGAGGACGACATATACGGCGACCTGTGCCCGCCCAGCTATCCGGCCACGAGGCTCGCGAGCCTCGACCAGTTGAAGCGCGTGATCTATCTCGGCAGCTATTCGAAGACGCTCGCCGCGAACCTGCGGGTCGGCTACGTCGCCTGCGCGCCGGAGATCGCGAAGGCGGTCACCGACCAGAAGATGCTGGTCGGGATGACCACGCCCGAGCTCAACGAGCGCGTGCTGTACAAGATCCTGACCGAAGGGCATTACCGGCGCCACGTCGAGCGGCTGCGCGCGCGGCTCGACGGCGTGCGCGACAAGACCGCGCGGATGCTCGAGCGCACGGGGCTCGGGCTCTTCACGATGCCGGCCGCCGGGATGTTCCTGTGGGCCGACACGGGCGTCGATTCGGACGCGCTCGCGGCGGTCGCGCACGAAGCCGGCTTCCTGCTGACGCCCGGCAGCCTGTTCTCGCCGCAGCAGTCGCCGTCCACGTGGATGCGCTTCAACGTCGCGAACTGCGGCGATCCGGCGCTGCCGGGGCTGCTGGCGGGCTATATCGACTCGGCGGTGCGGCGCGCGTCGTGACGCGGCGCGGCAGGCCGGCTCTTGAAATGGCGCGTGCCGTCCCCAGATACGCGCGCAAACCGCCGGCGCCAGGCGGTCGTCCCAGAGGGGGCCGTCCCGAACGGGCCGCCCCAACCCGGTTGTCCCAACCGGGCGTCCTTCACGGGTCCGCCGGCATCGCGCGCCGGGCGCCGGCGTCACCCCTTTTCAGTTCAAGTAAGAGGAAACAGCATCCATGGCACACGAAACGATGAGCTTTCAGGCAGAGGTCAAGCAACTCCTCCACCTGATGATCCATTCGCTCTACAGCAACAAGGAAATCTTCCTGCGCGAACTGGTGTCGAATGCGTCCGACGCGGCCGACAAGCTGCGTTTCGAAGGGCTCGCGGACAACGCGCTGTACGAGAACGATCCGAACCTGCGCATCCGCATCGGCTACGACAAGGCCGCGCGCACGATCACGATCGACGACAACGGCATCGGCATGAGCCGCGACGAGGCGATCGCGAACCTCGGCACGATCGCGCGTTCGGGCACCAAGGAATTCTTCACGAAGCTGTCGGGCGACCAGCAGAAGGACGCGGCGCTGATCGGCCAGTTCGGCGTGGGCTTCTACTCGGGCTTCATCGTCGCCGACAAGATCACCGTCGAAACGCGTCGCGCGGGTCTGCCGACGAACGAAGCCGTGCGCTGGGAAAGTGCGGGCGAGGGCGATTTCACGATCGACGCGATCGAGCGCGCGCAGCGCGGCACGACGATCACGCTGCACCTGCGCGAAGGCGAGGACGACCTGCTGTCGTCGCACCGCCTGAAGTCGATCATCCAGAAGTACTCCGACCACATCGCGCTGCCGATCCTGATGCGCAAGGAAGAGTGGGATCAGGAAAAGGGCGAGATGGTCCTGAAGGACGAGGACGAAACCGTCAACCAGGCGAGCGCGCTGTGGACGCGTTCGAAGAGCGACGTCACCGACGAGCAGTACACGCAGTTCTACCAGCACATCGCGCACGATCACCAGGACCCGCTCACGTGGACGCACAACCGCGTCGAGGGCCGCAGCGAATACACGCAGCTGCTGTTCGTGCCGGCGCACGCGCCGTTCGACCTGTGGAACCGCGACTATCGCGGCGGCCTGAAGCTGTACGTGAAGCGCGTGTTCATCATGGACGACGCCGAGCAGCTGCTGCCGCAATACCTGCGCTTCGTGAAGGGGGTGGTCGATTCGGCCGACCTGCCGCTGAACGTATCGCGTGAAATCCTGCAGGAAAGCCGCGACGTGAAGGCGATCCGCGAAGGCGTGACCAAGCGCGCGCTGTCGATGCTCGAGGAGCTCGCGAATGCGGAAGACGATGCCGGCAAGGAGAAGTACAAGACGTTCTGGGGCGCGTTCGGCCAGGTGCTGAAGGAAGGCCTCGGCGAGGATCACGCGAACCGCGAGCGCATCGCGAAGCTGCTGCGCTTCGCGTCGACGCATGGCGACACCGACGCGCAGGAGGTGTCGCTCGCCGACTACGTGTCGCGCATGAAGCCCGAGCAGAGCAAGATCTACTACGTGACCGCCGATACGTGGCAGGCCGCGAAGAACAGCCCGCATCTGGAAGTGTTCCGCAAGAAGGGTGTCGAGGTGCTGCTGCTGACCGACCGCGTCGACGAATGGATGCTGTCGTTCCTGCATGAATTCGACGGCAAGCCGCTCGCGAGCGTGGCCCGCGGCGATCTCGATCTCGGCGAGCTGAACGACGAGGAGAAGAAGGCGCAGGAGCAGGCCGGCGAGGCGATCAAGCCGGTCGTCGAGAAGATGAAGGAAGCGCTCGGCGACAAGGTGAAGGAAGTGCGCGCCACGTTCCGCCTGACCGATTCGCCGTCGTGCCTCGTCGCGGACGACAACGACATGAGCGGCTACCTGCAGCGGATGCTGAAGGCAGCCGGCCAGAACGCGCCGGCGATGCAGCCGATCCTCGAGATCAATCCCGAGCACGCGCTCGTGAAGCAGCTGAACGCCGACAGCGCCGATTTCGGCGACTGGTGCCATCTGCTGTTCGATCAGGCGCTGCTGGCCGAAGGCGGCATGCTCGACGATCCGGCGAGCTTCGTGAAGCGGACCAACGCGCTGCTGCTGTCGCGCGCCGCGTGAACGCGCGCATGCGATTCGACGGTGGGCAGGCCGGCTGGCGCGAGACGCCACGGCCTGGCTGCACGCTCGACCAGCGCGACTGGCTGACGCGCGGCGGATCGCTGACCGCGCACCTCGCGCGGCTCGGCCGCGTGAACGTGCGGGTGACGCGCGAGGCCGTCGACCGCCCGTGGTTCGACGAGCCGGACGCGCTCGCCAGTTCGCCGCGCGCGCCGATGTGGGTGCGCGAGGTGATCCTGTCGGTCGACGGCACGCCGTACGTCGCCGCCCACAGCATCGCGCCGCTCGCGGCCAGCAAGGGCGTGTGGCAGGCGATGCGGCGGCTGCGCACGCGGCCGCTCGCGGAGTTGCTGTACAGCGATCCGCAGGTCGAGCGCTCGGCGCTCGTGAGCCGGCGCGTGATCGCCGGCCATCCGCTGTATGCGCTCGCGAGCCATGCATTGCAGGGCGCGCGGGCCCCGCATGCGTTCGTCGCGCGGCGCTCGGTGTTCCAGCGTCACGGCAAGCCGCTGATGGTCACCGAGTGCATGCTGCCGGCGCTGTGGCGCCACCTCGATGCGCACGGCGACGGGCCGCGGTCCGTCGGGTCGCACGGAGGCGCGTGATGCTGCAAGGCTTTCCGCCGGTCGTCGCGCCGAATACGCACACGATGATCCTCGGCAGCTTTCCGGGCGAGGCGTCGCTCGACGCCGCGCAGTACTACGCGCATCCGCGCAACCAGTTCTGGCGGCTGCTCGGCGCGGTGCTCGGCGAGCCGTCGCTGCATGAGCTGCCGTACGACGCGCGGCTCGAACGCGTGCTGTCGCACGGCATCGGCATCTGGGACGTGCTCGATGCGTGCCATCGTCAGGGCAGCCTCGATTCCGCGATCAGGAACGCGAAGCCGAACGACTTCGATTCGCTGCGAGCGCATGCGCCGTTGCTGAAGCGCGTGTGCTTCAACGGCAAGACGGCGGGGCGGTTCGCCGACGTGATCGGCCAGGCTGGGTACGAGACGCTCGTGCTGCCTTCGTCGAGCCCGGCGAACGCGATGCTGTCGTTCGAGCAGAAGCTGGTGCTTTGGCGCGGGATTCGCGCCTGAGACGTGCTGGATTCCGACGGGTCGACGAAGCGGTGCAGGGGCGGGAGCGGCAACAGGACAAACCGGACCTGATGCGACCGCGCCGCCACTCGACGCTACCGGTCAAGGCTTCGCCTCGCCTTGCCTGGTGCCCGCGGCCGAGACGATGCGACTTTGTGCCGCGACGAGTTGATCATCGGTGGTCGCCACCAGCCACAGCCGCGCATGCTCCTCGATCCGGCGGTTGTGGTCCTTCAACGGCCCCAGCGCGGCAGCGGCCTTCCAGACCACCGGGCCGATTCGGCTACTTCTGCCCGACGGCGCGCCTACCAGCAGGCAGTAAGGTCCCAGCGGAAGCGAGACGAACGGAAGTGCCGGACTGGCGATCACGCGCCAGTCGATGAAGGGGGTGTCGCTGATCAGCAGCGGCGTGGGCAAGCCGTAGAGCACACTGAAATCGTACAGCGCCAGCTGTTCTCGCATGCCGACGTAAATTCGCCGGATGTCGTCGACGACCGCCGCGCGGATCTCGTCCTCGAACATCGGTTCCTGCGCGTAGCGGGCCCATGCCTGGCGAGCCTCCCGTTGATACGCGCTGAACAGGCCGATCTCCACGCAATCCTGCACCGCGCGCTGAACCTCCGCCACGGAGCCGGCTTCCCCGGGCGTGCCCATCTGCGCCGCCCGCAAAAAGCGGGCAAGTCCGGCATCGTGGATCGCGGGACCCTCCGCGGACGTGTCGTCCTCAGCGTTCTTGCCCAGCGGCACGTAGGTATATTGCTCGGCGGCGAAATGCGATTTCTTGCCTTCGTCGAACTTGATTTCGCGATCCACGCAGTCCAGATAGCGCGTCCCGATTCGACCGTGCTCCCAGACCCAGTTTTTCAGGAACGGACGGAGTGGATGCAGTCTGTCGTGATCGGCCATCGAGCCTCCAAGTTTTCCCGGTATGAGCCACGCGGGCAACCCGCCGCACACTCCGCACCGTCACGGGCCCGTGCTACAGGGCGAGCGTGCCCAGCTCCTCATAAGTACGATGCAGCCAGACCTTGACGCGCTGCCGTTCCAGCAAGCCGAGCCCCGTGGCGGCGCGGTCGGGATGATTGACCGCCGCCCAGAAGCTCGCGCTTTGCCGATCGATCTTCTGCATGGTCGTATCGGGCAGGCGGCGCAGCGTAATCACGCTGGCGCCAAGGGCTTCGGCCCGCTCGCGTTCGCCGGAGGCCTCCAGAATCTCGAAGCGATCGCCGCGGACTTCATTCAGCACCAGCACCAGCTTGATTCGTCCGCCGAATTCGTCGAGCCATTGCCGCAGCAGATCGACCGAATCGCGTCCAGTGTCCATCACGTGCCACCACGTCAGCGTGAGGCCGTGTTCCTTGGCGAAGTCGACTACGTCCGAATCGTCGAGCCACTTGGCGAGCGACTGCCGCGTCTGGGCCGCGAGATCCACCAGTATGCGCCGTTGCGGATCTTCGAGCGCCGATTCCATGACCGGATCGAGGCTGTCATGCTGGTCGAGCACGGCGGGCGCGGCAAAATCGGCATAGAACCGCAGGAGCGCGCCGTGCGATCGGTCGGTATCGAAGCCCACGAAGGACATGCTCCGATCGATGAAATACTGGGCCAGCACGCGGGCCGCGAGCGATTTGCCGACGCCGCCTTTTTCCCCGCCAATGAAGTGGATGTGACTCATGCTTACGAAATCCCGTGTAATGGAGCAGGTATGGCCAGAGCGGATATTGGCAGGCTTCGATGACGTTACGGCGCAACCGGTCCCGTCGAAAGAAAATGCATGCGCGGCACCAGCATGCTGTCTGGCCAACGCCGGTGTCAAACTGAACAAAATGGCGTCCCGTTCCGGCGGTTGCCGGGCACGGTGCGCGGCGAGCCGACGCTGCATGCACCGCCGTACGACGCGCGGTCGTCAGGCAGCAAAAACGACTTCGATGTGTCAGCTCAATCGTCGTTGCCCCATCGCCACCGGGGCTTCTCGCCCTTGAGCCAGCACACCGCAGTCAGCAGCGCGACCAGCACCATGAGGCATGCCCCGTACGCCACCGGCGACCGATGCGGCGGCACGAGCCATGCACTCGCGATGACGCCGATCGCGAACAGCAGCAGCACGATCCAGCCCTGCCACGCGACCGGCAATCCCCATCCCCAGCCGTAGCGCTTCGCCGGAAACCAGATCTTCTTGTCGTGCGAGGTCATGCGCTCTCCTGTGGGTCCGCGAATGCAGCGTAGCGCCGACGGGATTCGACGTCACGCGTGGCGGGGCACGCGTCGGCGGCCTCCGCCTCCCACCAATGCTATCCTCTCGTCCGCTCATCCAGCGTCACCCAGCGAGATTCAACCATCATGACCCGACTGATCAAGCGCGCGTCCGCCGAGGCACGCGCATTCAAGCAACGCAAGCCGTCCGCCTACAACGGCTCCGAAAAACTCCAGCCGCCGCGCGTGAAGCGCCGCCCTGACATCGACGAACACGACGACGTGCCGGTGCTCGAAGCGCCGCGCAAGCCGCGCTTCGCGCCCGTGACGTTCTCCGAAGAAGGCGGCGTGCGCTTCCTGCACTTCGGTACCGAGTGGGTGCAGGGCGCGATGCGGATCTCGAAGCCGCTGCATATCGAGCTCGAATACGCGCAGCAGATGATGGTCTGGCTGCTGTTCCTCGAAACGCCCGAGCGGATCGTCCAGCTCGGGCTCGGCACCGGCGCGCTGACCAAGTTCTCGCATCGTTTCCTGCCGCACGCGAAGGTCGAGGCCGTCGAGCTGAACCCGGCGGTGATCGTCGCCGCGCGCACGATGTTCGCGCTACCGCCCGACGACGCGCGCCTCGCCGTGCACGAAGCCGACGCATGGGACTTCGTCAACGACCCGGCCAACCGCGGCACGGCGGGTGCGATCCAGATCGACCTGTACGACGCGACCGCGCGCGGCCCCGTGCTCGACAGCGTCGCGTTCTACCGCGCGGTGCGCGGCTGCCTCGCCGATGCCGGCATCGCGACGATCAACCTGTTCGGCGATCATCCGAGCTTCGTGCGCAACATGAAGCACCTGAATGCGGCGTTCGACCACCGCGTGATCGCGCTGCCCGAAGTGCACGACGGCAACCGTATCGCGATCGCGTTCTCGGGCCCCGCGCTCGACGTGCCGTTCGCCCAGCTCGACGCCCGCGCGAAGCTGATCGAGGACACGCTCAAGCTGCCCGCGCGCAAGTGGGTGAAAGCTTTGAAAGCAACGGACGGCGCACGCGACACCGCGTTCTCGATCTGACGCAGGAGGCGCCGGCGCAAGCCGGCGCATCCCAGTGACAAGGGGCGGATCACCTCGGGTTCGCCCCTGCTTGACCGCGTACTCGCGGCTCCTATACTGGCGCGAAGCCAGGGGAGCCGCAGCCTACCCGTTTCGCCGCTCCTCTCGGTGCCGTACCCGCTCAACAAGATCGATAACCGGGATAGAAGAGGAGACGTCATGGCTCACGATGCCGACGCCAACCGGGCCGCGAAGCGCTGGCTCTGGCTGCTGGTACTGCCGTTGATCGCGATGGTCTGGGTGCCGTCGTACAGCAAGATCGAACCGCAATGGTTCGGTTTTCCGTTTTTCTACTGGTACCAGTTGCTCTGGGTCTTCATCAGCGCGGTGATCACCGCGTTCGTGTACTTCAAGACCAAGAACGCGTGGAAGGCGAGCGGTACGCAAGGAGGTGCGCAATGAATCTCGGCGCGACCTTCGTCTTCGTCCTGCTGTTCATCGGCGTCACGATCATCGGTTTCCTGGCCGCGAACTGGCGGCGTGGCGATCTCGCCCATCTCGACGAATGGGGCCTCGGCGGACGCCGCTTCGGCACGATCGTCACGTGGTTCCTGCTCGGCGGCGATCTCTACACGGCCTATACGTTCGTCGCGGTGCCCGCGCTCGTGTTCGGCGCCGGCGCGATGGGCTTCTTCGCGCTGCCGTACACGATCCTGATCTATCCGTTCGCGTTCGTCGTGTTCCCGAAACTGTGGAGCATCGCGAAGCGGCACGGCTACGTGACGGCCGCCGACTTTGTCAACGCGCGCTACGGCAGCCGGATGCTCGCGCTGGCGATCGCGGTGACGGGCATCGTCGCGACGATGCCGTACATCGCGCTGCAGCTCGTCGGCATCGAGGTGGTGATCGGCGCGCTCGGCTTCGACACGACCGGGTTCGTCGGCGACCTGCCGCTGATCATCGCGTTCGCGATCCTCGCCGCCTACACGTACACGTCGGGGCTGCGCGCCCCCGCGATGATCGCGATCGTGAAGGACGTGCTGATCTACGTCACGATCGCCGCCGCGGTCATCGTGATCCCCGCGAAGCTCGGCGGGTTCGGGCACATCTTCTCCGCCGTGCCGCCCGCGAAGCTGCTGCTGAAGGCGCCCGACGCGATGAGCCTGAACGGCTACAGCGCATACGCGACGCTCGCGATCGGCTCGGCGCTCGCGCTGTTCCTGTATCCGCACTCGGTCACGGCGATTCTGTCGTCGTCGTCGGGCAACTCGATCCGCCGCAACATGGCGATGCTGCCCGCGTACTCGTTCGTGCTCGGCCTGCTCGCGCTGCTCGGCTACATGGCGCTCGCCTCCGGCGTGAAGGACATGCCGCAGTACGCGCCGTACTTCAAGGCGTTCGGCCCGAACTTCGCGGTGCCCGCGCTGTTCCTCGAGTACTTCCCGTCGTGGTTCGTCGGCGTCGCGTTCGCGGCGATCGGCATCGGTGCACTGGTGCCGGCGGCGATCATGTCGATCGCGGCCGCGAACCTGTACACGCGCAACATCCACCGCGAGTTCGTGAACCGCAACATGTCGCACGACCAGGAGACGCACGTCGCGAAGCTCGTGTCGCTGATCGTGAAGGTCGGCGCGGTCGTGTTCATCCTCGGGCTGCCGCTGACCTACGCGATCCAGCTGCAGCTGCTCGGCGGGATCTGGATCATCCAGACGCTGCCGGCGATCGTGCTCGGCCTGTACACGCGCGTGCTCGACCATCGCGGCCTGCTGGCCGGCTGGGCGGCCGGCATCGTCTGCGGCACGTGGATGGCGGTCTCGCTGAAGCTGGCGAGTTCGATCTTCACGATCCACCTGTTCGGCCTCGCGATTCCCGGCTACGCGGCCGTGTGGTCGCTGATCGTGAACCTGGTGGTGTCGGTGGTCGTGAGCGTGCTGGTGCGCGTGATCGGCATGGCGCATGCGGAGGATCGCACGCGGCCGGAGGATTATCTCGACGTCGTCGAGGGTTGATACGGGCCGTGCGCGGCCGCGTGCCGCGCACGACGCATTGCCGGCTGCCCGGCAACGAAAACGCCCGCCACCGCAAGGTGGCGGGCGTTTCCTTTGCGTCAGCCCTGCGCGCGTTTCGCGAGCGCCTCGCGCTGCGACAGATCCTCGACGTTGACCATCCAGTGCACGCCGAAGCGATCCTTCGCCATCCCGAAGCCGAGCGCCCAGAACGTCTTGCCGAACGGCATCGTCACTTCGCCGCCGTCGGCGAGCGCATCGAACAGCTTCTGGCCTTCCTCGACCGTCGCCGGGTTCAGCGACAGCGAATAGCCGGCGTGCGCGGCGCCCGCCGGCTGGCTGCAATCGCCGTCCGAGCACATGATCATCGAGTCGCCGATCGTGAAGCTCGCGTGCATCACCTTGTCGCTCATCTCCGGCGACATCGGGTAATCGGGATTCGGCGGAGCGTCCTTGAAGTGCATCTTGAACATCGTCTTCGCGCCGAGTGCCTTTTCGTAGAACTGAAGGGCTTCGTCGGCACGACCGTAGAACGTCAGGTACGGTTGAACTTGCATCGTTGTCTCCTGGAATGAGCCGTGCCGGCGCGTCGGCGCTGGCGCGGCGTCGTGCAAGATTGACTGGGGAAAGGGCGCATCGGGAGGCGGCCGTCGCACCCGTGACGTGGATTGTAGTGCGCGTGCTTGACGATGGAATGAAAAATAAAAAACGGCCGCGAACATCCTGTTCGCGACCGTTTGCAGCGCTTGCTGACGGTTGTTGTCAGTCTTGCTGACAGCCGCTGACGCGTCGTGCGGCTCAGCGCAGCGCGTCGATCAGCTTCTCGAGCTTCACCGCATCGGCGGCGAACACACGGATGCCTTCGGCGAGCTTTTCGGTGGCCATCGCTTCGTCGTTCAGCTGGAAGCGGAACGACGCCTCGTCGATCGCGACGCGCTCGGCCGGCTTGTCCTGCAGCGTTTCCGGCGACAGCTTGCGGGCGACCGTCTCGTTGCTCTCCTGCAGCTTCTGCAGCAAATCGGGACTGATCGTCAGCAGGTCGCAGCCGGCGAGCTCGGTGATCTGGCTGGTCGTGCGGAAGCTCGCGCCCATCACTTCGGTGTTGTAGCCGAACGTCTTGTAGTACGTGTAGATGCGGCGCACCGATTGCACGCCCGGATCGTTCGCGCCGCCGTCGCGCGCTTCATTCCATTCGGCGCCGGCCTGCTTCTTGTACCAGTCGTAGATGCGGCCGACGAACGGCGAGATCAGTTGCGCGCCGGCTTCCGCGCACGCGGCGGCCTGCACGAGCGAGAAAAGCAGGGTCATGTTGCACTTGATCCCTTCCTTCTGCAGCACCTCGGCCGCGCGGATGCCTTCCCACGTCGACGCGAGCTTGATCAGGATGCGCTCGCGGCCGACGCCGGCTGCTTCGTACAGCTTGATGAGCTCGCGGCCCTTGTCGATCGAGCGCTGCGTGTCGAACGACAGGCGAGCGTCGACCTCGGTCGATACGCGGCCCGGGATCAGCTTCAGGATTTCGGTGCCGAATGCGATCAGCAGGCGGTCGATGATGAAATCGGTGCTTTCGTTGCGATGATCGCGGACGGTTTTCTCGAGGATCGGCTTGTACGCATCCTTCTGGACGGCCTTCAGGATCAGCGACGGGTTCGTGGTCGCGTCCTGCGGCTTGTATTGCGCAAGCTGCTGGAAGTCGCCCGTGTCGGCGACGACGGTCGTGTACTGCTTCAGCTGGTCGAGTGCGGTAGTCATGGCGATTCGGAAGAAGAGCGCGGGGCGCCGGGTTCTCACGGGCCGCGCGAGCGCGGCGGCGAAGCGAAGCGGCGCCGGGCGCCGCTTCCGATCCATCATTTTAGGCCCGATTCGTGTCGCGCACGTTTTGGCGTGCCGGGCGGGCGCGGCGGCGCGCGCCGCGGCAGGCGGCCGAGCCGCGTCACGCGGGCCGCCGCGCGTTCAGGATCACCTGCGTGACGACCCCGGCGACGAGCCCCCAGAATGCCGAGCCGATCGACAGCAGCGTGAGGCCCGACGCGGTCACCATGAACGTGACGAGCGCCGCTTCGCGCTGCTTCACGTCCTGCATCGCGTTCGCGAGCCCGCTCATGATCGAGCCGAACAGCGCGAGCGCCGCGACCGACACGACGAGCGCTTTCGGCAGCGCCGCGAACAACGCGGCGATCGTCGCGCCGAAGACGCCGGCGACCAGGTAGAACGTGCCGCACCACACGGCGGCCGTGTAGCGCTTCGCGTGGTCCTCGTGCGCTTCGGGGCCGGTGCAGATCGCGGCCGTGATCGCCGCGAGGTTCACGCCGTGCGAGCCGAACGGCGCGAGCAGCAGCGACGCGAGGCCGGTCGTCGCGATCAGCGGCGACGACGGCGTCGGGTAGCCGTCCGCACGCAGCACCGCGATGCCCGGTACGTTTTGCGACGCCATCGCGACGACGAACAGCGGAATGCCGATGCTGACGATCGACGCGATCGAGAACGCGGGCATCGTGAACACCGGCTGCGCGAGCGCGATGTGGAAGCGGCTGAAATCGAGCAGGCCGAGGCCGCCGGCTACCACTGTGCCGACGATCAGCGTCGTCACGATCGCATAGCGCGGCGCGAGGCGCTTCACGATCAGGTAGGTGAAGAACATCGCGAGCACCAGCGCGGTCTGGAACTGCGCGGCGCGGAAGATCTCGATGCCGATCTCGAACAGGATGCCCGCGAGCAGCGCGGCCGCAATGCCGGCCGGAATGCGCTTCATCAGCGTGTCGAACAGGCCGCTCACGCCGACGGCCGTCAGCAGCAGCGCGCATACGACGAACGCGCCGATCGCCTCGGGGTAGGGCACGCCGGGCAGCGACGCGATCAGCAGCGCGGCGCCGGGCGTCGACCACGCGACCACGACGGGCGCGCGGTAGCGCAGCGACAGGCCGATCGTCGTCACCGCCATGCCGATCGACAGCGCCCAGATCCACGACGAGATCTGCGCATCGGTGAGGTGGGCGGCGCGGCCGGCCTGGAACATCAGCACGAGCGAACTCGTGTAGCCGGTCATCATCGCGACGAAGCCGGCGACGAGCGCGGACACGGACGTATCGGCGAAAAAGCGGCGGCCGCCGGCGCGGCCGGCACTCGCGGTGGACGAAGGGTTCATGCTCTCTCCGGGGCGGCCGCTCGGATGCGGCCTGTATATCTGCGAGTGGGTGTCGTTACTTGCTGAGTGCGCGCATCGCGGTTTCGAGGCCCGCGAGCGTGAGCGGATACATGCGATGGCCGAGCAGGTCGCGGATGACCGCGACCGACTGCCGGTACTCCCATAGTCGCTCGGGCTCGGGGTTCAGCCATGCATGATGCGGAAACTGGTCGGCGAGGCGGCGCAGCCACACGGCGCCGGCTTCCGGGTTGTTGTATTCGACCGAGCCGCCGGGCTGCAGCACTTCGTACGGGCTCATCGTCGCGTCGCCGACGAAGATCAGCTTGTAGTCGGGCGTGAACTTGTGCAGCACGTCCCACGTCGCGGTGCGTTCCGCGTGGCGGCGGCGGTTGTTCTTCCACAGGTGGTCGTACACGCAGTTGTGGAAGTAGAAGAATTCGAGGTGCTTGAATTCGGCCTTCGCGGCCGAGAACAGCTCCTCGGTGCGCTTGATGTGGTCGTCCATCGAGCCGCCGACGTCCAGCAGCATCAGCACCTTCACGTTGTTGTGGCGCTCGGGCACCATCCGCAGGTCGAGCCAGCCCGCGTTCGCGGCCGTGCTGCGGATCGTGCCGGGCAGGTCGAGCTCCTCGGCGGCGCCTTCGCGCGCGAAGCGGCGCAGCCGCCGCAACGCGACCTTGATGTTGCGCGTGCCGATCTCGACCGAGTCGTCGTAGTCGCGGTAAGCGCGTGCTTCCCACACCTTCACCGCGGTGCGGTTGCCGTTCGACGGGCCGCCGATGCGCACGCCTTCGGGGTTGTAGCCGCCGTGCCCGAACGGCGACGTGCCGCCCGTGCCGATCCATTTGTTGCCGCCTTCGTGGCGTTCCTTCTGCTCGTCGAGCAGCGCCTTCAAACGCTCCATCAGCTTGTCGAGCCCGCCCATCGCTTCGATCTGCGCCTTCTCCTCCGGCGACAGCTCGCGCTCGAGGCGCTTCTCGAGCCAGTCGAGCGGGATGTCGAACGCCTCGGACGGCAGTGCGGACACGCCATGGAAATACGCACCGAACGCCTGGTCGAACTTGTCGAAGTACTGCTCGTCCTTGACGAGCGTCATCCGCGCGAGGAAGTAGAACGCGTCGATCGACGGCGAGATCAGCCCGGCCTTCAGCGATTCGAGCAGCGTCAGGTATTCCTTCACCGAGACGGGCAGCTTGGCTGCGCGCAGCGCGTAGAAGAAATTGAGCAGCATGGCCGGGCCTTCGCGGGGTGAGGGAGGATTACCGGTTGTGCCGGTTCATGTAGACGAGCCGCTCGAGCAGGCTCAGATCCTGCTCGTTCTTCAGCAGCGCGCCCGCGAGCGGCGGCACGATCTGCTTCGCGTCCGCGCCGCGCAGCGCGTCGGCCGGGATGTTCTCGGCGAGCAGCAGCTTCAGCCAGTCGAGCAGTTCGGACGTCGACGGCTTCTTCTTCAGGCCCGACACGCCGCGCAATTCGAAGAAACTCTCGAGCGCCGCGCGCAGCAGCTCCTCGCGGATGTCGGGGAAGTGGACTGCGACGATCTTCTGCATCGTCGACGGATCGGGAAACTGGATGTAGTGGAAGAAGCAGCGGCGCAGGAATGCGTCGGGCAGCTCCTTCTCGTTGTTCGACGTGATGATGACGAGCGGGCGGTGCTTCGCGCGGACCGTCTCGCGCGTCTCGTACACGTGGAACTCCATCCGGTCGAGCTCGCGCAGCAGGTCGTTCGGGAATTCGATGTCGGCCTTGTCGATTTCGTCGATCAGCAGCACGCTCGGCTGCTCGGCGTCGAACGCCTGCCACAGCACGCCCTTGACGATGTAGTTCGCGATGTCCTTCACGCGCTCGTCGCCCAGCTGCGAGTCGCGCAGCCGCGACACGGCGTCGTATTCGTACAGGCCCTGCTGCGCCTTGGTGGTCGACTTGATGTGCCACTGCAGCAGCGGCATGTCGAGCGCGGCGGCCACTTCCTCGGCCAGCATGGTCTTGCCGGTGCCGGGCTCGCCCTTGATCAGCAGCGGGCGTTGCAGCGTCAGCGCGGCATTGACCGCGAGCTTCAGATCGTCGGTGGCGACGTAGTGCGAGGACCCTTCGAAACGCATGGCGACGCTCTTCTTCATCGGGGAAAAAACCCAGTATAAGTCAGAAGGGCTGTCCGGGCGGGCCGCGCCCGCGTATCGTTGCAGGGCTGTGGCGGGGCGAACCGGGGCGCCGTATGGACGCGTTCCCCGCCGACGCGGTACAATCTGGCCGTTTTTTTTGGCCTGCGTGGCGACCGACAAGCAAAACGGCGCGGGCCGTTGCCGCTTCGGCGCCAGTTTCCCCTCAAGCTAGGTTACAAGAGCTATGAACAAATTCGTCGGCAAACACGTCGTTGTCGCAGCGCTCGTGGCGCTCGCGGGCAGCGCGCAGGCGGCCGGTGTGGTCGGCAACCCGAAGGACGGGGCGAGCAAGGCCGCCATGTGCATCGGTTGCCACGGCATCCAGGACTACCGCGCGGCGTACCCGGAGGTCTACCGGGTGCCTGTCCTCGGCGGCCAGAACCAGCAATACCTCGAGAACGCGCTGAAGGCCTACCGCAAGAAGGATCGTCACTTCCCGTCGATGAATGCGATCGCCGGCTCGCTGACCGACCAGGACATCGCGGATCTGTCGGCGTACTACGCCGCCCAGAAGGCCGACACGAAGGACAACCCCTACAAGTAAAGCGCGCGCCGCCGATCTCTCCGGCGGGACAGGAGCATTCATGAACAACGCATTCAAGACGGCGGCGGTTGCACTGGCGGCCGGCCTCGCGATCGGTACCGCGCACGCCGCGGACATCTCGAAGGGCAAGGAACTGGTCGAATCGCACAACTGCGCGGCCTGCCACGGCGCGCAGCTGAACAAGCCGATCAACGCGGAGTACCCGCGCCTCGCCGGCCAGCACGCCGACTATCTCGTGTGGGCGATGCGCCAGTACCAGATGGGGCTGACGAACCCGCTGATCGGCCGCAACAACGCGATCATGCAGGCGCAGGTACAGAACCTGTCGGTCAGCGACATGAAGGACATCGCGTCTTACATCGAGTCGCTGAAGGAAACCGACCTCGTGTTCAAGAAGTAAGCGCGACGGGCCTCACGGGCTCGCGCAGCAACAATGCCCCGCCTCGGCGGGGTATTTTTTTGTCCGCGGCCCGGCTGTCCGCAGCCCGGCGCGGCGGGATGTGCCGGGCCTGCGCGCTCAGTCGCGCGACGCGCGGCGCAGGATGCGCTGCAGGTACGCGTCGGTATCGGGCGGCGTGTTGGTGCGCTGCGCTTCCCAGATCGTCTCGCCGAGGCATTCCATGATCGCGTGCTGCGCGTCGTGGGTCGAGTCGAGCTTCGCGGCCAGCTTGTCGTGTGCGGCGCGGATGCCGGGCGGCTGATCGATCGACAACTGCTCGCTGATCGCGAGGTGCATCGACAGGTGCAGGAACGGGTTGGTGCGGCCTTCCTCGGGCGTGTAGTTGCGCGCCGCCGCGCCGTCGGCGTCGGCCAGGTCGTCGTGGTATTCGGGGTGCTCGACGATCCAGTCGGCCGCGATCGCTTCCAGCGGCGTCAGGATCTCGCCCGCGCGCTGCTTGCGCCAGGTCTCGGTGAAAAAGCGACGCACGTCGTCGCGGCTCGGATTGAACATGGTGGGGAAACGTCGTGATTCGGACGGCGTCATGCCGCGTCGGGCATTGTACGCCGGCGCGGCGGACGGTGCTGGCGCCGGCCCCGGGAGCGGTCGGCGCGGAACGCGCGGCCGCCCGCCGCGCAACGGGTAAGCGTGGGCTAGGCTCGGCACCGCCGCGCCGCTACACTCCGACGATTCCCGTCACGGCGCCCGTTCGCCCGTTTCATCATGACCGCCACCGTTCGCTCATCGTCCGCCGCCCTGCAGGGTGCGCTCTACGTCGCGTTGTCCGCCGCCGCGTTCGGCGCGATGGCGATTTTCGGCCGCTATGCGTATGCGGCCGGCGTCGACGTGCTCGGGCTGCTGATCGTGCGCTTCGCGATCGGCGGCGCGGTGCTCGCGGCGATCGCGCGGCACCGCCGCGTCGCCTGGCCGCGCGGCCGGGCACTGGCGCCGCTGGTGGCGATGGGCGCGCTCGGCTACGTCGGGCAGTCGTTCTGCTATTTCAGCGCGCTGCAGCACGCGCAGGCGAGTCTCGTCGCGCTGCTGCTGTACCTGTACCCGGCGTTCGTCACGCTGCTGGCCGCGTGGTGGCTCGGCGAGCGCCTGACGCGGGCGAAGGCCGTCGCGCTGGTGCTGTGCGTCGCGGGTTCGGCGCTGATGGTCGGCGGCGGGCACGGCGAGCCGCTCGGGATCGCGTTGGCGCTGGCCGCCGCGGTGATCTACTCGCTGTACATCGTCGGCGGCACGAAGGCGACGCGCGGCGTCGATCCCCTCGCGACCACCGCGATCATCTGCCTGTCGGCCACGGCGACGCTCGTCGCGATCGCCGTCGTGCGAACGGCGGCGTTCGGCGCGCCGCCGCGCTGGCCCGCGACGGCCGGCGGCTGGGCGTCGATGCTCGCGATCGCGCTGGTGTCGACGGTCGCGGCCATGCTCGCGTTCTTCGCCGGGCTCGAGCGGCTCGGGGCCGCGCGCACGTCGATGCTGTCGACGCTCGAACCGGTCGTGACGGTCGCGCTTGCGGCGCTGCTGTTCGGGGAAGCGTTGTCGCCGCTGCAGTGGGCGGGCGGCGTCGCGATTCTGGCGGCCGTGCTGGCGCTCGTGCGCGCGGGCGGCGCGGCCGCCGACGACGCGACGGCGACATCCAACGCGTAAGCGGGGAAGGGGGGGCGTCTCGACGGCGCCTGCGGAGCTCGCCCGCGCTGCCTGATGCTTATTCGTTCGGCGGCGGCGTCTTCGGCCGGAACTCGCACAGCGGCTCTATCGCGCAGTGCCAGCATTCGGGCCGGCGGGCCTTGCACACGTAACGCCCGTGCAGGATCAGCCAGTGATGCGCATCCTGCAGGAATTCCTTCGGCGTGAACTTCTCGAGCGCGGCCTCGACGGCCCGCACGTCCTTACCCGGCGCGAGCCCGGTGCGATTCGCGACGCGGAAGATATGCGTGTCGACCGCGATCGTCGGCTGGCCGAACGCGGTGTTCAGCACGACGTTCGCGGTCTTGCGGCCGACGCCCGGCAAGCCTTCGAGCGCTTCGCGATCGGCCGGCACCTCGCCGTCGTAGCGCTCGAGCAGGATCCGGCACGTCGCGACCACGTTCTTCGCCTTGGTGCGATAGAGGCCGATCGTCTTGATGTACTCGGTGACGCCTTCCTCGCCAAGCGCGACGATTTGTCGCGGGGTGTTCGCGACCGGAAACATTTTCCGCATCGCCTTGTTGACCGACACGTCGGTCGCCTGCGCGGACAGCATCACGGCGATCAGCAGCTCGAACGGCGTCGAATATTCGAGCTCGGTGGTCGGATGCGGATTGAGGCTCTGCAGCGTTTCGTAGATCGCGCGTCGTTTGCTGGCGTTCATGGAGCGTTCTGGTCGGGCGGCGCGGACGGGCCGTCCGGATCGTCGTTGCCTGCGTCGTTGTCGTGGTCGTTGCTGCCCGATGCGGCTTCGGCATCGCGCTGCGCCTGCTGTTCGGCGAGCCGCTTGCGGCGGGCTTCGGCCGCATCGATCTGCGCCTGGACGGCCGCGCTCACGCCTTCGGTGTTCTTCGGCCCGGCGCCTTGCCCGGACAGTTCTTCCTTCTTCTTGCGCGCGCGTTCGAGTGCGGCGGCGATGATCGCGCGTTTCTTCGCTTCGGCATCGTCGGCCGGCGCGGCGGCGGCCGGCGTGTCCGGCTGCGAACCGGGCTGCGTTGCAGAGGACTCCGCAACCGGCTTGGCGGCACTGGCCGCGCGGCGGGCGGCGGCACGCGCTTCGGCGGCCTCGCGCTCGCGGCGCTCGCGCGCGAGCCGCAGGTCGTGGCGTTCGCGCGCGGCGTCGGCCTGTTCCTGCGACCACGCGTCCCAACCCGTGCGATCGCCGGTCACCGGCAGCATCGCGATGCAGTCGACCGGGCACGGCGGCACGCACAGGTCGCAGCCCGTGCACAGCGACGCGACGATCGTGTGCATCTGCTTCGGCGCGCCGACGATCGCGTCGACCGGGCACGCCTGCATGCACAGCGTGCAGCCGATGCACAGGTTTTCGTCGATGAACGCGACCGCGCGCGGATGCTCGCTGCCGTTCACGGGGTTCAGCGGAATTACCGGCTTGCCGAGCAGGTTCGCGAGGCGCGCGATGCCTTCGGCGCCGCCGGGCGGGCACTGGTTGTAGTTCGCGTCGCCGGCGGCGATCGCCTCGGCGTACGGACGGCAGCCGTTATAGCCGCACTTCGTGCATTGCGTCTGGGGAAGCAGATCTTCGATGCGATCCGCGAGTGTTTTGGAGTCGGTCACGGTGACAACAGGCTGACAACGGGCGCAGCGGCGCCGAATGGCTCTCGGTCGGCCGCGTCGGGCGCGGCCGGAGAGGTTTGCCAAAGCTCGATTATCGCCGATTTCCCGCATTGCGCCGGACGCCGTCTATGCGCATAATCGAACCGCTTTTTTGCAGGGGCTCAGCAGGAGGGCGGCCGCCCGCGGCGCGCCCGTTCCAGGGCGGCCGGCGCCGAGGCGGTGGGGGTGTCGGTCCGAATCAAGCGGCTCACATAGCAAAGCGCCACCATGAATCAGCCAAAAATCAAAAGAGATCCTGAAGGTACGCGCCGCCGCATCCTGATGGCGGCAGCCGAAGAGTTCGCGAATGGAGGGCTGTTCGGCGCGCGCGTCGACCAGATCGCGCGCCGGGCCGAAACGAACGAGCGCATGCTCTATTACTACTTCGGCAGCAAGGAGCAGCTCTTCACGGCGGTGCTCGAACACGCGTTCTCCGCGCTGACCGAGGCCGAGCGCGTGCTGGATCTCGACGGCGTCGCGCCGGTCGAAGCCGTCACGCGGCTCGCGCATTTCGTTTGGGACTACTACCGCGACCATCCGGAGCTGCTCCGGCTCATCAACAACGAGAACCTGCACGAAGCGCGCTATCTGCACAAGTCGACGCGAATCCGCGAGATGATGTCGCCGATCGTCGCGAAGCTCGGCAACGTGCTGATGCGCGGCCAGAAGGCCGGGCTGTTCCGCGGCGACGTCGATCCGCTGCGCTTCTACGTGACGCTGTCGGGGCTCGGCTACTACATCGTGTCGAACCGCTTCACGCTCGCTGCAACGCTCGGCCGCGACTTCACCGACACCGACGAGCGCGCGGAGATGGTCCGGATGAACACCGAGGTGCTGCTCGCGTATCTGCTGCGGCGCTGACGCGACGAACGGAGGCGAGCCGATGAGCCGCCCGCTCGCGGCCGCGCCGGGATAAAAAAACGCCGCCGTGCGTCAAGCAACGGCGGCGTTTTTGCGTCGGAACGCCGCGCGTCAGGCGGCCTTGCGGACCCGCGCGGCTTTTGCGCGCGGGCTGCCGGCCGCGCGTTTCGCGGCGGGCGCGGCCTTCGCGGCGGGCGTCCTGGCGGGCGCAACCGTCACGGCCGGCGCCTTCGCGCGCGTGCGTTTCGCGGCGGTGGCGCGCACCGCGGTTTCCGGCTCCGGCTTGGCGGCCGGCACGACGCCGATCGCGGTCGCATCCTGGGCATCGACGGGCAACTTCGTCGCGCCGGGCTTGGGCTCCAACGCATGCTCGCGAATGAAGTCGCGCAGTTGCGGATAGATGATCGTGCGCCAGCGGCGGCCCGAGAAGATCCCGTAGTGGCCGCATTTCTCGGCGGTCAGGCTGCGGCGATCGTCTTGCGGAATGCCCGTGCACAGCTCGTGCGCGACGTGCGTCTGGCCGCTGCCCGAGATGTCGTCGAGTTCGCCCTCGATCGTCATCAGCGCGGTGTGCTTGATGTCCTGCGGCCGCACGCGCTCGCCTTCGACGTCCCACGTGCCTTCCGCGAGCCGGAATTCCTGGAACACGACGCGGATCGTCTCGAGGTAATACTCGGCGGCCATGTCCAGCACCGCGTTGTACTCGTCGTAGAAGCGGCGGTGCGCTTCGGCGTCGTCCTCGTCGCCGCGCAGCAGGCTCTGGTAAAAATCCCAGTGCGATTGTGCGTGCCGCTCGGGGTTCATCGCGACGAAGCCGGTGTGTTGCAGGAAGCCCGGATACACCTGGCGGCCTTCGCCCGGATAGTTCGCGGGCACCGTGTGGATCACGTTGTTCTCGAACCACGCGGTCGAGTGCTGCGTGGCGAGCGAATTCACCGACGTCGGGCTGCGGCGCGCGTCGATCGGGCCGCCCATCATCGTCATCGTGAGCGGCGTGTCCTCGCCGCGGCTCGCCATCAGCGAAATCGCCGCGAGCACCGGCACCGTAGGCTGGCATACCGAGATCACGTGCAGGTTGCGCGCGCCGATGTGACGGATGAATTCCTGGATGTACGCGATGTAGTCGTGCAGGTGGAACGGGCCGGTCTCGACCGGCACCATCCGCGCGTCGATCCAGTCGGTGATGTAGACCTTGTGATCCTGCAGCAGCGTGCGCACGGTGTCGCGCAGCAGCGTCGAGTGGTGGCCCGACAGCGGCGCGCAGACCAGCACGACCGGCTCGTCCTTCAGTTGCGTGACGGCGTCGGCGTCGTCCGAATAGCGCTTGAAGCGCAGCAGGCGGCAGAACGGCTTCTCGATGATCGTCTGCTCGACGATCGGAATGTTGTGGCCGTCCTTGACGATCTGATGAATGTTGAATTCCGGCTTCTCGTAATCCTTGCCGAGCCGATACATCAGCTCATAGGCAGCCGCCATCCGCGGGGCACCGGGCATCAGCGAGAACGGGCTGGACGGATTCGCGAACGACTTCGAGGCGGCCTGGGCCCAGGCCGTGAGCGGGCTCAGCATGGCCCGCTGGAATTCGTGCAGTTGGTAAAGCATGCAGGCTACTCCCGCGTGGGGGACGGTGCGCAAGGGCGGCGTGAGGCGTCGCGGCGTGCCGTGTGGGTCAGCGACCGGCCATGTTGCATTGCAGCCGGACAATCTCGTCGATCATATCGGACAACGATCGGTGGTGCAATGCAACATTTCCCCGGGTTTTCATCAAAGTGTTGCGATTTGACGATCTCTGAACAAGGCCCGCGCGCGCCGTTCAGCGGCCGGTGGCCACGGCCGGCGCGGGCTGGCCGGCCGCGCGCGCCATCGCGTCTTCGTGGTGCATCAGGTTCATCGCGGTGTGCACGAGCGCCACGTGGGAGAACGCCTGCGGGAAGTTGCCGACGAGCCGCCCGGCGACCGGGTCGTATTCCTCCGCGAGCAGCCCGAGGTCGTTCGACAGTGCGAGCAGGCGGCTGAAGAGCCGATGCGCGTCGTCGATCCGGCCGAGCAGCGCATAGCTGTCGACCAGCCAGAAGCTGCACGCGAGAAACGTGCCTTCGCCCGGCGGCAGGCCGTCGTCGTATTCGGTCGTGCGGTAGCGCATCACGAGCCCGTCGTGCAGCAATTCCCGTTCGATCGCCTCGACCGTGCCGACGATGCGCGGGTCTTCCGGCGGCAGGAAGCCGAGCTGCGGCAGCAGCAGCACGCTCGCGTCGAGCTCGTCGCTGCCGTAGCTCTGCGCGAACGCCTGCTTGCCTTCGTGCCATGCGTTGGCGCAGACGTCCGCATGGATCTGCTCGCGCAGCGCGCGCCAGCGGTCGAGCGAGCCGGGCAGCCGGAACATCTCCGCCGACTTGATCGCGCGGTCGAACGCGACCCACGCCATCACCTTCGAGAACGTGAAATGGCGCCGGCCGCCGCGCGTTTCCCAGATGCCTTCGTCGGGTTCTTGCCAGATCTTCTCGAGATGGTCGAGCAGCGCGCACTGCACGGACCAGACCGTGTCGTCGGCCTGCAGGCCGCCCACGCGCGCGAGGTGCAGCGCGGCCATCACCTCGCCGAACACGTCGAGCTGGAGCTGGTTCGCGGCGCCGTTGCCGACGCGCACCGGCAGCGAGTCCTGGTAGTCGGGCAGCCAGTCGAGCTCCATTTCCGGCAGCCGGCGCTCGCCGGCGATTCCGTACATGATCTGGATCTGCTCGGGCGAGCCGGCCATCACGCGGCCGAGCCACGTGCGCCACGCACGCGCCTCGTCGTAGTAGCCGCCGCGCATCAGCGCGAGCAGCGTGATCGTCGCGTCGCGCAGCCAGCAGTAGCGGTAGTCCCAGTTGCGGTTGCCGCCGATCTTCTCCGGCAGCGACGTGGTCGGCGCGGCGACGATGCCGCCGGTCGGCTCGTACGCGAGCGCCTTCAGCGTGATCAGCGAGCGGCGCACGGCGGCCGCGTAGCGGCCCTGCACCTGACAGCGGCCCGACCATTCGAGCCAGTAGTTCTCGGTGCGCGCGAGCATCGACAGCGGATCGCGCGCGGGCGGCAGCCGCATGTGCGACGCCGCGTAGCCGAGCGAGAACGGCACGCGCTCGTCGGCGCCGACCGTGAATTCCGCGAGCGTATGGAGGTTCTTGCCGGTGAGCGGCACCGGCGTGCGTAGCACGACGGTATCGGGGCCGGCGATGGCCTTCATGCCGTCCTCGCGGGTCAGTTGCGTGACCCACGGAATCGAGAAACCGTAGTCGAAGCGCAACACGAGCTCCATGCGCATCTTCATCTTGCCGTGGCGGCCGACGACGATCCGCACCAGTTCGGACCAGCCGTTGCCGGGCGGCATGAAGTCGATCACGGTGACGGCGCCGTCGGCGCTTTCGTAATCGGTTTCGAGAATCAGCGTGTCGCCGCGATAGCGGCGGGTCGTGTGCGTGATCGCGGCGTCGGCGGCCGGAGCAAGCAGCCAGCGGCCGTGTTCCGGCGTGCCGAGCAGCGCCGCGAAGCAGGCGCCCGAATCGAAGCGGGGCCAGCACAGCCAGTCGACGGAGCCGTCTTTTGCGATCAGCGCGGCCGTGTGGCCGTCGCCGACGAGGGCGTAGTCTTCGATCAGGGCGGGCATGGGCAGGCGATCCTTGGGTATTCGAGTTTCACAATGCGGACGTCGGCGCCCTCGACTTCACGCGCGGGCGCCGCGCCCCGTATACTCGGCCGGGCGGCGGAGCGCGTGAACGGCCGGCGTTTCGTCCTATCTCAACACTTGAAGCGACTCGATGCAAGGAGGATTCAATGCCCAACCGTTTACGCGAGCGTGACGCACGCGCTTCGACACGAGGGTTCCCGCTTAGGTTCGCTCACTGGATGAAAGGTTTCGCGATCGTGCTTTCCCTGTCCGCGACCCACGCATTCGCGCAGCAATCGTCCGCCCCGGCCGACGGCGTCTACAACCTGCTCGTCGGCACCTATACGGGCGGCGGCAGCGACGGGATCTACGTTTACCGCTTCGATACCAAGAGCGGCAGCGTCGCGCCGGTGTCGTCGGCGAAGACCGTGAATCCGTCGTACCTGTTGCCGAGCCGCGACGGTCGCACCGTCTACGCGGTCAACGAGCTGCCCGGCGACGACGGACCGGCGACGCAGCGCGGCGGCGTGAGCGCGTTCCGCTTCGACGCGAAGACGGGCGCGCTGAGCTTCATCGACCGCGTATCGTCGGAAGGGAACGATCCGTGCTATCTCGCGCTGTCGCCGGACGGCAAGTACCTCGTCACCGCCAACTACTCGGTCGCGGCCGACCCGGGCGGCAGCTTCGCGGTGCTTCCGCTGCGCGACGACGGCGCGGTCGGTCAGGCCGTGCTGACGGTCCACCACGAAGGCACCGGGCCGGTGAAGGGCCGCCAGGACGGCGCGCACGTGCATTCGACGGTGTTTTCGCCGGATGGCCGCTATCTGTTCGTGCAGGATCTCGGCGCGGACAAGATATACGGCTACCGCTACACGGTGGACGGCAGTCGCGGGCTGATCAGCCCGACCGACACGCGCTACACGCCGGTGAAGGCGGGCTCGGGCCCGCGTCACATGGTGTTCAGCGCCGACGGCCGGTTCGCGTACGTGACGAGTGAACTCAACGCGTCGGTCGAGGTGTTCGGCTATCACGACGGCAAACTGACGCCGATCGAGACGCTGCCGATGACGGCGCCGGGCTTCAAGGGCAAGGTCGGCGGTGGCGCGATCCACCTGTCGCCGGACGGCCGCTTCCTGTACGCGAGCAACCGCGGCGACGCGAACGATCTCGTGATCTACGCGGTGAACAAGGCCGACGGCCGGCTGAAGCACGTCGGCCGCCAGTCGAGCCTCGGCAAGACGCCGCGCGAGTTCCTGATCGATCCGACCGGCAAGTGGCTGATCGTCGGCAACCAGGACAGCGACACGTTCTACGTGTTCAGTCGCGATGTCGAAACGGGGCAGCTCGGCGCGAATCCGCAGAAGATCGCGGTCGGCAAGCCGGTCGACTTCAAGCTGGTGCCGGTCGCGCAGTAAGTCCCGCTCGATTCCAGGCTGATGCAAGAAGGGCGCTGCCGATGCAGCGCCCTTCGTATTTCAGGCAGTTGGTTTCACGACGCGCCCATCTCGATGAACGGCGGCCGGCGGGCCGCCTGCCTCAGTCGGCCGCGGCCGGCACGAGCACCTCGCGGCTGCCGTTGATGCCCATCGCCGACACGAGACCGGCCGCCTCCATCTGCTCGACGAGCCGCGCCGCGCGGTTGTAGCCGATGCGCAACTGCCGCTGCACCGACGAGATCGACGCGCGCCGCGTGCGCACGACGAACGCGACGGCTTCGTCGTACAGCGGATCGGCTTCCGCGTCCGGCGCGTCGCCGAACAGGTCCTGCGTCGCTCCGTCGGCGGCCGGGCCGTCGAGAATGCCTTCCTCGTACTGCGGCTCGCCGAACTGCTTCAGGTACTCGACGATCCGGTGCACTTCCTCGTCGGCGACGAACGCGCCGTGCACGCGCTGCGGATAACCGGTGCCCGGCGGCAGGAACAGCATGTCGCCCATCCCGAGCAGCGACTCCGCGCCCATCTGGTCGAGGATCGTGCGCGAATCGATCTTCGACGACACCTGGAACGCGACGCGCGTCGGGATGTTCGCCTTGATGAGGCCGGTGATCACGTCGACGGACGGCCGCTGCGTCGCGAGGATCAGATGGATGCCGGCCGCGCGCGCCTTCTGCGCGAGGCGGGCGATCAGTTCCTCGATCTTCTTGCCGGCGACCATCATCAGGTCGGCCAGCTCGTCGATCACGACGACGATCAGCGGCAGCGTCGACAGCGGCTCCGGATCCTCGGGCGTCAGCGAGAACGGGTTGCCGATCTTCTTTTCCTTCGCTTCCGCGTCGCGGATCTTCTGGTTGAAGCCCGCGAGGTTGCGCACGCCGACGGCCGACATCAGCCGGTAGCGCTTCTCCATTTCGCCGACGCACCAGTTCAGCGCGTTCGCCGCGAGCTTCATGTCGGTGACGACCGGCGCGAGCAGATGCGGGATGCCTTCGTAGACCGACAGCTCGAGCATCTTCGGGTCGATCATGATGAGCCGCACGTCTTCCGGCGTCGCCTTGTACAGCAGCGACAGGATCATCGCGTTGATCGCGACCGACTTGCCCGAACCCGTCGTGCCGGCCACGAGCATGTGCGGCGCCTTCGCGAGATCGGTGACGACCGGGTGGCCGGTGATGTCCTTGCCCATCGCGATCGTCAGTTGCGACGGCGAATGCTGGTATTCGCGTGCGGCAAGAATTTCCGACAGGCGGATCATCTGGCGCTTCGCGTTCGGCAGTTCGAGGCCCATGCAGGTCTTGCCGGGGATCGTCTCGACGACGCGGATCGACGTGAGGCCGAGGCCGCGCGACAAGTCCTTCATCAGACCGACGATCTGGCTGCCGCGCACGCCGAGCGCGGGTTCGATCTCGAAGCGCGTGATCACGGGGCCGGCCGACGCGCCGACCACCGTCACCGGCACCTTGAATTCCTGCAGCCGCTGCTCGATCACCTGCGCGGTTTGCGCGAGGTGTTCGTCGGTGATCATTTCGACGTCGTCGGACGCGGGCTCGAGCAGGTCGAGCGTCGGCAGTTCGACGTTGAACGACGCGGGTGCGTGGAATTCGAACGCGTTCAGGCGCGGCGGGCGGGCCGGGGTATCGGCTTGGGCGGGGCCGATTGCCTCGATTGGATGGGAGGCCGGTGCGCCCATCGGCGGGACTGCCGGCGATGGCGGCGCAGAAACGACGGTTGCCGGCGTGGTCGGCAGGTTCGCGCCGGGGACGGTTGCCGCCAGCGGTGCCGTGGTCGGTGCTGCCGTCACGTCATGCGACATGGACCAGCCCGACGATGAGACGGCAGGGGCGGGCGATGTCGTGAACGTCTGAGTCGCGGCCGGGGCGGCGGCAGGGACGGACGCGATCGATGGAGCCTGCGTCGCGGTGGTCGAACCGATGGACGTCAGCGGCCCGGCCGCGGCGACAGGCGCGCTAGCGATCGGGTGCGCTGGCGTGGCGGCGGCCGTGGTCGTCGGCGCGAGCGCGCTGAAGGACGTGAAGGACGTCGACGTCGCGGCGGACGCGGTTGGCGATACGGGCAGGCTGATTGGCGGTTGCGGAGCGACCGCGCCCGATGAGCCGAATGGAGCGAAGGTCGTCGTACCGGTCGACGTGGCTGCTGTGTCGACAGGAAATGCCGATGCCGACGCGGAAGACGGCGCGGCGATCGATGTGGACGTGAAAGTCGCGGGCGTCGCGGTAGCGGGCACCGGCGTTACGGGCGCCTGCGCAGTCGAGCCGAACGTCGAAGCCGATGCGCCAGTCGTCGACGGCATCACGGCGGGCGCATCGGTTGATGCAGGCGTCGAGGCGCGGGAAAGCGAACCGTCGGTCAGGTCCGTGATACCGGCCGGCGATGCCGACGCAACGGAAGTAACAGGCGATGCCGAGGCGGCCGGTTGCGACGGCGAAGCGGACGCCGTGCCGGTTACGCCGACGGGGGAAACTGCGGTAGCGACGGGCGCGATGTTCGATGCGGAGGCGGGCGCGGACGCTTGTGCAGTCGAGCCATGAGCCGCGCCGGTCAGCGGCGATGCATTGACGGCCGAAGCCGCCGAGGTTGCGGCAAACGGCTGAACCGCCGGCGATTTCGGCGGTTCAGCGGCAACGGTCGTTTGTGTCGCTGCGGGCGGTATCGTCGGCGCGGTCCAATATGTAGCGGGCGTCGCGCGTTGAGCGACCGCCGACAGCGGTGCCGCGGGTTCCGCCGCCTCGACCGGCTTGACGGCGTCCGGCACGTGATTCGACGCCGCCGGTGCGGACGTTGCCGCGATCGACGCCGTTTCCGAACCTGCGCTCACGGACGTTCCCGCGAGCGACGAAGCGGGCAGGGCAGCGAACGGAACGATGCCGTCGGCAGGCTTCGCGGCGGCGTGCGGGTCGGCAGCCCCTTGAGGCACGCGGGCCGAAGCGGCGCGATCGATTGCAGACGCCGGTTGCGCGTCGGCGTGGTCGTCGATATCGATAGACCCGGTTGGCTTGCTGGTGTCGAGGTCGCGAACCGCTGCATCGCTTCCTTGTGGGAAGGCTGAATGCGCGGATTGCGGTCCCGCGGTGACTGCCGGCGGCTCGGCGATCGGGTTTCCGGTCGACGCGTCGAGCGCCGGAACCGGCGCGCTGACGACATCTTCCCAAGGCGCGAGGTCGATGGGTGCGTCGATCGACGGTGCTGCGACCCCGAATGCCGGCGCGGCGGGCGTAGCGTCGACGTGACGGATTGCGTCGTCGGCGCGATGCGAGAACGCGGCATCGTCGCTGCCGGCATTCGACCGTGGGTTCGGTTCAGCGTCACCGAATGCAGGAGGGGACAAATCGCCAACCGGAGCCTGCGCGATGCCGGACTGCGCCGGCATGAAGGCGTCGAGCACGATCGGCGCGTTGTCGTCGTATGCGGGCGCGGCATCGTGTTCGGCCGGAGTATTGGCGTCCTGGGCTGCGATGCCGTGCGTCGCGGAGCCGAACGCATTCGACACGGCCGCCGATGCCGGCGCGGCCACGCTGCCGGCTGCGGCGGCGACACCGGCGACACCGGCCACGGCAGCAGCCGCCGTCTGCGCTGCATCGCCGGACGGCGCGCCGCCCAGCGACGCCCATTGCGCGGTGCTGGCCTCGATCGAACGCAGCGTGTCGTGAACGCTCGGTGCGGGCGTAATCGGCGCGGCCGGCTTCTCGTTCCACGCATAGAGCGGCGCGCGCGCCGGCGCGGGCGGCGCCGGGCGGCGTCGTGCCGCGTCCGTCGACAGGCCGGCTGGCGTCGTTCCTGTGACCGGGCGCACCGGCGGACGCGGCGGCTGCGTAGCAGCCGGTCGCGGCGTGACCGTGGCGCGCGGCGCCGTCTGCGTCAGCGCGGCGGTGGTTGGGCGTGCGGCGGTCGGGCGCGGTCGGACGGGTTCGAATCCGGCCGGAAGCGGGGCGGGCGCGGGGCGCGGCACTTGCGTGTTCGCTGCCGCGCGCGCGAGGCTGGCGGTGCTGCCGGTGGTCGGCGGCGGCATCGCGCTGGCCGGGATCGGCGCGGGCGCCGCAGGCGGGCGCTGCGGCGCGCTCGGCTTCAGCCAGCCCGACGGCGCGACGGGTTCCGCAAGGGGGCGCGGCGGGGTCTTGCTGCGCGGCTTCGGCCGTGCCTGCGGATCGGGTTTCCACACTGTCGGGCGCGAATACCGGCCGTTCTGGCGCGGCGCCATCGAGTTGACGGTATGCGCGGTGGTCGGCTGCACGACGTCGTCGTCGCGATGCAACGCACTGCGCGGCAGGTCGGCGATCCCGCGCGCGTCGTCGTCGTCGCCGGCGCGCGACAGCTTGACGCCGAACGACGTGTCGACCCACCCGGCGAACTGCCGCCAGCCGATGCCGGTCAGCCACGGCAAGCCGGCGAAGAACAGCACGACCATCGCGACCGGCGTGCCGATCGGGCCGAGCACGTGGGCGAAGCCGGCCGAGAACGCATGGCCGAGCGCGTTCGTGTCGGGGCCCGAGAGCGGGCTCGTCAGCGTGACGCTTGCGATGAATACCGCGGCGAAGCCGAGCCACAGGCGGATCGAGCCGCGGCCGGCAAGCCCGCCGCCGCCGGGCAGCATCGCCTGCACGAGACGCCAGAAGAGAAGGAGGAACCAGACGGCGGAGATGCCGAACCAGCCGAAGACAACCGTGTGCATGCTTTGAAACAGGAGTGGGGAGGGGCGCGCGGGGCGCGACCCGCCGAGTTTAACCGGCCGGCGAACAAGACTCTAACGCGGCGTGATTCCGATTCACGCCGCGCGACGCACGTGGGCGGCACGTGCATGTCGCGCGCCACGCGAAGGCGGTCGGTCGGCCTCCGCGCGCGCCGTGCATCAGGGGCTCCGGTGCGTGAACGTCAGCGTTGCGCCGGCCTGGGTCACGATCTGCAATTGCTGGGGCGCGCGCATCTGCACGCCGGTCTTGTCGACGTGGGCGAGCGCGTCGAGATACGCGGATTCGAGCTGGCCGCCGAGCGTGTTCGGGCAGGCCATTCGCGTTCCGGCGAGCGGGCCGAAGCTCAGCAGGCCGTTCTTGACCGCATAGGTGCCCATGTAGCGGTTGCAGCCCGAGAACCCGCTCGCGCGCCGGATGCCCGACTCGGTCGACAGTGCGAGCTTGATCGGCTCGCCGTTGTCGCCGTGCGGGATCGCGCGTTGCGTGCCGTCGGCGTTCACCCAGCTGGTGAGTTCCCAGTTCGTGTCGTCGAGCAGCTGGACGGCGGCCGGGTTGTACGGGTCGGGCGCGGGGGCGGCGGAATCGGGATGGGTCGGCATCGTGCAGGCGGCGAGAAGCGTGGCAAGCGTCAACGCGCAAAGCGGCGCGCGCAACGGGCGAAGCAGGCCGGTGCGTGCGCGTGCGGCCGCGGACAGGTGGGACATGAGCCTCGTTCCTCTTCGGATTCTGATCAAGGCGTAAGAGTAACGCACCCGCCCCGCGGCAGGCGAGCCGACACTTCGCGCGCGAAAACGTTCGCAGCCCGCCCACGGGCCTCGCGCGACATGGCGCCGGGGGCGGCCAAACGGCCCAAACCGGCCCGGATGCCCGTGTTAACATCGAAGCCGTTTTTGTCCTCCAACAGAACCAGCGGGAAATCACATGCAGATCGGTCAGCGGCTCGGTACGCCGCTTTCGCCCTCGGCCACGCGCGTCATGCTGCTCGGCGCGGGCGAGCTCGGCAAGGAAGTCATCATCGCGTTGCAGCGTCTCGGCGTCGAAGTCATTGCGGTCGATCGCTATCCGGACGCGCCCGGCCATCAGGTCGCGCATCGCGCGCACGTGATCGACATGACGGACCCGGCCGCGCTGCGGGCAGTCGTCGAGGCCGAGCGTCCGCACCTGATCGTCCCCGAGATCGAGGCGATCGCCACCGACGCGCTCGCGGCGATCGAGACGGCCGGCCTCGCCGAGGTGATCCCGACCGCGCGCGCGACGCAGCTCACGATGAATCGCGAAGGGATTCGCCGGCTCGCGGCCGAGGAGCTCGGCCTGCCGACTTCCCCGTATGCGTTCGCCGATTCGTTCGAGGCATTCAGCGCGGCCGTCGCGAAGATCGGCATGCCGTGCGTCGTGAAGCCCGTGATGTCGTCGTCGGGCAAGGGGCAGTCGGTCGTGAAGACCGACGCCGACGTGAAACCCGCGTGGGACTACGCGATGGCGGGCGGGCGCGTGAACCACGGCCGCGTGATCGTCGAGGGCTTCGTCGATTTCGACTACGAGATCACGCAACTGACCGTGCGCGCGATCGACCCGGCGACGCTCGATACGCGTACCTACTTCTGCGAACCGGTCGGCCACGTGCAGGTGGCGGGCGACTATGTCGAATCGTGGCAGCCGCAGCCGATGAGCGCGGCGGCGCTAGAGAAGTCGCGCGAGATCGCGCACAAGGTGACCGAGGCGCTCGGCGGGCGCGGCCTGTTCGGCGTCGAGCTGTTCGTGCGCGGCGACGACGTATGGTTCTCCGAGGTGAGCCCGCGGCCGCACGATACGGGCCTCGTCACGCTCGCCTCGCAGCGCCAGTCGGAATTCGAGCTGCACGCGCGGGCGATTCTCGGGCTGCCGGTCGATCCGGCGCTCGGCACGCCGGCTGCGTCGGCGGTGATCTACGGCGGCCTCGACGAGCGCGGGATCGCGTTCGAAGGCGTGCGCGACGCGCTCGCGGTGCCGGGCGCGGACTTGCGCCTGTTCGGCAAGCCGGAAAGTTTTGCGAAGCGACGCATGGGCGTCGCGCTGGCGACCGGCGCGACCGTCGACGAAGCCCGCGAACGCGCGAAGCGTGCGGCCGCGGCCGTCCGGCCCGTGTCGGCGCGCTGACGGAACGAGGAGAGGACGATGGCGTCGAGAGCGTTGCGTATCGGAAAGCTGGGCGTCGCGCTGGCGCTCGTCGCGAGTCTCGCGGGCTGCGGCCTCGCGGCCGCGCCGTGCCGGGTGGCGTCGGCCGGACTCAAGATCGTGCCGCTCGTCGGCCATGTCGCCGCGGCGCCGACCGATGCGTGCGCGGATGTGATCGATCCCTGATTCCGGCAAGCCGCCGAGCCTCCCTATAAACCTTCCTATAAACAATAACCGCGCGCCCTGCGAGGGCGCGCTTCCACCCGTCTCGTGAGAGGACCTGCATGATTCGCCAAACCCTCGCCGCGCTTGCGCTCGCCGGCACCGCCGTTTCCGTCGCGCATGCCGCGCAGCTGACCGTCGAGGAGATCGACGCCGACGCGCGCCAGCAAACCGTCTACCAGTGCGCGAACCAGAAGCAGCTCGTGCGCGTGTCGTACTGGCTCGCGGGCAACGGCCAGAGCTTCGCGCTCGTGCCGGTCGACGGCAAGCAGATGCTGTTCGTCGATACGGTGTCGGCATCGGGCGCGCGCTACCAGGCCGGCCGCTATACGTGGTGGACGAAAGGCAAGGAAGCGACGCTGCGCGACGAGATCGCCGACCCGAAGTCGCCGCCGCTGCTGGGCGACTGCGTGCAGGTCGAGAAGAAAAAGAAGAAGGGCTGAGCGGCGGGCGCGATCGCGGAGCGCATTCATCCGTGTTGACCGCTGTCGGGCTGAAGGCTCGACACGCGGGTTGGCGTCGGGGCGTGCTGATGCGAGGCTTCCGGATCGAACCCTTAATCGAGTTCATCGGCCGATACGGATACCCCGATCGACCAACCGCTGGCCCGCACGGGCCGGAGCAGGGCCGCCGCGCGAACCGCCGTCGCCGCCGTTCGCGGCGTTGTCGCGGACAGATTCCCGCACGGTGCTACAATACGGCCCTTTCCGCCGGCATTCGCGCCGAACGGAGTCCGCACGGCCTGGCGTCCAGCGTTCGCATTGAACCGGTCCCAAGCGCCAGAGCGGCGCCGCGCGGCGCGCCGCGGCTCCGTCTATTTCCGAATTGTGATGAGCGCAGGCCCGGCCGGCCTGACGCACGATGTCCCGCCGCGCCTTTTGAGCGAAACGCCACCATGTCCGATTCTGTCGCCAAGCCCGTCGACGCAACCTTCGATCAATTCGGCCTTGCCCCCGATATCCTGAAAGCCATTGTGGAGCAGGGCTATACGACGCCGACGCCGATCCAGGCGCAGGCCATTCCGGTCGTGCTCGCCGGCCGCGACGTCATGGGCGCCGCGCAAACGGGCACCGGCAAGACCGCGAGCTTCTCGCTGCCGATCATCCAGCGTCTGCTGCCGCAGGCCAACACGAGCGCGTCTCCGGCGCGCCACCCCGTGCGGGCGCTGATCCTCACGCCGACCCGCGAACTCGCCGACCAGGTCGCCGCGAACGTGCACGCGTATGCGAAGCACACGCCGCTGCGCAGCGCGGTGGTGTTCGGCGGCGTCGACATGAACCCGCAATCGGCCGAACTGCGCCGCGGCGTCGAGATCCTGATCGCGACCCCGGGTCGCCTGCTCGACCACGTGCAGCAGAAGACGGCGAACCTCGGCCAGGTGCAGATCCTCGTGCTCGACGAAGCCGACCGGATGCTCGACATGGGTTTCCTGCCCGATCTGCAGCGCATCCTGAACCTGCTGCCGAAGGAGCGTCAGACGCTGCTGTTCTCCGCCACCTTCTCGGGCGAAATCAAGAAGCTCGCGTCGACCTATCTGCGCAACCCGCAGACGATCGAGGTCGCGCGCAGCAACTCGACGAACGCGAACGTCACGCAGATCGTCTACGACGTCGCCGAAGGCGACAAGCAGGCGGCCGTCGTGCAATTGCTGCGCGATCGCGGCCTCAAGCAGGTAATCGTGTTCTGCAACAGCAAGATCGGCGCGAGCCGCCTCGCGCGCAATCTCGAACGCGACGGCGTGGTCGCGTCGGCGATTCACGGCGACAAGACGCAGATCGAGCGGATGCAGGCACTCGACGCGTTCAAGCGCGGCGAGATCGAGGCGCTGGTCGCGACCGACGTGGCCGCGCGCGGCCTCGACATCGCCGAGCTGCCTGCCGTGATCAACTTCGACCTGCCGTTCAGCGCGGAAGACTACGTGCACCGGATCGGCCGTACCGGCCGCGCGGGCGCGACGGGCGACGCGCTGTCGCTGTGCAGCCCGAACGAGCGCAAGCAACTCGCCGATATCGAGAAGCTGATCAAGCGTCCGCTCGACGTGCAGACGCTTACGATCGACAAGCCGGCACGCCAGCGTCACGACGAACGTGGCGGCGAGCGCAACAACAGTGAGCGCGGCGGCGAACGGGGTGGCGAACGCGGCGGTCGGCGCGATCGCGACGAGCATCGCGGTGCATCGGGCCGCCGCTCGGGCAGCACCGAGCGCGGCGGCCATCATCGCCGCCACGAAGCGCCGGTCGACGATTTCTTCCTGAAGCCGTACGAGCCGTCGGCGTCGGCGAAGCAGCCGGACGATGCGCAGCCCGCGCAGCAGCCCGAGAAGAAAGGGCCGAAGCGCCAGGTTGCCGCGCTGCTCGGCGGCTTCGGGATGCCGCGCAAGCCTTCGGCGTAAGCCGGACGGAGCGCAGGGGCGGCGCGTCAGCGCCGCCGGACAGGCGGGTGCATGCGATGAGCATGTGCCCGTTTTTCATTGGGCGCCGCGATCGGGGCGGTGTGCAGCAGGGCGTATCGCTTGATGCGCAGATAGGGACTTTCGATGCCGTGTCGTCAACCGGCGTGGCGCCCAGACTTCCGTCACGCTTTCACGCGATCGGATTCGCCGCTCGCGGAGGCCGGAGCGTAGTCGGCACGGGCCGGTGTCCTGCAAGCGACTCAACCGGCGCGCGGCCCGAAGCGACGCGCCCACGCATCGGTCGCGGCCGTGTAGAACGCGTCGAGCGTCCCGCCCGGTAGATCGCCATCGTTGGCCAGGCCGAGATGCGCGGCCGCAGCGTGCAGCGCCGGCAGCGGATCGTTGCGTTCGAGCGCCGTCGCGCCCGTCTGCTTGCTGAGCTTTTCGCCGTTTGCATCGACGACGACCGGCACGTGCAGGTACTCGGGCGTCGGCACGCCGAGGCAGCGCTGCAGGTAGATCTGGCGCGCGGTCGAGTCGAGCAGGTCGGCGCCGCGTACGATGTGCGTGATGCCGGCATCGGCATCGTCGACGACGACCGCGAGCTGATACGCCCACTGGCCGTCCGCGCGTTTCAGCACGAAATCGCCCACTTCGGCCGCGAGGTTCTGCGATTGCGTGTGCTGCCAGCGATCGTCGAACGTGACGACCGCGTCGCAGCCGTCCGGCACGCGCAGCCGCCATGCGCGTGCGGGCTTGCCGTGAAGGCCGGTGCGACAGGTGCCCGGATACGCGAGCGTCGTGTGGCGTTCATGGGCGGCGCGCAGTGAATCGGCGATCTCCTTGCGCGTGCAGCCGCACGGATAGACGAGCCCCGCCGCGACGAGCTGCTCGAGCGCGGCCGTGTACGCCGCGTCGCGCGTGCTCTGCCAGACGGGCGGCTCGTCCGGCGTCATGCCGAAATGCGCGAGCGTCGCGAGGATGTCGTCGGCCGCGCCGGGCACCGTGCGAGGGCCGTCGAGATCCTCGATGCGCAGGAGCCATGTGCCGCCGTGCGCGCGGGCGTCGAGCCAGCTCGCGAGCGCGCCGACCAGCGAGCCGAAGTGCAGCGGGCCGGTGGGCGAAGGCGCGAAGCGGCCGCGATAGCCGGGGTTCATCGGCAGTGCGCGGTGCGATGCGCCGTTACGCGGCGCTGGCGGCCTGCGCGCAGGCGGGGCATGACTTGCCGGGCACGTAGCTCGGCGATCGTTGCGCTTCCGGCGTGACCACCGCGCGGCACGCGAAGCACGTGACGTTCTCGGTGGGCTGGAGCTGCGGGTTCAGCGCGGTGCGGTAGTCGAACACGAAGCAGTCGCCGTGATAGTGCGCGCCGCCGACTTCCTCGAAGTACTTCAGAATGCCGCCTTCGAGCTGGTACACGTTGTCGATGCCGATTTCCTTCATGTGGATCGCGGCCTTCTCGCAGCGGATGCCGCCGGTGCAGAACGACACGACCGTCTTGCCTTCGAGGTCGGCGCGGTTTGCATCGATCACTTCCGGGAATTCGCTGAACTTGTCGATCCGGTAATCGAGCGCGTTGTCGAACGTGCCGACGTCGACTTCGAACGCGTTGCGCGTGTCGAGCATCACGACCGGGCGGCCCGCATCGTCGTGGCCGCGGTCGAGCCACGCCTTCAGCGTGCGCGCATCGACGAACGGCGCGCGGCCGAGTTCCGGCTTGATCGCGGGCTTCTTCATCGTGATGATCTCGCGCTTCAGGCGCACGAGCATGCGGCGGAACGGCTGCGAGTCGGACAGGCTTTCCTTGAACTGCAGCGTCGCGAACTTGCCCTCGAACAGCGGATCGTGGCGGATGTACGCGATGAACGCGTCGGTGGCTTCGCGCGTGCCGGCGATGAACAGGTTGATGCCTTCCGGCGCGAGCAGGATCGTGCCGCGCAGGCCGAGTTCGTTGCAGCGGGCGGTGACGAGCGGGCGCCATTGCTCGTTCGCGTCGAGCGATACGAAGTGGTAGGCGGCGAGGTTGACGATGGTCATGATGGTCCGACGGGAAAACGGCCGCACGGCGGCCCGCAAAAAAGGGTGCGAAGCCGGGGCGTTGATTCGAAAAACCGTATTATCCCGCAAACGGCGCGGGCATCGGTACCTGGCCGATCGGCCAACCGCGCGACGCGTCGCCGCGTGCATCGGCCGAACGGCCAAAGCGGGCATTTTTTGGGCAGCCTGCGCGGCGGGGCGGCTACAATAGCGCCCATGTCAGATCCTCGCTTCGTCCATCTTCGCGTTCACTCCGAATTCTCGATTGCCGACGGCATCGTGCGCATTGACGACATCGTCAAGGCGGCGGCCGCGGACGGTCAGGGCGCGCTCGCGCTCACCGATCTCGGCAACGCGTTCGGCCTCGTTCGTTTCTACCAGGAAGCCCGCGGCAAGGGCATCAAGCCGATCGCCGGCTGCGACGTCTGGATTGCCAATCCGGACGACCGCGACAAGCCGTCGCGGTTGCTGCTGCTGGTCAAGGACAAGGTCGGTTACCTGAATCTCTGCGAGCTGCTGTCGAAGGCGTGGCTCACGAACCAGTACCGCGGCCGCGCGGAACTCGACGCGAGCTGGCTCGACGGCGAGCTCGCGCAGGGGCTGCTCGCGCTGTCGGGCGCGCAACAGGGCGATATCGGCCTTGCGCTGGCCGCGGGCAACGAAGAAGCCGCGCGCCGTCACGCCGAGCGCTGGGCGCGGGTGTTTCCGGGCGGCTTCTACATCGAGCTGCAGCGTTACGGGCAGCCGGGCGCCGAGGCGTACATCCAGCAGGCGGCGGCGCTCGCCGCGTCGCTGAAGCTGCCGGTCGTCGCGACGCACCCGACGCAGTTCATGACCGACGACGATTTCACCGCGCACGAGGCGCGCGTGTGCATCTCGGAAGGCGACATTCTCGCGAATCCGCGGCGCCAGAAGCGTTTCACGACCGACCAGTACTTCCGCACGCAGGACGAGATGGCTGCGCTGTTCGCCGACCTGCCGTCGGCGATCGCGAACACGGTCGAGATCGCGAAGCGCTGCAACCTGAAGCTCGAGCTCGGCAAGCCGAAACTGCCGCTGTTCCCGACGCCGGACGGCATGTCGCTCGACGACTACCTGGTCCAGTTGTCGAAGGAAGGGCTCGAGGCCCGTCTCGCGCAGTTGTATCCGGTCGAGGCCGAGCGCGACGCGCAGCGCGACACGTACTACAAGCGCCTCGAGTTCGAGTGCGGGACCATCACGAAGATGGGCTTCCCCGGCTACTTCCTGATCGTCGCGGACTTCATCAACTGGGCGAAGAACAACGGCGTGCCGGTCGGCCCGGGCCGCGGCTCGGGCGCCGGCTCGCTGGTCGCGTACGCGCTCGGCATTACCGATCTCGATCCGCTGCGCTACAACCTGCTGTTCGAGCGCTTCCTGAACCCGGAACGCGTGTCGATGCCCGACTTCGACATCGATTTCTGCCAGCACGGCCGCGATCGCGTGATCCAGTACGTGAAGGAGAAGTACGGCGCGGACGCCGTCTCGCAGATCGCCACGTTCGGCACGATGGCCGCGAAGGCGGCCGTGCGCGACATCGGCCGCGTGCTCGACCTCGGCTACATGTTCACCGACGGCATCGCGAAGCTGATTCCGTTCAAGCCCGGCAAGCATGTGACGATTGCCGACGCGATGAAGGAAGAGCCGCAGTTGCAGGAGCGCTACGACCACGAGGACGAAGTTCACCAGTTGCTCGACCTCGCGCAGCGCGTCGAGGGTCTCACGCGTAACGTCGGGATGCACGCCGGCGGCGTGCTGATCGCGCCCGGCAAGCTGACCGATTTCTGCCCGCTGTACACGCAGGGCGACGACGGCGGCGTGGTCAGCCAGTACGACAAGGACGACGTCGAAGCCGTCGGCCTCGTGAAGTTCGACTTTCTGGGCCTCACGACGCTGACGATCCTCGACTGGGCCGAGCGCTACATCCGCCGCCTCGATCCGTCGAAGGCCGACTGGTCGCTCGCGCAGGTGCCGCTCGACGATCCGGCCTCGTTCCAGATCCTGAAGAAGGCGAACACGGTCGCGGTGTTCCAGCTGGAAAGCCGCGGGATGCAGGGCATGCTGAAGGATGCGCAGCCCGACCGCTTCGAGGACATCATCGCGCTCGTGTCGTTGTACCGTCCGGGCCCGATGGACCTGATTCCGAGCTTCTGCGCGCGCAAGCACGGGCGCGAGAAGGTCGACTATCCGGATCCGCGCGTCGAACCCGTCCTGAAAGAGACCTACGGCATCATGGTCTATCAGGAGCAGGTGATGCAGATGGCGCAGATCATCGGCGGCTACTCGCTCGGCGGCGCCGATTTGCTGCGTCGCGCGATGGGCAAGAAGAAGCCCGAGGAGATGGCCAAGCACCGCGAGATCTTCGCGGAGGGTGCGGCGAAGAACGGCCTCACGCGCGAGAAGTCCGACGAGATCTTCGACTTGATGGAGAAGTTCGCGGGCTACGGCTTCAACAAGTCGCACGCGGCCGCGTATGCGCTGCTCGCGTATTACACCGCGTGGCTGAAGGCGCACCATCCGGCCGAATTCATGGCGGCCAACATGACGCTCGCGATGGACGACACCGACAAGGTGAAGATCCTGTTCGACGACTGCGTCGTGAACAACCTCGCCGTGCTGCCGCCGGACATCAACCAGTCGCATTACCGGTTCGAGCCGGTCGCGGAAGCCGACGGCAAGCGCTCGCGCACGATCCGCTACGGCCTCGGCGCGGTGAAGGGCAGCGGCCAGAACGCGATCGAGGAAATCCTGCGTGCGCGCGAAGAAAAGGCGTTCACCGACCTGTTCGACTTCTGCGAACGGATCGACCGGCGTGTCGTCAACCGCCGCACGGTCGAGGCGCTGATCCGCGCCGGCGCGTTCGATTCGCTGAACCCGAACCGTGCGCAACTGATCGCGTCGGTGCCGCTTGCGATGGAAGCGGCCGACCAGGCCGAAGCGAACGCGATGCAGGCCGGCCTGTTCGACATGGGCGCCGAGTCGCCGCATGCGCATGCGCTTGTCGACGAGCCCGCGTGGGACGACAAGCGCCGCCTGCAGGAAGAAAAGGCCGCGCTCGGCTTCTACCTGTCCGGCCACCTGTTCGATGCGTATCGCGACGAAGTGCGGCGCTTCGTGCGGCAGAAGGTCGGTGATCTGAAGGAAGGGCGCGACAAGCTCGTCGCAGGCATCATCGCGTCGCTGCGCACGCAGATGACGCAGCGCGGCAAGATGCTGATCGCGCTGCTCGACGACGGCACGGGCCAGTGCGAGATCACGATCTTCAACGAACAGTTCGAGGCAAACAAGGCGCTGTTCAAGGAAGACGAGCTGCTGATCGTGCAGGGGCAGGCGCGCAACGACGCATTCACCGGTGGCATTCGCTTCACGGCCGATACCGTGATGGATCTCGAACGCGCGCGCAGCCGCTACGCGCAGGCCGTGCGGTTGACGATGAACGGCAACGCCGACGCGCTCGCGCTACGCCGCGTGCTCGAGCCGCACGTGTCGAAGGACGATCCGGCCGCCGCGAACGGGGTCGACGCGCCCGCGCCGCGCGGCGGCGGCCGCGATGGCGGTCGGCGCCCGCAGCCGCCGCTGCCGAACGGGCTTGCGGTCCAGATCCACTACAGCAACGCGCGCGCGCAAGGCGAAATGCGTCTGGGCGACGCGTGGCGCGTGAAGCCGAGCGACGTGCTGCTGGCGGAGCTGCGTGCGGCGTTCGACGGCAGCGTCGTCGAAATCACGTACTGACCGCGCGCTGTTTCGACGGCTGTCGCGCATAGGCGGCCCGTTGCATCGCCATCGTGCGGTGCGGCGGGCCGTTTTTACGTGGTGCAAGGGTAATCGGGCGCTTGGGCTTGCCATCCGGACGCTATACAATCCCGCGCTAACCGTCCGAACGCGGCGCCTGCCGCGGGTTCGCACGGCGAGCGGCGCCGACAGCGCGCGCGTAAACAGGGGCGGATCGATGCGGCGTGCGGCGACTTGCGGCAGGGCAGGCTCGCGGATCAGGATGCCGTGGAACGGCACGCCGCGACGATAAAAACGGATTGTCACCACATGACCATGGCCAATGGGAACCCGACGCAGCGGATCCTCGTGATCCGGATTGATTTTCTGGGCGACATGCTGTGCACGACGGCGTTTCTCCGCGCGCTGAAGGCGCGCTGGCCGGGCGCGGAGCTACATGTGGTCGCGAACCGCTACAACGCGGCCGCGCTGGCCGGAAATCCGGACGTGCACACGATCCACACCTACGTGTACAGCCGCCAGTGCGAGCGCAACGACCGCCCCGGGCGGATGCGCGCATTCTTCGACCGGCTGCGACTCGTGCGCCGCCTGCGCCGCTTGCGGTTCGACCTCGTGATCGTGCCGAACGGCGGCATGCATCGCAGCAGCATGCAGTTCGCGCGCCAGCTTCGCGCGAAGGATTGCCGCTGGCACGATGCCGAGACCGAATTCGACGATCGCAAGCCCGAGCATGTCGCGCAGCGGCCGATGTGCCACGAGGCGTTGTCGGGTTTCCGCTTGGTGCCCGAACTCGGCTGCGCCGATCTCGATCGTCTGGAACTGTCGGTCCATCCCGATCGTGCGCGGCAGGAAGCGTGGCATCGCCTGCTCGGCGCACGCACGAAGCCGCGCGTTGGGCTGTTCGTGTCGAACAAGGCGGTCGAGCGCCGCTGGCCCGCCGACCGCTGGCGCGACCTCGGCGAGCGGCTTGCCCCCGTCGCGGATGTGATCGTGTTTCGCGATCCGGCCATCGGTCAGGCCATCGAGGGCGAGGGATGGCGCGACGTGAATGCGCGGCATGTCGCGCCGTCGTCGGTTGCCGATCTCGTGGCGGCCACGAGCCTGCTCGATGCAATCGTCTCGGCCGACAGCGCGCCCGTCCATCTTGCGTCGGCGCTCGGCGTACCGGTGGCCGCCCTGTTCGAGGACCGTCCCGAGAAATACCTGCGCTGGCATCCGATAGGCGTGCCGCACGTGATCCTGCGCGCGGGTCGGACCGTCGATGCGATCGGTGTCGATGCGGTCGAGCGTGCGGTGCGCCACCTGCTGTCGCAGGCCGGCCAACGCGACGAAGCGCCGGCCGCCGCGGCGCGCGTGCAGCCGGCCGCCGCCACGGCCCCCACGATCGCGACGATCGCTTCGTAGCGCGGCACGAACGGCCCGCTCGCGTACCGCGCGATACGTCACGATCGGGCCGCATCGTGGCCGCTTTCATCGCCGGCGCGCGACGCCGCGCCGGCTGCTGCAAAATCCTGTACATTGCCAGCCTTGTTCAGCCAGCCAGACGATCGCCGTGGCCCTGTTTTCTTCCGCCCGTCCGCCCAGAACCATCCTCGTTGCCGCGCCGCGCCGTATCGGCGACGTACTGTTGACGACTCCGCTCGTACGGTCCCTGAAGGCCCGCTGGCCGGACGCGCAGATCGACATGCTGGTGTTTCGCGGCACCGAGGGCGTGCTCGAGCACAATCCGGACGTGCGGCGCGTGATCGTGGTCGCGCAGCGTGCGGGATTGGGCGAGCGGCTGCGCGACGCGCTGTCGATGTGGCGCCGCTACGATCTCGCATGCGCGGCGCTGAGTTCCGACCGGCCGCGTTTCTATAGCTGGTTCGCCGGCCGCAAACGGGTCGGCCTCGTCGACCCGAATCGCGTCACGTGGCTGACGCGGATGATGCTGAACGGGATCGCGATCAATCACCACGAATCTGCCCATACGGTCGTCAGTACGCTGGCACTCGCGCCGGTGCTCGGCATCGAGCCGGTGTCCGAGGTCGTCGCGCCCGGCATCGGCGATGATCCGGCGCGGCGCGCGCGTTTCGACGCGTGGCTCGCCGAGTCGCCGGCGATCCGCGCCGGCAAGCCGCTGGTCGTGCTGCATCCGTACCCGATGTTCCGTTACAAGCAATGGCGGCTCGACGGCTGGGTCGAAATGATCGGCTGGCTGCGCGAGCAGGGCTTCGCGATCGCGCTGTCGGGCGGCCCGGCCGACCGCGAGCGCGAGTATGCGGAGCAGGTCGCGACGGAGGCGGGCGGCGACGTGCTGAACCTGGTCGGCCGCCTGACGTTCGGCGAGAGCGCGGAGCTCGTGCGGCGCGCGCGGCTCTTCATCGGGCCCGACACCGGCGCGACGCACGTCGCGGCCGCGACGGGTACCGACACGATTGCACTGTTCGGACCGTCCGACCCCGTGCGTTGGGGGCCGTGGCCGCAGCACTGGCCTGCGACCGAGAATCCGTGGGCGCTGCGCGGCTCGGGGCGGCACGCAAACGTGTGGCTGCTGCAGGGGGACGGAGATTGCGTGCCGTGCCGCCACGAAGGCTGCGAGCGTCACGTCGACAGTCGCAGCGACTGCCTCGTCCATCTGGACGCGCAGCGCGTGAAGGCCGCGGCAGCCGAGATGTTGGGGTTGAATCCGCCGGGGCCGGTCGACGTCATCGTCGACACGTCGCGGCTGCGTCGTGCCGGGTCCGACTGACGCGCGCCCTTCTTCGTCAGCCGGAGTTCGTTTCGCGGAGCGCCGCGCGGCTCTCCGGCGTCGACGGGGCGGATGTCCGCCGCCGCCGAACCAGGTGGGCGGGCCGCGGAACGTAGGCAGGCGTGCGTTACACGCTGCGCCGGATCGCCGACGTTTCGCGCGGCAGTGCTTCGCTGCGTTCGCCGCAACCGAGCAGGATGCCGGCCAGCAGCACGATCAGGTGCCCTTCGGCGAAATCCAGCAGCAGCGAATTCGCGAGACTGCCGATCGTGAAGATCGCGAGCCACGCGAGCAACAGGTGTCGCGAGCGCGGATCGAGCGCGCGGCTGCCGCGCGCGATCTGCACGATCAGGTTGACGAACAGCAGCAGGCCAACCGTGCCGAGCTGCACGGCCATCAGCAGGTATTCGTTGTGCGGATTCGCCGTGAGCTGGCCTTCGGCGGCCGTCTTGCCGGCCGAGAGTTTCTGGAACTCGAGCTCGAGCCCCCCCGCGCCATAACCGAGCACGGGGCGCTGACGAAACAGCTCGATTCCCTTCTTGTACCACTCGAGGCGCAGCCCGGTCGACGTGGCCGCATCGCTCTGCCGATATTGCTGCACTTCAGTCACGACCTTCGTCAGCCGGCCGTTGTGAACCGTGCACGCAGCCACTACGAGTGCGACGCCCGCCAGTACGAGCATGCCGGCAGCGAGCCCTGCGCGCAGGGCGGATTGCCGGCGCAGCAACAGCACGAAACGTACCGCGACGACGAGGATCAGCAACAGCGCGATGACCTGTCCCGTGCGTCCCTGCAGCATCACGAACACGTTGACGAGCGACCACACGGCGATGCCCGCATAGGCGGCACGGGACAGCCGCGTGCGGGTCGCCAGCGCGAGATCAGCCGCCTGGTAGAAGAGCAGCGCGCCGAACATGCCGGCCGCGATGTGGTTCTTGAACACCCAGGCGCGCGACAGCGGCAACTGGGTCGCATGTGCTGGCCCGATCGCGGTGAGCCCGAGGTAGTTGGTGGTCGACAGCAGCAGAATCACGCACAGCGTGCCGAACCAGCAGCGCCGCACGATCGGCGCCCAGTTCGAATGACGGAACGCGAGCACGGCGAACGGCAGCAGCAACAGCTTGTCGTACTTCGCGACCCAGTTCCACGCCTTGTCATGCGGCGCGACCGTATAGGTGACGCTCACGGCCAGCGCGGCCAGAATCAGCAGTGCCGCGAGCGAAGCCGGATCGGTGACGAACGAGCGCAGGTCGCGCCAGAATTCGGGGGAAATCACGAGCGCCACGGCGAACAGCCCGCAGAACACGTTGGTCAGCGCCGTCGAGACGGGCACCATGCAGAGCGCGGCGACGGCGAAGGCGCGGGCGGCGGTCAGGCGCCGCGTGGCGGGAGCGGAAAACGAAAGCATCGGAACCTGTCGTATGGACGAATGCGGCTTGCGGACATCGTGCACCGTGCCGCGTCGCGCATCCCGGCGAGAGAGCCGGGACGAACGGCGCAGTATACGCGAAGCAGGACGGCTTTCCGTACGGTTTTAGGGGTCCGATCAGCTGAATGCGCGCTTGATCCGCGAGCGCAACAGCGCACGTTTGAGGCGGCCTTCCACCGTCGGCGTATCGAGCGCGATCTGCGTGCCGACCGGCTCGCCGCGATGCAGGTAGTAGCGATCGAACGTCGCCTGGGTCATGCCCCATTTGTTCAGGAACTGGCGGCGGCCGTCGTTCTTGACGATCTTGCCGGTGCTCTTCTGCTGGAAGTGGTACACGAGGCTGTCGCCCACGCCGATGAAGATCCGGCAGCCGGCGTCCCAGAATTTCATCGAGAAGTCGTTGTCGCTGCTCATGCCCGGCGACAGCTCGCTGCTGTAGCCGCCGATGCGGTTCCACCAGTCGCGGTGCACGAGCGTCGGCGGCCAGGTCGAGCCGAGCCAGTCCGGGCGTGCCAGTTTCGGGGTCGCGGCGACCAGGCCGGCCGCGTCGAATTGCTCGGCGTCGCGGCCGAAATTGCTGACGACCACGCACGGATTGCGCGTGTCGACCGGCTCGATCATCGTGCCCGACAGCATGAACAGGTCGGTCGGCATCTGTTCGATGCGGCGCACGAGCGCCGTGTCCCAGCCCGGGCAGCAGAACATGTCGTCGTTCATGTAGACGACGTAGTCGCGCGTGGCCCGCGCGGCGGCCAGGTTGACCGCATGGCAGATGCCGATGTTGGCCGGCGACGCGGTGTGCTCGATCCCTTCGTTGCGCACCCAGTCGAGCGTGCCGTCCGAGCCGTCGTTCACGTGCACGATGATCTGGTGGTCATACGCGGAGTGCCGGCGCAGGCTGTCGACGACGAGCTTGAGGTACGGCAGGTTGTTCCAGGTCGGAATGATGATGGAGAACATGGTGGTCGGAATTCGGTGGTCGTCGTGGCGCGCGGCGCAGCCGCTCGGGCGGGCACGCGTGGTGCGCGCAACCCGGCATTGTAACGCCGGGCCGGCCGTGCGCCGGGCGCTCGCCCAGGGCACGTTCGCAAGCCCGTCATTCGCGTGAACAGGCTCTAGCGTACCGGGTCGTGACCGAGCTTCAGGAAGCGGTAGTACACGGTTTCCGCGTTGAACACCGCGATCATGAAGCCCGCGCGACCATCGAGGAACCCGCGCCGCAGCACGTAGGTGCGCACGAACGCCCACGCGCCGCGGCCGAGCGCCTTGCCGAAGCCGCCGCGCTGGCCGGCCGCGCGGCGCTGGCGCGCGCCGGCCGTCGAATAGGCGTCGAGCTTGCGCACGACCGTTTCGAAATCCTCGTACGAGTAGTGCATCAGCTTGCCGGCCAGGCGCTGCGCGGCCGTATCGAACACGAGGCGCTCGTGCACGAGGTCGTCCGAGAACCGCGCGGTGCCGCGCCGGAACAGCCGCGGCACCCAGTCCGGATACCAGCCGCTGTGATGGATCCACTGGCCGCAGAAGCTCGACAGCCGGTCGAGCGCATAGACCTGCGCGGCCGGCGCGCGGATCGCGTCGCGGATCGAGCGCGCGAGTTCCGGCGTGACGATTTCGTCGGTATCGAGCGACAGGATCCAGTCGGTGCCGAGCGCGTCGAGCGCGCGGTTCTTCTGCGGGCCGAAGCCCGGCCAGTCGCGCTCGACGATCACGCGTGCGCCGTGCGCCTGCGCGATCGCGACGGTATCGTCGGTGCTGCCGCCGTCGACGACGACGACATCGTCGGCGAACGACAGCGCATCGAGACACTGCGCGAGCCGCGCGGATGCGTTGAGGGCGATGAGGGCGACGCCGAGGGTGGGTTCAGCCATGAAATCGTCGGAAAGGCGGAGAAAACGGTGAGCGGCAGTATACCTGCGGCCCGGCCGCGGGCCGCCGCGACAACGGCCGTGCCGGCGAGGGCGGTACAGCTATAATGTTGAGCCCTTTTCGGCACCCGCCCGACAGGGCGCACACTCGGGCGGCCACGTGCCGGGCGCCGCATCGCGGCTCAAGAAGGATTGCCTTGGAAACCCAGAACACTCTTCGCAAACCGATGGACGGCACCGGCACCTCGCCGGTGACGGTCCTCAAGCGCCTGTGGCCGTACATCCGGCCGCTCATCGGCATCGTGGTGCTCGCCGTGGTGACGATGGGCGTCGTCGCGGCCACCGAGGCCGGTATCCCGGCCCTGCTCAAGCCGCTGCTCGACCACGGCTTCGGCTCGCACGGCAGCGACAGCGCGAAATGGTACGTGCCGATCGCGGTGATCGGGCTCGCGCTCGTGCGCGGCGTGTCGCAGTACACATCGAATTACCTGCTCAACTACGTATCGAACCGCATCCTGCTGCAGCTGCGGCTCGAGATGTTCCAGCGGATGATCCATACCGGCGCGTCGTTTTTCCAGCGCGAAACCGCGAGCACGGTGATCAACGCGATCGTGTTCGAGGTCAACCAGATCCTGTCGGTGCTGACGGGCGTGATGGTCACGCTCGTGCGCGACTCGCTGACGGTGATCTTCCTGCTCGGCTACCTGTTCTACCTGAACTGGCGGCTCACGCTGATCGTCGCGGTGATCCTGCCGGGCATCGGCTGGCTCGTCAGCAAGATCAACCGCCGGCTGCGCCGCCTGAACCGCGAGCACCAGACGCTGACCAACGAGCTGTCGTACATCGTCGAGGAGACGGTCGGCGGCTACAAGGTCGTCAAGGTGCACAACGGCGAAGCGTACGAGATGGACCGCTTCACGACGATGAGCAAGCGCCTGCGCGGCTACGCGATGCGCATGACGATCTCGGGCGGCCTCGCGCAGCCGCTCACGCAGTTCCTCGCGTCGATCGCGCTCGCGGTCGTGATCACGATCGCGGTCGTGCAGTCGTCGAACGACCAGACGACAGTCGGCGGTTTCGTCGCGTTCGTCACGTCGATGCTGCTGGTGATCTCGCCGCTCAAGCACCTGATCGACGTCAACCAGCCGCTGCAGCGCGGGATGACGGCCGCCGAGCTGATCTTCGGGCTGATCGACGAGCCGGCCGAGCCGCAGGGCGGCGGGCGGCCGCTGTCGCAGGCGCGCGGCGAGATCGAGTTCCGCGCCGTGTCGTTCGACTACGGCGCGGCCGAACGGCCGACGCTCGACCGCATTTCGTTCAAGGTCGCGCCGGGTGAAATGATCGCGCTGGCCGGCCCGTCCGGGAGCGGCAAGACGACGCTCGTGAACCTGCTGCCGCGCTTCTTCGACCCGACGGACGGCACGATCCTGGTCGACGGCGTGCCGGTGTCCGACTACGATCTCCACGCGCTGCGCAGCCAGATGGCGATGGTCAGCCAGGACGTCGTGCTGTTCAACGACACGATCGCCGCTAACGTCGCCTACGGGCAGACGCCCGACCGCGCACGCGTGCAGGCCGCGCTCGAGGCCGCGAACCTCGCCGATGCGGTCGCCGCGATGCCCGACGGGCTCGATACGCTGGTCGGCGGCAACGGGATGCGGCTGTCCGGCGGCCAGCGCCAGCGGCTCGCGATTGCGCGCGCGATCTACAAGGACGCGCCGATCCTGATCCTCGACGAAGCGACGTCGGCGCTCGATTCGGAGTCGGAGCGCCACGTGCAGGCCGCGCTCGAGCGGCTGATGGAAGGCCGCACGACGCTGGTGATCGCGCACCGGCTGTCGACGATCGAGCGCGCGGACCGCATCCTCGTGCTCGAGGCCGGCAAGATCGTCGAGGAGGGCAGCCACGACGAACTGCTGCGCCACGGCGGCCTGTACGCGCACCTGCACCGGATCCAGTACCAGCAGCAGGCGGCGTGACGCGCGCTCATGCGGCCGCGATGCCGTGTGCTAGTCTTCATCGGGCAGTCCCGGTCGTTTCTTGTTCGACGTGATACCACGGAGGGGAAGGACAATGAAGAGGATGCACGGCATGATGCTGGCCGCATGGATCGCGGCCGGCTGCGCCGCCACCGCGGCGATGGCGCAGGATCACGGCAACCACGACAATCGTGATGACCGCGGCGGCCACGGCATGCAGCGCGGCCATGGCCCGAAACACGTGCCGCCCGGGCAGGCGAAGCATCGCGACGACGTACCGCCGCGCTGGGCCGACCAGCCGCGCCGCGACTGGCACAAGGGCGACCGGCTGCCGGACGAATTCCGCGATCGCCAGTACGTGGTCGACGACTGGCGCGGCTACCGCCTGAGTCCGCCGCCGCGCGGCTATCACTGGGTCGGCGTCGGCGGCGACTACCTGCTCGTGCAGATCGGCTCGGGCATCGTGCTGCGGGTCGGTCCGTAACCGGGGCCGTCCCCCGGACCGTCACCGGCACGCCGCATTCCGATCGTTCATCCGGCTGCCGGGCGCGTTGCCCGGCGCCGCGTCACTTTGCCGCCGCGCGGCGGAACCAGCGCCGCTCGATTCTCGACATCACCCAGCACACGCCGAGCGCGCACACCGTGCCGAGCGTCACTTCGCCGAACCGGATCAGCGGAACGTCCCACAGCGGGCCGTTGCCCGGAAACAGCAGCACGATCGTCGCGGTCACGCCGCCGAGCCGCGCGGCGCTGCCGATGTTCAGGCACCAGCAGCAGACGATCACGACCGCGACCGTGATCGCATACGCGACGAGGCGATCGCCGCCCAGCGCCGCGCCGGCGAAGCCGAGCACGCCGCCGACCATCGCGCCGATGAACTGGTCGCGCGACAGCGACATCGTGTCCGAGTAGTTGTGCTGCGTGACGGCGATCGCGGTGATCGCCGCCCACACGGCCTGCTCGCTATGCATCGCGCGGCCGATCGCATACGCGAGGCACGCGCCGCAGACGGCCTGCAGCGCCATCAGGCCGCCTTGCGCGAGCCGTTCGCTGAATGACAACCCCTTGAACAGATCGAAGATCGACTGCTGGATCTGCTGGCGGGCTTCGTTGAGTGTCCTGATCGTATCCATCGTGCATCGGCCAAGAAGCGGGTAGCGGGCGGCGCGTTGCCGTCAATGCGCCTGTTCGGGCGACGCGGCCGCCGGTTCGTCGGCCGTCGCATCGCCGTTCTCGACGCGCGTTTCCGGCATCACGAGCCAGACCAGCAGCACCGCGAGCGCACCGGCGGCCGCGAGCCCGAAGAAACTGACCGCGTTGCCGAAGTGGTCGGCGACGTAGCCGGCCACGGCCGTGCTGAGCGTCGCGCCGATCCCGGCCGCGAGCCCGAACAGCCCGATACACAGGTTGTAGCGGCCCTTGCCGCCCGCGACGTCGGCCGCGATCAGCGGCAGCATCACGCCGAACACGGCCGCGCTGATGCCGTCGAGCATCTGCACCGGCACGAGCAGGTATGGGCTGCTGACGCCGGCGAACAGCAGTGCGCGAACCGGCAGCGCGGAGAAGCCGAGCAGCAGGATCGGCCGGCGTCCCCAGCGCTGCGCGGAGCGGCCGACCCACGGCGACAGCATCGCGACGATCGCCTGCGGCACGATGATGCACGCGGCGATCACGAGCTGCACGTTCTCGCCCATCCCGGCCGTGACTTCGCCGGCCGCGAGGTTCAGCATCGCGGCGTTCGACAGGTGGAACAGCACGACGCAGGCCGCGAAGATCAGCATCCGGCGGTCGCGCAGCAGTTCGAGCAGCGTTTCGCGCTCGCCGGCTTCGTCGAGCTCGTCAGGCTTCGACGACTGCGGAATCACCTGGTGCGTCGGCTGGATCATCGCGAGCGCGAACAGCGCGGGCAGCGCCAGCACGGCGGTCAGCCAGAACACCGCGCGCGCGGAGAAGTATTCGCCGGTCAGTCCCATCAGGCCCGCCGCGACCGCACTGCCGATCGACGCCCAGCGCGCGTTGCGGCCGAGCCGGTCGCCGAGGTCGGCGCGGCCGACGAGCGAGAACGAGATCGCGGCCATCGCCGGCACCAGCATGCAGCTTGCAAAGCCGTGGAACACCTCGGCGGCGATCACCGGCACGATCGTCGGGCTGGACGCGAGCAGGACCGCGGACAGGATGATGGCCGCGATCGCCCAGGCGGCCGCGCCTTTCTTGTTCTTCAGCGCATCGACGGCCGCGCCGCCCGGCACCTGGCTGACCATCGCGCTGATCGTGCCGATCGACAGCACCATGCCGATCTCGCCCTGCGTCCACTTGTGCGACGCGAGGTAGGACGCGATGAACGGACCGAACCCGGTTTGAACGTTTGCAACGAAAAAGTTGAGCCAGTCGAGGGCCCGGAGACTGCGCCCGCTGACGGAATGCTTGATCGTCATCGGGTAGCACTCGCAGACGAGGCCGGTGCGGCCGGGGCAACGGGCGGGAAGACCGCGACGATCGGCTTGTCGGCCGCGTACGGCGGCGAGGCCTTGATCTGGGCGTCGTTCAGGTCGAGCTGCGGGTGCAGCGCCTTGTCGCGCGTGACGAAGCGCAGCGCGCCCCAGCTCGCGGCGATCGAGCGGCGGTCGGTATTGACGAGCCCGCCGAGGTCGAGCACGACGGCCTGCGGCTGGGCGCCGCGGTCGATCAGCACGTCGACGATGCGGCCGATCTTCGTGCCGTTCGGGCGCTCGACGTCGCTGTCGAGCATCGGCAGTCGCGTCGCCGGCGACGCCGCGGCCGAGCCCGACAGCGGCACGGCCTTCGGCCGCGCGGCCGGCGGCAGGTCGCCCGACGGCACGTCGAGCACGATCGGCTCCTGTTTGCCGCCCGGCGTGAAGCGGAACACGTTCCACGGGAAGATGACCTTGCGGTCGCCGATGCCCATGAAGCCTTGCAGGTTGACGATCATCTCGCGCGGCTTGCCGCTCGCGTCGACCACCATGTCGACCGCGCGGCCGACGACCTTGCCGTTGCGGCGCGCGACCTCGCTGTCGAGCAGCGCGTGGATCTGGGTGCGGTCGAGCGAGCGCGTCGCGACGATCGGCGGGGGCGGAGGCGGCGGCGGGGTCGGCGATTCGGGACGCTGCACGGGCTTCGGCCGCGTCACCTCGCGGTGCGGCTTCTTCGGCGCTTCCGGTTCCTCCGGTTGCGTCGGCGCGGGCACCGGCGGCATCGTCAGCGGCTCGCCGGCGGTCTCCTCGACAGGCTCGACGAGCGCCTCGCTGATCGGCGCGGGCGGGTTCTGCACCGGCAGCAGCCCGCAGCCGGACAGCAGCGCGGCGACGGCGAGAATCAGGAAGACCGTCGACGACGGCAACGACTTGCGGGATGCGGGAAACGGGAGTCCGCCGCTCATTGACACTCACTCCATGGGTCGGGGGCGGCCCGAGGGCACGCGGCTGGCGATGGATGGCGGGTGCGGGCGGCGCACCACGCGAGGTGAGAGTTTAACGTGTCTTGCTTTCAGGACCGACTTCGATGGCCTGTTGCAGGCCGACCGTCGGGAAAAGGAAGGGATCGGACGCGGGTTGGAGGCCCGGCTGCGGTGGCCGATCGACGACGATGCGGGCGCCGGCGCCGCTGCCACGGGGCCCCTGGCTCAACGAGCCGAGGCCCGCGGACCGCGGCAACCGCGCCGCAACGCCTGCTGCAATCATGGCCATTCGGCGGACGCGGCGCAGGCGCGGCTGCTGTCTGAAACAGCTTGAAACCGGAAAATCAGGCGTCCGGATACCACGCGTCGGCGAATTCGCTGACCTGGACGTCCTTCAGTTCCGGACGGGCGGCCAGCCACCCGCGCACGAGTTCGCGGTCGGCGTCGGTCGTCGTGCCGCGCGGCGCGCCGGAGATCACGTACGCGCCGATGCCTTCGTCCGCGGACGCGACGGTCAGCAGCCCGTTCGCTTCGACGAAGTCGATGAATGCATCGATCAACTGGCCGCGCTCGAGGTCGGTCATTTCATTGCGGTAATGCGCGGTGGCGTTGAACGAGAGTTCCTGGAATTCGCCGATGTGGAGTTTCTTGCGCTGGCGGCGGTTGTGGCCTTGGCTCATGGTGTGTGGTGAATGCGAAAAGGGTCAATGAAAGGGCGGCGGCCGGCGCCGGCGCGGCAGGCGCGAACGGCCCGGACGCCGCATCGGGGCGCCGCGCGGCGATGCCGGCGGCGGATGGGCGGAAGGTTACATCAGCACGATATCGTACTGCTCCTGGCTCAGATTCGACTCCACCTGCAGCGACACCGGCTTGCCGATGAAGTCGATCAGCATCGCCAGATGCTGCGACTCCTCGTCGAGGAACAGGTCGATCACCTGCTGCGCGGCGATCACGCGAAACTCACGCGGGTTGAACTGCCGCGACTCGCGCAGGATTTCGCGCAGGATGTCGTAGCACACGGTGCGCGACGTCTTCACCTGGCCCTTGCCCTGGCAGGTCGGGCATGGTTCGCACAGCACGTGCGCGAGCGATTCGCGCGTGCGCTTGCGCGTCATCTCGACGAGCCCGAGCTGCGAGAAACCGTTGACCGTCACGCGCGTGCGGTCGCGCGACAGCGCCTTCTTCAGCTCGGACAGCACCGCGTCGCGGTGCTCGGCGTTCTCCATGTCGATGAAGTCGATGATGATGATCCCGCCGAGGTTGCGCAGCCGCAGTTGCCGCGCGATCGTATGCGCGGCCTCGAGGTTGGTCTTGAAGATCGTGTCGTCGAAGTTGCGCGCGCCGACATAGCCGCCCGTGTTCACGTCGATCGTCGTCATCGCCTCGGTCTGGTCGATCATCAGGTAACCGCCCGATTTCAGGTCGACGCGGCGCGACAGCGCGCGCTGGATCTCCGTCTCGATGTTGTACAGGTCGAACAGCGGCCGCTCGCCCGTGTAGTGATGCAGCTTCGGGCTCACGGCTGGCGTGAATTCGCCCGCGAATTCCGACAGGCGCTGGTACGTCTCGCGCGAATCGACCTGGATGCGCGTCGTGTCGTCGTTCGCGAAATCGCGCAGCACGCGCTGCGCGAGATCGAGATCCTGATACAGCAGGCTCGTCGCCGGCAGACGCTGCGCTTGTGCGACGATCGTCGCCCAGGTCTTGCGCAGGTACGTGACGTCGCCGGCCAGTTCGTCGGAGGTCGCATCCTCGGCGATCGTGCGCACGATGTAGCCGCCTTTCTCGTCCGGCGGGATCACGGCCGTCAGGCGCGCGCGCACGGCCTCGCGCTCGGCCTCGCTCTCGATTTTCTGCGAGATGCCGATATGCGGCTCCTGCGGCAGGTAGACGAGCGTGCGCCCCGCGATACTGACCTGCGTCGACAGCCGCGCGCCCTTCGTGCCAATCGGGTCCTTGATCACCTGGACCATCAGCGTCTGGCCCTCGAACACGATCTTCTCGATCGGCTGGTGCGGCGCGCCCGACTGCGGCTCGCCCGCGAGGCGCGGATGCCAGATGTCGGCGACGTGCAGGAACGCCGCGCGTTCGAGGCCGATGTCGATGAACGCCGACTGCATGCCGGGCAGCACGCGCACGACCTTGCCGAGATAGATGTTGCCGACCCGCCCGCGCGACAGCGTGCGCTCGACGTGAAGCTCCTGCACCGCACCTTGCTGGACGAGTGCGACGCGCGTTTCCTGCGGCGTGAGGTTGATCAGGATTTCTTCGTTCATGGTGCGGTTCAGAAGGCGACGCATGCGGTACGCAGCAGCGCGGCAGTCTCAAAAAGGGGCAGACCCATGATACCTGAATGGGACCCGTCGATTCGCTCGATGAATTCGGCCGCGCGGCCCTGGATCGCGTACGCGCCGGCCTTGCCGAACGGCTCGCCGGTTTCGACGTAGCGCACGTATGCGTCGCGCGGTGCGTTCGAAAAGCGTACCGACGAGCGCGACAGCGCGGGCGGCAGCAGTTCGCCGTCGGCGCCGATCACGGCGACGGCGGTCAGGACTTCGTGTTCGCGGCCCGCGAGGCGGGTGAGCATCGCGAGCGCATCGTCGGCGTCGGCCGGCTTGCCGAGGATCGCGCCGTCGATCGTCACCGTGGTGTCCGCAACGAGCACCGGCGCGGCCGGTTTGCCGCTCGCGACGAGACGTGCGCGCGCAGCCTCGGCCTTCGCGACGGTCACGCGCCGCACGTACGCGTCGGCGGCTTCGCCGGGCAGTTCGGCTTCGAGCGCCTCGGCGTCCTCGTCGGGGCGCGGCAGCAGCAGCTCGAAGCGTACGCCGATCTGCAGCAGCAGCTCCTGGCGGCGGGGGCTTTGCGAAGCGAGGTAAAGGATCGGGAAAAGCGCGGGGACGTGCTGGACGGCATGGTGTCGTTATCTCGTTGAGCGCGCCCGGCGCGCGTCTCGAGGACGACACGTCATGCGCGGTGGTAGGGGTGATTCTGCGTGATGCTCCACGCCCGGTAAAGCTGTTCGGCGAGCAGCACGCGCACCATGCCGTGCGGCAGCGTCATGCTCGAGATGCGCAGCAGCACGTCGGCGCGTGCTTTCAGGTCCGGATCGAGCCCGTCGGCGCCGCCGATCACGAACGCGACGTCGCGACCGTCCTGCTGCCAGCCGGGCAGCGCCTGCGCGAGCTGCATCGTGGTCCAGTCGCGGCCGCGCTCGTCGAGCGCGACGAGGCGCGCGCCCTTCGGCAGCGCGGCCTCGATCTTCTGCCGCTCGGCGGCCATCACGCTTTCGGCGCTGCGGCCGCCCGAACGCAGTTCAGGCTTGATTTCGCGCAACTCGATGCGCAGTTCGGGCGGCATCCGCTTCGTGTATTCGTCGAAGCCGGATGCGATCCAGCCGGGCATCTTGTGACCGACCGCGAGGATGAAAAGCTTCATCGACAGACGCGTGACGGCTCAACGGCGGCGGGCGGCCGTCTTGCGCGCCGGGCGTGCGGGCGCTTCTTCCTCTTCCTCGTCGTCTTCGCTCGCCGTGGCGAAGCCGTTGCCCTTGCCGCCGCCCAGCTTCATCCGCACGGGCTTGTCGCCCCAGATTTCCTCGAGGTTGTAGTACTGGCGCAGGGCCGGTTGCAGGATGTGCACGACCGCGTCGCCGCAGTCGACCAGCACCCATTCGCCGGTGTCCTCGCCTTCGGAGCTGACGACGTCGCCGCCGGCTTCCTTGACCTTGTCGCGCACGTTCGACGCGAGCGCCTTGGTCTGGCGGTTGGAGGTGCCCGAGGCGACGACCACGCGGTCGAACAGTTCGGTCAGGTGGCTGGTGTTGAACACCTTGATGTCTTGCGCCTTGACGTCTTCGAGGGCGTCGACGATCACGCGCTGCAGTTTGCGAATATCCATGGATTCAGGAATGGTAGAGGCGATGTTGAAGAATATAGGCCCATACGGCGGCCGGCACATGTTCGGCCGATGCGTCGGGCATTTGCGCATGGCGTGCGATGCATTCGCGCAGGTGCGCGCGGATGTCGGTCGCGGCGATGTCGAACGAAAGGGTCGTATCGATCAGCAGGCGGCCTGCCGGCGTGGCCTTGAGCACGTCGGCGCCGGCCTGCCGCGCGGCGATTTCCCGCGCGACGTCCGGCGGCGCCGCGCCGAGCTCGAAGCCCGGGCGCGTCGACACGCCGATGTGCGCGTAGTCGAACAGCGTGCGCCAGTCGCGCCACGTATCGAGGCGCACGAGCTGGTCGGCGCCGATCAGCAGCGACAGCGACGCATCCGGGCCGATCCGCTCGCGCCAGCGCGCGAGCGTCTCGACCGTGTAGGTCGGGCCGGTGTGCTCGATCTCGTCGGTGGCGACGGTCACGGTCACGCCCGGCACGGACAGCGTGCCGGCCGCCGCGCGCGTCATCGCGAGCCGGTGCTCGGCGGCCGACACGTCGCGCTTCTGGTACGGCTGCCCGGCGGGCAGCAACACGAGTTCGGTCAGGTCGAGCAGTTCGGCGAACCGGCGCGCGAGCGCGAGATGGCCATCGTGGATCGGGTCGAAGGTACCGCCCAGCAAGCCGATACGACGCGGCAGCGGGGCGGGGCGGGCGGTGGTGTCCAGAAACGCGTCCTTTCGTTGGGGCAGCGGCACGCGCGGGTTCAGACCCAGTCGCGCGGCACGAGGAAGTCGCTATAGAGGCGCGCTTCCGGCGAACCCGGCTCGGGTTGCCAGTTGTAGCGCCAGTTCGCGACCGGCGGCATCGACATCAGGATCGACTCGGTCCGGCCGCCGCTTTGCAGGCCGAACAGCGTGCCGCGGTCGAACACGAGGTTGAATTCGACGTAGCGGCCGCGGCGGTAGGCCTGGAAGTCACGCTCGCGCTCGCCGTACGGCAGCTCGGCGCGGCGCTCGACGATCGGCAGGTAAGCGTTCAGGAACGCATCGCCGACGCTTTGCATCAGGTCAAACGAGCGTTCGAAACCGGGCTCCGAGAAATCGTCGAAGAAGATCCCGCCGACGCCGCGCGTCTCGTTGCGGTGCTTCAGGAAGAAATATTCGTCGCACCATTGCTTGAAGCGCGGGTAGAGCTCGGCGCCGAACGGGTCGAGCGCGTCCTTGCAGCTCTGGTGGAAATGCCGCGCGTCGTCCTCGAAACCGTAAACCGGTGTCAGATCCATGCCGCCGCCGAACCAGAACACGGGCGCCTCGCCCGGTTTCGTCGCGATCAGCATCCGCACGTTCATGTGCACGGTCGGGCAGTACGGATTGCGCGGGTGCAGCACCAGCGACACGCCGAGCGCCTCGAAGCCGCGGCCCGCGAGCTGCGGGCGCGCCGCGCTCGCCGACGGCGGCAGCGCGTCGCCCGCGACGTCGGAAAAGCCGATTCCCGCGCGTTCGAACACGCGACCGCCTTCGAGAATCCGCGTGCAGCCGCCGCCGCGCAGGCGTTCGGCCGGCCCGCGCTGCCACGTGTCGGTCGCGAGCGGCGTGCCGTCGAGCGCGCCGAGCGCGTCGGCGATCCGGGTCTGCAGGCCCTGGAGGTACGTGCGCACACGCGCCACGTCGTAGGTCGAATCGGTCATGTCTGGACTGGCTGCCCCCGCCTGACGCGGGGGCCGTAAAAAAAGCATCTGCCGGGCATTCTATCGAACCCCGGCAGAGGGGCCGCCGCCGCGCGGGCGCGGGGCGGCGATCACGACGTCACGTGCTCTTGCGGTTGAGCGCGCGAAAGCCGATGTCGCGGCGGTACTGCATGCCTTCGAAATTGATCTGGTTGATCGTGTCGTACGCATGCTGCTGCGCTTCGCGCACCGAATCGGCGAGGCCGACCACGCACAGCACGCGGCCGCCGGACGTCACGAGCTTGTCGCCGTCGGCGAGCGTCGTGCCCGCATGGAACGTCACGGCCTGTTCGGTCTCGGCCGGGATGCCGTTGATACGGTCGCCCTTGCGCGGCGCGTCCGGGTAGCCGTGCGCGGCGAGCACGACGCCCAGCGCGGTGCGGCGATCCCAGTCGAGCTCGACCGTGTCGAGCGTGCCCGCGATCGCCTGCTCGACGACCTTCGAGAAATCGCTCTTCAGGCGCGCCATGATCGGCTGCGTTTCCGGGTCGCCCATCCGGCAGTTGAACTCGAGCGTGCGCGGATTGCCGTCCTTGTCGATCATCAGGCCCGCGTACAGGAAGCCGGTGAAGCGGATGCCGTCCTTCTCCATCCCGCGCACGGTCGGCATGATGATCTCGCGCATCACGCGTGCATGCATCTGCGGCGTGACGATCGGCGCGGGCGAATACGCGCCCATGCCGCCGGTGTTCGGGCCGCGATCCTCGTCGAGCAGGCGCTTGTGGTCCTGGCTGGAGGCCAGCGCCAGCGCGTGCTTGCCGTCGACCATCACGATGAAGCTGGCCTCCTCGCCATCGAGGAATTCCTCGATCACGACGCGCGCGCCGGCATCGCCGAGCTTGTTGCCCGACAGCATCATGTCGACGGCCGCATGCGCCTCTTCGAGCGTCATCGCGACGACGACGCCCTTGCCGGCCGCGAGGCCGTCGGCCTTCACGACGATCGGCGCGCCCTTCGCGTCGATGTACGCGTGGGCGGCGGCCGCATCGGCGAAGGTTTCGTAGTCGGCGGTCGGAATGTTGTGGCGCTTCATGAACGCCTTCGCGAAATCCTTCGAGCTTTCGAGCTGCGCGGCTTCGCGGGTCGGGCCGAATACCTTCAGGCCGCGTGCGCGGAACAGGTTGACGATGCCGGCCGCGAGCGGCGCTTCCGGCCCGACGAGCGTGAACGCAACGCCTTCGCGCTCCGCGAAATCGGCGAGTTCGTCGAGCGCCGTGATGTCGACGTTCTTCAGACGCTCGTCCTGCGCCGTGCCGCCATTGCCGGGCGCGACGTAGACCATCTGGACGCGCGGCGATTGCGCGAGCTTCCACGCCAGCGCATGTTCGCGGCCGCCGGAACCGACGACGAGTAGTTTCATGGGATTCCCCGCAGACTAGAAAACAGGGCGGCCGGCACGCTCAGGCGCGCCGGCCGCGAAATCGGTCGGGCCGCCGTCGCAACGCTGCGCGCGGCGGCCGGCATCTCATTCCTCGACGATGACGGCGTTCGTATACACGTCCTGCACGTCGTCGAGATTCTCGAGCGCGTCCAGGAGCTTCTGCATCTTCGCCGCGTCGTCGCCGGTGAATTCGACTTCGTTCTGCGGCTTCATCGTCACTTCGGCGAGTTCGGCCTTGAAGCCGGCGGCTTCGAGCGCGTCCTTCACCGCGGAAAACGCCTGCCAGTCGCACAGCACCTCGATCGAGCCGTCGTCGTTCGTGTTCACGTCGTTCGCGCCGGCTTCGAGCGCGGCTTCCATCAGCGCGTCTTCCGACGTGCCGGGCGCGAACAGGAACTGGCCGACGTGATCGAACATGAACGCGACGGAGCCGTCGGTGCCCATGTTGCCGCCGAACTTCGAGAATGCGTGGCGCACTTCCGCGACCGTGCGGGTGCGGTTGTCGGTCAGCGTGTCGACGATGATCGCCGCGCCGCTGATGCCGTAGCCTTCGTAACGGATTTCTTCGTAGTTCGCGCCGTCCGCGCCGCCGACGCCGCGATCGATCGCGCGCTTGACGTTGTCCTTCGGCATGTTCGCGTCGGCTGCCTTGTCGACCGCGAGACGCAGGCGCGGGTTCGAGTTGACGTCGCCGCCGCCGAGGCGCGCCGCGACCTGGATTTCCTTGATCAGGCGGGTCCAGATCTTGCCGCGCTTCGCGTCGGCCGCAGCCTTCTTATGCTTGATGTTGGCCCATTTCGAATGACCAGCCATACCTTTCTCCGTGCCCGGGCGCGCAGCGCGGGCGATTGTTTCAGTGTGTCGTTGAATCGGCGGCCGTTTCGGCGGGCATGAAGCCGCGGGGCCGCGCGTGTCGAGTGGATCGTGATTTTATCACGCGGCGACCGCCGCTTCGGGGCCGCCGCGCATGGCCGAACGGCCGGGGCGGCCGTCGCGGCGCGCCGGGGCGCGCGGCATGGCGGCGCCCGACGCCCGGTGCGCTCAGTTCTTGGTGCCGAACAGGCGGTCGCCGGCGTCGCCCAGGCCCGGCACGATGTACGCGTGTTCGTTCAGATGCGAGTCGAGCGACGCGACGAACAGCTTCACGTCGGGGTGCGCGTCCTGGAACACCTGCACGCCCTCGGGCGCGGCGACCAGCGCGACGAACATGATGTTCGCGGCCGGCACGTTGCGGCGCTTGAGCACGTCGACCGCATGCACGGCCGAATAGCCGGTCGCGACCATCGGGTCGCACAGGATGAAGATGCGGTCTTCCAGGTCCGGCAGGCGCACCAGGTATTCGACCGGACGGTGGTCCTCGGCGCGGTACACGCCGATGTGGCCGACGCGCGCGGACGGCACCAGGTCTAGCAGGCCGTCCGACATCCCGATGCCCGCGCGCAGCACGGGCACGATCGCGAGCTTCTTGCCGGCGATCACCGGCGCGTCGACCGCCACCAGCGGGGTTTCGACCCGCTTGGTCGTGATCGGCAGGTTGCGGGTGATCTCATAGCCCATCAGCAGCGTGATCTCGCGCAGCAGTTCGCGGAACGTGCGCGTGGACGTGTCCTTGTCGCGCATGTGCGTGAGCTTGTGCTGGATCAGCGGGTGATCGGTGATGAAGAGGTTCGGGAAACGGCTGTCCTGTTTCATGACGGGGTGCCTTGGCGGCAAAAGGGGATCGGGGGCGGCGGCGGCCATGAGCCGGCCGTCGCTCATGGCCGCAATTTTACCAAGGCGCGCCGCGCGATCCGGATATTATCGACGTCTCACGACAATCCGCGTGCCGCGCACGCCCGTTTGCCCGCCGCCGGCGGCAACGCGGGCCCGTGCCGGCACGCGCGCCACCAGGGAAACGACGATGGATCTCGGCATCGAAGGAAAGACCGCGCTCGTGTGCGCGGCCAGCAAGGGCCTCGGGCGTGGTTGCGCGGAAGCGCTGGCCGCCGAGGGCGTGAACCTCGTGATCGTCGCGCGCACGCGCGACACGCTGGAGGAAACCGCGGAAGAGATCCGCGCCGGCGCGAACGTGTCGGTCACGGCGGTCGCCTGCGACATCACGACGCCGGACGGCCGCGCGGCCGCGCTCGCCGCGTGCCCGCAGCCGGACATTCTCGTGACGAATGCCGGCGGTCCGCCGCCCGGCGACTTCCGCGACTTCTCGCACGACGACTGGATTCGCGCGCTCGAGTCGAACATGCTGACGCCGATCGAGCTGATCCGCGCGACCATCGACGGGATGATCGGCCGCGGCTTCGGCCGGATCGTCAACATCACGAGTTCGGCCGTGAAGGCGCCGATCGACGTGCTCGCGCTGTCGAACGGCGCGCGCTCGGGGCTGACCGGCTTCGTCGCGGGGCTGTCGCGCAAGGTCGCGGGGCAGGGCGTGACGATCAACAACCTGCTGCCGGGGCTGTTCGACACCGACCGGATCGCGACGACGCTCGCCGCGTCGGCGCAGGCGCAGGGCGTGACGGTCGACGAGATGCGCGCGCGGCGCACCAGGGACATCCCGGCCGGGCGCCTCGGCACGCGCGCCGAGTTCGGCGCGGCCTGTGCGTTCCTGTGCAGCGTGCATGCCGGCTACATCACCGGGCAGAACTGGCTGCTCGACGGCGGCGCGTATCCGGGTACGTTCTGACCGGCGCTTTTCGATTCACGACGACAACAACCGAACGACGAAGGAACTGGAGATGAGCAAACCCCGCATCGCACTGATTGCGCACGACGCGAAGAAGGACGAGATCGTCGCGCTCGCGGGCCAGTATCGCGAGACGCTCGCGCAATGCCGGCTGGTCGCGACCGGCACGACGGGCGGCCGTATCGCCGCCGCGCACGGGCTCGAGGTCGAGCGCAAGCTGTCGGGGCCGCTCGGCGGCGACCTGCAGATCGGTGCGGAACTCGCCGACGGCCGCGTCGACATCGTCGTGTTCCTGCGCGACCCGATGACCGCGCAGCCGCACGACCCCGACATCACGGCGTTGGTGCGCGCATGCGACGTGCACGACGTGCCGGTCGCGACCAACGTCGCGACCGCGCGGATGCTGCTCGACGATCTGGCGCGGAACATGCAGGACGTTTGCTAGGCGCGGGCATCGGCTGATTGTCCCTGCCGGCGGCAGGGCCATGCACGAACGGTGGCGACGCGCGAGAATCGTGCGTCGCCACGCGCGCCTGCCGGCACCCGCACGAATCGGTGCGGCGCGCGCATCGGCGCCCCGGATTTCCCTGACTGACAGACAGAAGAGGAGCAAAACGATGCCGAAAGCAATCCGTTACGACCAGCCGGGCGGCCCGGACGTGATGAAGTGGGTCGATGTCGAGGTCGGCGCGCCGAAGGCGGGCGAAGTCCGCATCCGGCAACACGCGGTCGGGCTCAACTACATCGACGTGTATTTCCGCACGGGCCTGTATCCGCAACAACTGCCGGCCGGCCTCGGGATGGAGGCGGCGGGCGAGGTGACGGCCGTCGGCGACGGCGTGACCGCGTTCAAGGCCGGCGACCGCGTCGCTTACGTCGGCCAGCCGCCCGGCGCGTATGCGCAGGAGCGCGTGATGCCGGCCGAGCGCGTCGTGAAGCTGCCGGACGGCATCAGCTATGACGACGCGGCATCGGTGATGCTGCAGGGCCTGACCGCGCACTATCTGCTGCGCCGCACGTACCCGGTGAAGGCCGGCGACACGATCCTGATCCATGCGGCGGCCGGCGGCGTGGGCTTGCTCGTGTGCCAGTGGGCAAAGGCGCTCGGCGCGACCGTGATCGGTACGGTCGGCTCCGACGAGAAGGCCGAGCTCGCGAAGGCGCACGGCTGCGATCATCCGATCGTCTACACGCGCGAGAACTTCACGCAGCGCGTGAAAGAGATCACGAACGGCGCGGGCGTGCCGGTCGTCTACGATTCGATCGGCAAGGACACCTATATCGGCTCGCTCGACAGCCTCGCGCCGCTCGGCTACTTCGTCAGCTTCGGCAATGCGTCGGGGCCGCTGCCGCCGATCGACTCGAAGGAATTCTCGTCGCGCGGCTCGCTGTTCTTCACGCGACCGACGCTGTTCTCGTACATCGCGAAGCGCGCCGATCTCGAAGCCGCGGCCGCCGAGCTGTTCGACGTGATCCTGTCGGGCAAGGTAAAGACGAACATCAACCAGCGCTACCCGCTCGCCGAAGTCGGTCGCGCGCATGCCGATCTGGAAGCACGCAAGACCACCGGCTCGACGATCCTCGTTCCCTGACGCATCCTTTCTCGTGCCGGCGTCACGCCGGCACATCCCCGGGCGGCGCCGGCGGGCCGCCCGTCCTGCCTCCTGTCTCCTGTCTTCCGGCCTGTCCGACGTCCCGTCCACTGTTCCCGCTGTACGCGTTTACGCGTTTTTTACACCCGCCCCGATACCTTTGACCTGCCCTTTACGCGCGTTCCCATAAGGTTCTAGTCGTCCGATTTCGACGACGGAGAACAAAAAATGGATGGGGTTTTCATCGGCGCACTGGTGCTCTTCACCGCGCTGATCCTCGGTTTGCTTGCCGGTTGCGACAAGCTCGTGCAATACGGTCGCGGGGGGCGGGCATGACCTGGATGCTTTGGCTGGCGGGCGCCTCGACGGCCCTGCTGTTCGCGTATCTCGTCTTTGCGCTGCTGCGCGCGGAGGATATCGAATGAACGCGAACAACCTGTTGCAGATGGTGCTGTTCATCGTCGTGCTGCTGGCGGCGGCCGTACCGGTCGCGCGCTACCTGAGCGCGGTGATGGACGGCAGCTCGCGCGTCGTGCGCGTGTTCGGGCCGCTCGAACGCGCGCTGTACCGCATCGCCGGCGTCGATGCGGGCACCGAAATGAACTGGAAGCAGTACACGGTCGCGACGATTGCATTCAACGCGCTCGGCGTGCTGTTCCTTTATGCGCTGCTGCGCCTGCAGGGCTTCCTGCCCGGCAACCCGCAGCAGTTCGGCGCGATGACGCCCGACGGCGCGTTCAACACGGCCGTCAGTTTCGTCGCCAACACGAACTGGCAGGACTACACGCCCGAGCAGACCGTCAGCTATCTGTCGCAGATGCTCGGCCTGACGGTGCAGAACTTCCTGTCGGCGGCGACCGGCATCGTCGTCGTGATCGCGCTGATCCGCGGTTTCGCGCGCCACACCGCGCAGACGATCGGCAACTTCTGGGTCGATCTCACGCGCGTGACGCTGTACGTGCTCGTGCCGATGGCGGCGCTCGTCGCCGCGCTGCTGATGAGCCAGGGCGTGCTGCAGAACATGAAGGCGTACCAGGACGTGCCCGTGCTGCAGGCGAGCACCTATGCGGCGCCGAAGCTCGACGCGCAGGGCAACCCGGTGAAGGACGACAAGGGCAACGCGGTCACGGTGCCGACTCCGCTCACGAAGCAGACGCTCGCGATGGGGCCGGTAGCGTCCCAGGAAGCGATCAAGATGCTCGGCACCAACGGCGGCGGCTTCTTCAACGCGAACTCCGCGCACCCGTACGAGAACCCGACGCCGTTCGCGAACTTCATCGAGATCTTCGCGATCCTGATCATCCCGGCCGCGCTGTGCCTGGTGTTCGGCCGCATGATCGGCGACCGCCGGCAGGGCATCGCGGTGCTCGCGGCGATGACGGTCGCGTTCGCGGTCGCGACCGTCGTCGAGGTGAGCGCCGAGCAGGGCGGCAACCCGACGCTCGCCGCACTGCACGTCGACCAGTCGGCCGGCGCGCTGCAGCCGGGCGGCAACATGGAAGGCAAGGAAACCCGCTTCGGGATCGCGCAGACCGGCATCTTCACGGTCGCGACGACGGCCGCGTCGTGCGGCGCGGTCGACGCGATGCACGATTCGCTGACGCCGGTCGGCGGTCTCGTGCCGATGCTGCTGATGCAGCTCGGCGAGGTGGTCTTCGGCGGGGTCGGCTCGGGCCTCTACGGGATGCTCGTGTTCGCGCTGCTCGCGGTGTTCGTCGCCGGCCTGATGATCGGCCGCACGCCGGAATACGTCGGCAAGAAGATCGAATCGTACGAGATGAAGATGGTGTCGATCGTCGTGCTGCTCACGCCGCTGCTCGTGCTGGTCGGCACGTCGATCGCGGTGCTGGCGGACGCGGGCAAGGCCGGCATCGCGAACCCGGGCCCGCACGGCTTCTCGGAAATCCTCTATGCGTTCAGCTCGGCCGCGAACAACAACGGCAGCGCGTTCGCGGGCCTGACGGTCGGCACGCCGTTCTACAACTGGATGACCGCGATCGCGATGTGGTTCGGCCGCTTCGGCACGATCGTGCCGGTGCTGGCGATCGCAGGCTCGCTCGCCGCGAAGAAGCGCATCGCGGTGACGAGCGGCACGCTGCCGACCCACGGCCCGCTGTTCGTCGTGCTGCTGCTCGGCACCGTGCTGCTGGTGGGCGCGCTGACCTACGTGCCGGCGCTCGCGCTCGGCCCGGGCGTCGAGCACCTGATGATGTGGCTGGGCGCGTGAGGCGCGCCCGCATGGCGACACATTGAAAAGACTGAAGAGCTTGAAGAGATCGCAATGACTCAACATTCCGCAACACGGTCCATGTTCGATCCGGCGCTGCTGCGCCCGGCGATCGTGGATTCGTTCAAGAAACTCACGCCGCGCACGCAGTTCCGCAACCCGGTGATGTTCTGCGTGTACGTCGGCAGCATCCTCACCACGATCCTGTGGATCGCGGCGCTCGCCGGCCAGGCCGAGGCGCCCGCGGGCTTCATCCTCGCGATCGCGCTGTGGCTGTGGTTCACCGTGCTGTTCGCGAACTTCGCCGAAGCGCTCGCCGAAGGACGCTCGAAGGCGCAGGCCGCGTCGCTGCGCAGCGCGAAGAAGGACGTGATGGCGAAGAAGCTGAACGAGCCGCATCCGAAGTCGCCGATCCGCATCACGACCGCGTCCGACCTGCGCAAGGGCGACGTGGTGCTGGTCGAGACCGGCGACGTGATCCCGGCCGACGGCGAGGTCGTCGACGGCGTCGCGTCGGTCGACGAGTCGGCGATCACCGGCGAATCCGCGCCGGTGATTCGCGAATCGGGCGGCGACTTCTCGTCGGTGACGGGCGGCACGCGCGTGCTGTCCGACTGGATCGTCGTCAAGGTCACCGCGAACCCCGGCGAGGCGTTTCTCGACCGGATGATCGCGATGGTCGAAGGCGCGAAGCGCAAGAAGACGCCGAACGAGGTCGCGCTGACGATCCTGCTCGTCGCGCTGACGATCGTGATGCTGCTCGCGACCGCGACGCTGCTGCCGTTCTCGATGTTCTCGGTCGAGGCGATGAAGGCCGGCCACGTGGTGACGATCACCGCGCTGGTCGCACTGCTCGTGTGCCTGATCCCGACGACGATCGGCGGGTTGCTGTCCGCGATCGGCGTGGCCGGCATGAGCCGGATGATGCAGGCCAACGTGATCGCGACGTCGGGCCGCGCGGTGGAAGCGGCCGGCGACGTCGACGTGCTGCTGCTCGACAAGACCGGCACGATCACGCTCGGCAACCGCCAGGCGTCGACGTTCGTGCCGGCGCCGGGCGTGACCGAGGAAGCGCTGGCCGATGCCGCGCAACTGTCGTCGCTCGCGGACGAAACGCCGGAAGGGCGCAGCATCGTCGTGCTCGCGAAGGAGCGCTTCAACATTCGCCAGCGCGACATGGCGCAACTGCACGCGACGTTCCTCGGCTTTTCCGCGCAGACGCGGATGAGCGGCGTCGACCTGCCCGGCCGCGAGATCCGCAAGGGCGCGGCCGACGCGATCCGCCGCTACGTCGAAACCCACGGCAGCCGCTTCCCCGAAGAAGTGCGCCGCGCGGTGGACGACGTCGCGCGCCGCGGCAGCACGCCGCTCGTCGTGGCCGACCTGCAGGACGGGGCGGCGCGCGTGCTCGGCGTGATCGAGCTGAAGGACATCGTGAAGGGCGGCATCAAGGAGCGCTTCGCGGAACTGCGCAAGATGGGCATCAAGACCGTGATGGTGACGGGCGACAACCGGCTGACGGCCGCGGCGATCGCGGCGGAAGCGGGCGTCGACGATTTCCTCGCGGAAGCGACGCCGGAAACCAAGCTCGCGACGATTCGCGAGCATCAGGCGGCGGGGCGCCTCGTCGCGATGACCGGCGACGGCACCAACGACGCGCCGGCGCTCGCGCAGGCCGACGTCGCGGTCGCGATGAACACCGGCACGCAGGCGGCGAAGGAAGCCGGCAACATGGTCGACCTCGACTCGAACCCGACGAAGCTGATCGAGATCGTCGAGATCGGCAAGCAGATGCTGATGACGCGCGGGTCGCTCACCACGTTCTCGATCGCGAACGACATCGCGAAGTACTTCGCGATCATCCCGGCCGCGTTCGTGACGACCTACCCGCAACTGCGCGTGCTCGACATCATGCATCTGACGTCGCCGGCGTCCGCGATCCTGTCGGCCGTGATCTTCAATGCGTTGATCATCGTCGCGCTGATCCCGCTCGCGCTGAAGGGTGTGACTTACCGGCCGCTCGGCGCCGCGTCGCTGCTGCGCCGCAACCTGCTGGTGTACGGCCTCGGCGGCGTGCTGCTGCCGTTCCCGTTCATCAAGCTGATCGACATGACGCTCGCCGCGCTCGGCTGGGCCTGAGCCGGCCGTTCTTGAAGGAACCATCATGAAAACGTTGATTCGCCCGCTCGTCGTGCTGTTCGTCATCCTGACCGCCGTGACGGGGCTCGCTTACCCGGCCGTGATGACCGTGTTCGGTCAGGCCGTGTTCCCGTCGCAGGCCAACGGCAGCCTGATCGAGCAGAACGGCAAGGTCGTCGGCTCCGCGCTGATCGGCCAGCCGTTCGACGCGCCGAAATACTTCTGGGGCCGGCTGTCGGCCACCGCGCCGATGCCGTACAACGCGGCAGGCTCCGGCGGCTCGAACCTCGGCCCGTTGAACCCGTCGCTCGCCGACCAGGTGAAGGCGCGCATCGCCGCGCTGCGCGACGCGGGCACCGATCTGTCGAAGCCGGTGCCGGTCGACCTCGTGACGGCGTCGGCGAGCGGTCTCGATCCGGAAATCACGCCGGCGGCGGCCGCGTATCAGGTCGAGCGCGTCGCGAAGGCGCGCAACCTGACGCCGGACGCGGTCGCGCAACTCGTCGCCGCGAACACGACGGGCCGCCAGTTCGGCGTGCTCGGCGAGCCGCGCGTGAACGTGCTGAAGCTGAATCTCGCGCTCGACGCGGCGCAGGCCGCACACTGAGCGTGCGTGCGGGCTCCCCGGCGCGGCTGGCTGCGCGCCGGGCCCGACTTCGTTTCGACGGCGCTCGCGCCGTCTTTGCCTTTTGCGGCGATTTGGAACCACAATGGCTGTATCTCGCGCGCCATCCGGCGTGTCGCCCTCCTGACGCATGAACCGCCCCGATCCAGACCAACTCCTCGACAAGCTGCAGCGCGATGAAGAAAAGCAGCGGCGCGGCCAGCTCAAGATCTTCTTCGGCGCGTCCGCCGGCGTCGGCAAGACCTACGCGATGCTGCAGGCGGCGCGCCAGCGCGTGCAGGAAGGCGTCGACGTCGTCGTCGGCATCGTCGAGACCCACGGCCGTGCCGAAACCGCCGCGCTGCTCGACGGCCTCGACGTGCTGCCGCCCGCCCGCATCGACTATCGCGGCCGCCCGCTCGCCGAATTCGATCTCGACGGCGCGCTCGCGCGTGCGCCGCAACTGATCCTCGTCGACGAGCTCGCGCATTCGAACGTGCAGGGCGCACGGCACCTGAAGCGCTGGCAGGACGTCTACGAGCTGCTCGACGCGGGCATCGACGTGTATACGACCGTCAACGTCCAGCACCTCGAAAGCCTGAACGACGTGGTCGGCGCGATCACCGGCATCCGCGTGTGGGAGACGGTGCCCGATCGCGTGTTCGACGCGGCCGACGAAGTCACGCTCGTCGACCTGCCGGCCGAGGAACTGCTCGAGCGGATGCGCGACGGCAAGGTCTATCTCGCGCAGCAGGCCGAGCGCGCGGTGCGCAACTTCTTCCGCAAGGGCAACCTGATCGCGCTGCGCGAACTCGCGCTGCGGCGCACGGCCGATCGCGTCGACGCGCAGATGCGCGAGTACCGCGCCGACCGTTCGATCCAGCGCATCTGGCAGGCGCGCGAGCGGCTGCTGGTGTGCGTCGGGCCCGGCCCCGAAGCGCCGACGCTCGTGCGCGCGGCGGCGCGCCTCGCGGCGAGCCTGAAGGCCGACTGGATCGCCGTGTACGTCGAGACGCCGCGCCTGCAGCGGCTGCCCGACGCGCGGCGGCAGCGCACGCTCGACGCGCTGAAGCTCGCGGCCGAACTCGGCGCGGAGACGGCCACGCTCGCCGGCGCGGATGCGGTCGCCGCGCTGATCGGCTATGCGAAGGTGCGCAACGTGTCGAAGCTCGTCGCGGGCGGCTCGCCGAAGGTCGGGCTCGTGCGCCGCTTCGCGCGGCCGTTCGGCGAGCAGCTGGCGGAGCGCGCGGGCGACGTCGACCTGATGCTGATTCGCGCGTCCGCGAGCGACGAGGCGCGCGCCGCGCCGCTCGACGCACGGGCGCGCGACTGGCGCGATGCGTTCGCGCAGTTCGGCACGCACCGCTCGCCGCCGCGCCATTACGCGTATGCGGGCGCGATCTGCGCGGCGATCACCGTCGTCGCGAGCGTCGTGTCCGGGCGGCTCGACCTCACGAACCTCGTGATGCTGTACCTGCTCGGCGTGGTGTTCTCGGCGGTGCGGCTCGGGCGCGGCCCGGGCGTGCTGCAGTCGTTCCTGTCGGTGGCCGCGTTCGATTTCTTCTTCGTGCCGCCGCGCATGTCGTTCTCGGTCAGCGACACGCAATACCTGCTGACCTTCTTCGGGATGCTGCTCACGTCGCTCGTGATCAGCCACCTGACGTCGACGCTGACGCGCCAGGCGAGCGTCGCGCAGCGCCGCGAGCGCCGCACCGGCGCGATCTACGCGATGGCGCGCGAGCTCGGCGCGGCGCTGACGACCGAGCAGATCGTCGAGATCGGCAGCCGCCACGTGGGCGAGGTGTTCCGCGCGCGCGTCGCGTTCCTTTTGCCCGACAGCGCGGACCAGGTGCGGCAGAAGATCGAGGAGCCCGATGCGGCCATCACGCTGACCGGTGCCGAGCTCGACAGCGACGTCGGCCAGTGGGTGTACGACCAGCAGAAGCCGGCCGGGCGCGGCACCGATACCTTGCCGGCGACGGCCGCGCTGTACCTGCCGCTGAAGGCGCCGATGCGCACGCGCGGCGTGCTGGCCGTCGCGTCGCGCGAGCCGCGCGAACTCGAGGTGCCCGAGCAGCAGCGGATGCTCGACGCGTTCGCCGCGCAGATCGCGCTGGCGCTGGAGCGCGTGCACTACGTCGAGATCGCGCGCGACGCGCTCGTCAACATGGAGTCCGAGCGGCTGCGCAATTCGCTGTTGTCGGCGATCTCGCACGACCTGCGCACGCCGCTCACGACGATCGTCGGCTTCTCGTCGATGCTAGCGAACGGGCGCGCGGCCGCGCAGGCCGGCGACGCCGCGGCGGCCGGGCGGCTCGCGCAGCGCGAGGGCGAACTCGTCGACGCGATTCACGACGAGGCGCTGCGGATGACGGGCATCGTCACGAACCTGCTCGACATGGCGCGGCTGCAGGCCGGCAGCCTGCAGCTGAAGCGCCAGTGGTCGCTGCTCGAGGAAACGGTCGGCGCTGCGCTCGCCGCCTGCCGGCGCGTGCTCGCGCGCCATCCCGCGCGCGTCGCGCTGCCGGCCGACCTGCCGCTGCTGCAGATGGACGCGGTGCTGATGGAGCGGCTGTTCACCAACCTGTTCGAGAACGCGGCGAAGTACACGCCGCCCGATACGTCGCTCGACATCGGCGCCGAGCGCGTGACCGAGGACGGGCAGCCATTCATTCGCGTGCACGTCGACGATCACGGCCCGGGCCTGCCGGCCGGCATGGAAACGCGGATCTTCGACAAGTTCACGCGCGGCGAGAAGGAATCGGCGACGCCGGGCATCGGGCTCGGCCTCGCGATCTGCCGCGCGATCGTCGAGGCGCACGGCGGTAAAATCGGCGCGCTCAACCGCACCGCGCCCGACGGCCACGTGACGGGCGCGCGCTTCTGGTTCACGCTGCCGGTCGACACGCCGCCGGCCGCCCCCGCCGTGCCCGACGACGAATCCGACCTGCCGGGCGCATCGCCTCCATCCGAGTCATTGCCAGACCATGAGTGAACCCAGCCTGACCGTCGTCCTGATCGAGGACGAAAAGCAGATCCGCCGCTTCGTGCGCGCCGCGCTCGAAGAGGAGGACATCGCGGTGTTCGAGGCCGAGACGGGCAAGCAGGGGCTGATCGACGCGGCGACGCGCAAGCCCGATCTCGTGATCGTCGACCTCGGCCTGCCCGATACCGACGGCCTCGACGTGATCCGCGAGCTGCGCGGCTGGTCCGAGGTGCCGGTGATCGTGCTGTCCGCCCGCACGCAGGAAGAGGAGAAGGTCGCGGCGCTCGACGCGGGCGCCGACGACTACCTGACCAAGCCGTTCGGCGTGTCCGAACTGCGGGCGCGGATGCGCGCGCAACTGCGCCGGCGCAACCAGGGCGGCGCGAACGAGTCGCCGAAGGTGAGCTTCGGCACCGTGACCGTTGATCTCGCGCTGCGCCAGGTGTGGCGCGACGACGCGATCGTGCACCTGACGCCGCTCGAATACCGGCTGCTCGCGACGCTCGTGCGTCACGCGGGGCGCGTGCTCACGCACCGCCAGCTGCTGCGCGACGTGTGGGGGCCGTCGCACGTCGAGAGCCATCACTACCTGCGCATCTACATGGCGCACCTGCGCCAGAAGCTCGAGGCCGATCCCGCGCAGCCCGAGCACATCGTCACCGAGACGGGCGTCGGCTACCGGCTCGTCGGCGCCGTGTGACGGGCGGTGCGCGGCGGCGCATGCGGCCGTGACGCCGCGCATCGGCACGGTTGCGCCGGCGCGACAGTCTCTCGACCGGCGCCGGCCTTGCACACCCGTTGCGCAATCCCCGCTATCCTGACCGTTCCGCGAACGAAAACGAGGAGCGTGCAATGTCCGTCCGTCTGGTCGTCATCTGTGCGCTGGCGCTGGTCGCGCCCGGCGCGTTCGCCCAGCCGTTGCCGCCCGGGCAGCAGCCGCCCGCGCAGGTGGCGCTGGCCAATCCCGCGTCGGTCAACTGCGAGAAGCTCGGCGGTCGCCACGTGATCCGCAACCTGTCGAGCGGGCAGGTCGGGATGTGCGTGTTCGAGGATGGCCGCGTGTGCGAGGAGTGGGCGCTGTACCGCGACGATCGCTGCGTCGGCGGCGGTGCGCCGAAGCGCGTGGCGAACTGACCGCGGCCGCCCGATCGCGCCCCGCATCGGCCGCCGACGTGGCCGGCAGCCGGCAGGTCCGTAAGCCTCTTGTTATACTCGGCGCCGCCCGGGGACGACCCCGGGCCATTCGCTTCAACGGGGACGGCCCCATCCGATCTGGAGTACGTCGAGATGGCGTGGGTATGGTTATTGATCGCCGGTTTGCTGGAAGTGGCCTGGGCGGCCGGCTTGAAATCGTCGGACGGCTTCACGAAGCTCGGTCCGTCGGTGTTTACGATCGTGACGGCGCTGGCCAGCTTCGGGCTGCTCGCGGTCGCGATGCGCCAGTTGCCGCTCGGCACCGCATACGCGGTGTGGACGGGCATCGGCGCGGTCGGCGCGTTCGTGTTCGGTATCGTGATGATGGGCGAGGCGCTGACCGTCGCGCGCGTCGCGAGCGCGGCGCTGATCGTCGCGGGGCTGGTCGGCCTGAAGCTGTCGTCGGCCGCCTGACGACGGGATGCCGGGCGCGCATGCGCCCGGGCGCCATCCCGCACCGCGGAATTGCGCCGGCCGCCCGCCCAGCCTGTCTATAATGGAACGCATTCGGGCCTGAATCCCGTCGTGCTTCTCGCGGCACGCGGTGCCGGTCGCCACGCGCCGCGCGGCCAGTCTGTCCGACCCGATCCGGTCAATCGGCAAAACGCACGGAAAGTGCAAGGAGAGGGCCATGATCGAAGCCATTTCGCTCGGCGCGGGGCTCGCGTGGGCGAGCGGCCTGCGCCTGTACCTGACGGTCCTGATCGCCGGCGTGCTGGCGCGGTTCGGCTGGCTCCATCTGCCCGACACGCTGGCCGTGCTGATGTCGCCGTGGGTCATCGGCGCCGCGGCCGTGCTCACCGTGACCGAATTCCTTGCCGACAAGATCCCCGCGTTCGACTCGCTGTGGGATGCCGTGCATACCTTCATCCGCATTCCGGCCGGCGCCGTGCTCGCGGCCGGCGCGCTTGGCCATGCCGACCCGACCATGCTGGCGGTCGCGGGGCTCGCCGGCGGCTCGCTCGCCGGCGCCGCGCACGTGGCGAAGGCCGGCACGCGCGCGCTGATCAACCTGTCTCCCGAACCGATTTCGAACTGGGTCGCGTCGTCGACCGAGGACGGTCTCGTGGTCGGCGGGCTCGTCCTCGCGTTCTTCGTTCCGCTCGCGTTCCTCGTGCTGCTCGCCGCGTTCATCGCGGCGTCGGCGTGGGCGCTGCCGCGGCTGTGGCGCGGCGTGTCGGGTGGTTTTCGCGGAATGGCGAACCACATGGTGTCGCGGCTCAACTCGATCGGAGGGAAACGCGATTGAAGGGGCCGCAACACGCGGCGCAGCCGCCGGCCGGGCAACCCGGCCATGACGGGCGCGCGCATGCCGGCCGCTTCGGCCTGCGCGACCTGATCCACCAGGCCGCCCGGATGACCGCGCGCGACTGGCGCGCGGGCGAACTGACGCTGCTGGTCCTCGCGCTGGTGCTCGCGGTCGCGGCCCTGACGAGCGTCGGCTTTCTCGCCGACCGCCTGCGCCAGGGGCTCGAGCGCGACGCGCGCCAGATGCTCGGCGCCGATTTCGTCGTGCGCGCCGATCGCCCCGTCGATCCGTCGTTCGACCGGCAGGCCCGCGCGCTGGGCCTGCGTACCGCGACCACCGCCATCTTCCCGAGCATGATCGCGGCCGCCGCGGGCGGCCAGGCGGCCGACGCCGCGCCGTCGCGCCTCGCCGCCGTGAAGGCCGTGTCGCCCGGCTATCCGTTGCGCGGCGCGGTCGAGATCCTGCCGGCCGGTGCCGCCACCACGCGGAAGGCGGCCGCGATTCCCGCGCCGGGCACCGTATGGGCCGATCCGGCGCTGCTCGACGCGCTGCACCTGAAGGCGGGCGATACGGTGCGTGTCGGGCTGCGCACGTTCACGGTCGCCGCGGCGATCACCCGCGAACTCGATCGCGGCTTTTCGTTCGTGAATTTTTCGCCGCGGCTGATGATGCGCGCGGACGAGCTCGCCGCGACGGGGCTCACGGGCTACGGCAGCCGCGTCACGTACCGGCTGCTGGTCGCCGGCGACGCACCGGCCATTGCGCGCTTCGAAACGTATGCGCACCAGCGCGTCGACGGCGGGAAGCTGCGCGGCGTCGGGCTCGAGTCGTTGCAGGAAGGGCAGCCGCAGGTGCGGCAGACGCTGGATCGCGCGCGTCATTTCCTGACGCTCGTCGCGTTGCTGACCGCGCTGCTCGCGGCGGTCGCGATCGCGATGGCCGCGCAGCGCTACATGCGGCGTCATCTCGACGGCTGCGCGACGATGCGCTGCCTCGGCGTGAGCCGCCGCACGCTCGGCGCGCTGTTCGCGCTCGAATTCGTCGGCGTCGGCATCGTGTCGGGCGCCGCGGGCGCGGTGCTGGGCTACGGCGGCCACTGGGCGCTGCTGGCCGCGCTCGGCAGCCTGATCGACGTCGTGCTGCCGCCGCCCACGTTATGGCCGGCGCTGATCGGCATGGGCGCCGCGCTCGTGCTGCTGCTCGGTTTCGCGCTGCCGCCGCTCGTGCCGCTCACGCGCGTGCCGCCGGTACGCGTGCTGCGGCGCGAGTGGGGCGACGCGTCGCGCACCGCGTGGGCCGCGTATGCGATCGGCGTCGTGCTGTTCGCGGGGTTGCTGATCGTGGCCGCCGGCAACCTGAAGCTCGGCCTGATCGTCGCGGGCGGCTTCGCCGGCGCGCTGGTCGGGTTCGCGCTGATCGCCCGGCTCGTGCTGTTCGCCGGCGCGCGCGCGGTGCGCAATGCGCGCGTGGCCGCGGGCGTCGGCTGGCGTTACGCGCTGGCGTCGCTGCACCGGCGCGGCACGGCCAGCGCGCTGCAGATCACCGCGCTCGCGCTCGGCCTGATGTGCCTGCTGTTGATCGCGATCACGCGCAACGACCTCGTGGCGGGCTGGCGGCAGTCGACGCCGCCCGATGCGCCGAACCAGTTCCTGATCGACATCCAGCCCGACCAGCGCGCCGATGTCGCCGCCTATCTGGCCGCGCACGGCGTGCGCGACGCGGTGCCCGCGCCGATGGTGCGCGGCCGCCTCGTCGCGATCAACGGCAAGCCGGTGAATCCGGACGCGTATCCTTCCGAAGAGGCGCGCCGGCTCGTCGATCGCGAGTTCAACCTGTCGTATACGACCGAACTGCCGTCCGACAACCGGATCGTCGAAGGCGACTGGTTCGGCAACGCGGCCACGCCGCAGATCTCGATCGAAGCCGGCCTCGCGAAGACGCTGAACGTGAAACCGGGCGACACGCTGCGCTTCGACGTGACGGGGCTGACGGTCGATGCGCCGATCACCAGCGTGCGCAAGCTCGACTGGGGCTCGTTCCGCGTCAACTTCTTCGTGCTGATGCCGCCGCCGGTGCTGAAGGATTTCCCCGCCGTCTACCTGACGAGCTTCCATCTGCCGGCCTCGAACGCCGCGCTGCTCGATCCGCTGATCGCGCGCTACCCGAACCTGACCGCGATCGACGTCGCGCCGATCCTCGCGCAATTGCAGCGGATGATGCTGCAGGTGGTCGGAGCGGTGCAGTTCCTGTTCGCGTTCACGCTCGCGGCCGGCGTGCTCGTGCTGTACACGGCGCTCGCCGGCTCGCGGGACGAGCGCGTGCGCGAGGCCGCGCTGCTGCGTGCGCTCGGCGCGTCGCGCGCGCAGGTCAACGCAGTGCAGCGCGCGGAATTCGTCGTGGTCGGCGCGCTGGCCGGCACGCTCGCGTCGGCGGGCGCGAGCGCGGTCGGCTGGGTGCTCGCGTCGCGCGTGTTCGACTTCCAGCTCGCCGTCGATCCGTGGCTCGTGCCGGCGGGCATCGCGGCCGGTGTCGTCTGCGCCGGTGCGGCCGGCTGGCTGAGCCTGCATAATGTGTTGCGGCGCCCCGCGCTGCAGTCGCTGCGCGATGCCTGAGCGTCGCCCGCGGCCTCGAAGATCCCGTTTTCCGACTATCCGTAATGACCGATGTGAATGACGATGCGCCGGCGCAGCCGACGGCGTTCGAACTCGTGGGCGGCGAAGCCCGCGTGCGCGAAATGGTGGACCGTTTCTACGACCTGATGGACCTCGAGCCCGAGTTCGCGCAGATTCGCGCGCTGCATCCGCCGTCGCTCGACGGTTCGCGCGACAAGCTGTTCTGGTTCCTGTGCGGCTGGCTCGGCGGCCCCGACCACTACATCAGCCGGTTTGGCCATCCGCGGCTGCGCGCGCGGCACCTGCCGTTCCCGATCGCGTCGGTCGAGCGCGACCAGTGGCTGCGCTGCATGGCGTGGGCGATGGAGGACGTCGGGTTGCCGGAGCCGCTGCGCGAGCGGCTCATGCATTCGTTCTACGACACGGCCGACTGGATGCGCAACCGGCCCGGTTGATCGACCGGTACGCCGCTGTCCGCGCGCGGGACGATCTGCGTCTGGGCGCACGAGCGGCCCGGCGCGACACTGGCCGTTTCTCCATCGATACGAGGCTTGCCCGATGACGACACAAGCGCTGTTTCGCGAAGACGCGTACCTCACGCAATGCGAGGCGATCGTCCAGGCCGTCGGCGACGACGGCATCCGGCTCGACCGCACCGTGTTCTATCCGCTCGGCGGCGGCCAGGCCGGCGACACCGGCACGCTGACTTTGCCCGACGGCAGTACGATCGCGATTGCCGACACGCGCAAGGCGAAGTTCGACGGCGCGACGCCCGACGACGCCGTCCACGTGCCCGCGCCGGGCCAGGAGGCGAGCGTCGCGACGCTCGCCCCCGGTACGCGCGTGGTCGCGGAGATCGACTGGCTGCGCCGCTACCGGCACATGCGTCTGCACACGGCCGCGCACCTGATGTGCGCGGTGCTGCCGTACGCGGTCGACGGCTGCAGCGTGACGGCCGACTACGTGCGGCTCGATTTCGCGACTTCCGACGCGATAGACCGCGACGACGTCGAGCGGCGCCTCGCGGACTTCGTCGTCGGCGCGCATCCGGTCACGACCGAATGGATCACCGACGACGAGATGGCCGAGCGTCCCGAACTCGTGCGCACGATGAGCGTGAAGCCGCCGATGGGCCTCGGCCGCGTGCGGCTGTTGCGCATCGAAAACGTCGACCTGCAGCCGTGCGGCGGCACGCATGTGCGCAACACATCCGAAATCGGCGGGTTGCGGGTTGCGAAACTGGAAAAGAAGAGCGCGCGCACACGGCGCCTCGTACTGGAGTTTGCATGACGGTCGATACCGGGAAAACAGGCGCGGCGGCGCTCGATCCGCAAGCAAGGGAGATTCTCGATTTCTGGTTCGGCGAGCCGGGCTCGGCCGAATTCGGGCAGAACCGCAAGGTCTGGTTCAACGGCGGCGTCGCGTTCGACGACGTGCTGCGCACGCGTTACGGCGCACTGCTCGACGCCGCGTGCGACGGCGCCTGCGATCACTGGGCCGATTCGCCGTCGGGCGCGCTGGCGTTGATCGTCGTGCTCGACCAGTTCTCGCGCAACATCCATCGCGGCACGCCGCGCGCGTTCGCCGCCGATCCGAAAGCGCTCGCGCTCGCCCGCCGCGTCGTCGCGGCCGGCTGGGACACCCGGTTGCCGAGCGGCCATCACCGTGCGTTCGCGTATCTGCCGTTCGAGCACGACGAGTCGGTCGAGAGCCAGCGCGAGGCCGTGCGCCTGTGCGCGGGCATCCGCGACGAGGCCGGATGCGAGAGCTATCACCGCTTCGCGTTGCTGCATGCGGCGATCGTCGAGCGCTTCGGCCGCTTTCCGCACCGGAACGCGATTCTCGGTCGCGCGTCGACCGACGAGGAAACGGCGTTTCTGCGAGAGCCCGGCTCGTCGTTCTGACGATCCGTACGTTGGCGAGATGAGGGAACGGGGCGGCTAACGCCCGGGCGCTTGCGGGTTCGTGCAGGCGCGGGTGCGGCAGCACGGGCTGCGCACCGGTCGGCCGGATTGCCGCGACCTATGCCGAAGAGGAAAGTGAAGGCGGGCAGGACGGCGCATCGCGCCGTCCTGTATCACTGCAGGTGCTGTTCGGGCGTGCGCACGTAGACGCGCAGCAATTCCTCGTTGTCGCCCGGGCGGGCGCCCGCCCAGAACAGCTTCCATTCGCTGCCCGGCGCGGGATCGACGGCCCGCACGCCCTGCACGATCATCCACGTGCAGCGCGTCGTCTTCGCGTCGTCGATCGGCGTGTGCTCGATGCCGGAGAAGTAGTACAGCATCGGCGCTTCCGATTCGCCGAGCCCATGCAGGCTCGCCATGCAGTCGCCGTCGTTCCATTCGAGCGCGAGATGCGCGTTCAGGTCGTCGAACACCGAGCGGTAGCTCTTCGCGACGTCGAGCCACGGCAGCAGCAGCGTATAGATGAGCCCCCAAGCGACAATCGCGCCGGCGCCCCACGACAGCGCGCCGCGCCACAGCCCCGTCGTGCGCAGCTTCGGCAGCAGCGTCAGCCAGCCGACCGTCAGCGCGAGCGCGCCGGTCACGAGCGCGGGCTGGATCGGCATCGTCCAGTCGAGCGGCAGCCAGCGGCCGAGCAGCGCGAGATCCGCGCGCGACGCGGCCGGATCGGCCATCACCGCCCAGATCGCCCACGCGAGCACGACCACCGTGCCGAACAGGATGCGGCTCAGGTAATCCCACGCGAGATGCAGCCGGCGCGGCAGGCGCTCGATTGCCTGCGCGGCGACCAGTGCGAGCGGCGCGAAGAACGGCAGGATGTAGAGCTGGCGCGACGTCGCGGACACCTGCAGCACCACGAGCCCGATGCCGGCGAACAGCACGGGCAGCGCGATGCGCGGCGCACGCCAGTCGCGCCATGCGCCGCGGGCGAGCGCGACGATCGCGAGCGGCGCGACCGGGAAGCCGACGGTGAGGAACGCGCGCAGGATGAAGAACGGCTTGTCGTTTTCCGCGCCCAGTTCGGGCACGGAGAAACCGAAGAAGCGACCGACGTTGTTGTCCCAGAACCACGTCATGAACAGCGTTTCGGAGCGCAGGAACAGCGCGGTCGGCCAGATCAGCGCGAACGGCGCGAACACGAGTGCGGCGACGCCCAGCGCGCGTGCGAACGAGCGGGTGCGGCAGGCCGGGTAGAGCACCAGCGTGCACACGAGCGTGGCCGCGAACACGAGCGGCACGAACAGCCCTTTCGCCATCAGCGCGATGCCGACGCCCGCGCCGAAGATCGGCGCGGCCCAGCGGCTCGCCGGATGTATCGGCAGCCCGTGCCGCATCTGCTGCGCCTGCGCGACATGCTGCATCACGAGTTCGAGCAGCCCGCAGAACCCGATTGCCGTGCCGGCAAACAACGCGACGTCCGTCATCATGTCGTGCACGTGCTTGATGACGACGAGCGTGCCGGCGCTGAGTACCACCGGGCCGAGCACGCGCAGGTCGAACCAGGTGTCCGCGCGACTGGCCACGCGGGCCGCGCGTGCGATGAAGCCGAACGCGAGCGCGGCGAACAGGGCACTCGCCAGGCGCGCCGCGTCGTGCAGCGGCATCACGCGCTGCAGCAGCCACGCGAGGCTGGTCCCGACCCATGCGTAAAGCGGCGGCTTTTCCATGAACGGCAGGCCGGCATTGGTCGGCACGACGAAGTCGCCGGTCTCGAGCATGTGCTGGATGATGCCGAACGTGTAGGTTTCGTCCTGTTTCCACGGATCGTGGCCGAGCACACCGGGCAGCGTGTACGCGCACACCAGTGCGGCGACGAACAGCCAGGCGCGCCAGCCGAGCAGCAGCGAGCGGTCGCGCGGGGCGCTGATCGTGGCGGTCGAGGCGGCGACGGGCGGGGCGGCGACGTCGAGCGTCGCGAGGACGTCGGTATCGGCGGTCGAGCGGGTGTGCGCGGCCGGGGCGGGCACGGACGTGCGTCGCCGGCTGGGCGCTGCGGTTCCAGGCATGGAAAAGATCTCGGGTCGAGTCGAGCCGGTCCGGCGACATGGGCTGGACCGATAAGGGGCTACATCCGGGGTAACGGACAGCGTGTTTGAGACACCTGTCTGAATGGCCGCTAGTAGAGCACGGAATTGTTACGGATGTTTACTGGAAGTGTCACGGAATTGTGGAGATTTGTGGCGCCGTGACTACGAGGCGGTTTCGATCGCTGTATTGTTGCGCCGCGCGTCAGCTTAGCGGCCGCCGCCGACGTCGAGCAGGGCGCCCGTCGTGTAGGACGCCGCGTCGCCGAGCAGCCAGACGATTGCTTCCGCGATCTCTTGCGCCTCGCCCGCTCGGCCGAGCGGCGTCTGCGCGCCGAGGCGGGCTGCGCGGCCCGGCTGGCCGCCGCTTGCATGAATTTCGGTCTCGATCAGGCCGGGGCGCACCGCGTTGACGCGCACGCCATGCGGGCCGAGTTCCTTTGCCAGGCCGATCGTCAGCGAATCGACCGCGCCTTTCGAGCCCGCGTAGTCGACGTACTCGTTCGGCGAGCCGAGCCGCGACGCGATCGACGACACGTTGACGATCGCGCCGCCGCGGCCGCCACGGTCGGTCGACAGCCGGCGCGCCGCTTCCCGCGCGCACAGATAGGCGCCGAGCACGTTGGTATCGAACATCCGCCGCAGCCGGTCGACCGGCATGTCGGCGAGCGGCATCGACGGTGCGACGATGCCTGCATTGTTCACGAGCGCGTCGAGGCGCCCGAACTCGGTCGCAACCGTATCGAACATCGCGACGACGTCCGTCTCGTTCGCGACATCGCCCGCGACGATGCACGCGCGGCCGCCCGCGTCGCGCACGGCCTGCGCGGTCAGTTCGGCCGCCGCCGCGTCGCGCGCGTAGTTGATGCCGACGTCCCAGCCGCGTTCGGCCGCCAGCACGGCGGTCGCGCGGCCGATGCCGCGGCTCGCGCCGGTGATGAGGACTGCCTTGCGGTCGGACGGTGCGGTCATCGCGTGCGGTTTCCGGTGCGGATCACTTCGCTGCGTCGGGCGCCCACTTGTCGCGGGCGGGCGGCTGGTAGTGGCGCAGCCGCTCGATCAGCGCGACGGGTTCCGATTCGACGCACAGCGCGTCGAAATAGGCAGGCCGCATGAAGCCTTCGTCGACCGTATGGCGCAGCAGCGCGATCAGCGGATCGTAGAACGAATCGATGTTGTAGAGCGCGACGGGCTTGCGGTGATAGCCGAGCTGCGCCCACGTGTAGACCTCGAAGAGCTCCTCGAGCGTGCCGGCGCCGCCGGGCATCGCGACGAACGCGTCGGAGAGGTCGGCCATCATTTTCTTGCGATGGTGCATGTCGGGCACGACGTGCAGTTCCGACAGCCCCGTATGGCCGACTTCCTTGTCGACGAGCAGCTCGGGGATCACGCCGACCGCCCGGCCGCCGGCCGCCATCACTTCGTCGGCGATCACGCCCATCAGGCCGACGCGGCCGCCGCCGTACACGAGCGTGAGGCCCGCATCGACGAGCGCGCGGCCGAACGCGCGCGCGGCGTCGGCATAGACGGGCCGCACGCCGGACGACGAGCCGCAGTAAACGCAGACTGCCTTCATTGCTTGGAATCCTTGGAGGACGCCTGCCCGGTGACGACGGGGCTGTCGGCGGGGCGCGGGGAGCCGTCGCGCGGCGGCAGGTAGTCGGTGAACTGGCGCTTGGGCAGCTTGCCGGAGACGAGGTCGTCGAACAGCTGGCGCGAACGGCCGCGCAGGTACGGGGCCATGATCGAGATCACGTGCATGCTCACCTGGTGCAGCTCTTCGCGGATCGCGTCCTGGTCGTTGTATTTGCGCGGATGCATCACGTACTGGTACGACAGCCAGTAGGTCGAGATCACCGCCATGTTGGTGGCGATGACTTCGATCTCGGCGGGCGTCGCGACCATTTCGGCATCGGAGACGAGCAGCTCGCACATGTCGTGCGCGAAGCGCACCTTGTGGCTGATGATCTGCTTGAAGTGCGTCTCGAGCGTGCGGTTGCGCGCGAGCAGGTCGTTGAGGTCGCGATACAGGAACCGGTAGGTCCACATGAAATCGGCCATGTACTGCAGGTACGACCAGGTTTCGTCGATCGTCGGACGGTGATCTTCGGGGAAGCGCAGCCGCCGTTCGATCTGCTGCTCGAACTGCGCGAAGATGCTGTTGATGATGTCGTCCTTGTTGCGGAAATGGTAGTACAGGTTGCCTGGACTGATTTCCATTTCCTCGGCGATCGTCGTGGTGGTGACGTTCGGCTCGCCGATCTCGTTGAAGAGTTTCAACGACAACTCGAGAATCCGTTCGCGGGTGCGGCGGGGAGGTTTCGCTTCCATGTCGTCCGGCCCTGTGTGTGCCGGACTGGCGGGCGCTGCAATCGATGCTGCGTGATTCGTCCGGCGCGGGTTGCTGTTCTATGTCTAGCGGACGATTATAAACCGGGGTTTCGCCACATCGGGGCATTTCATGATCGCGGCCCCGCGCGGCGCATGGTGCAGCGCCGCATGCGGGCGACGGGAAGGACGCCGGGCGGTTGTCTAGAAGCCGAGCCAGCGTGCGACGACCGGCCCGAGCACGAAGCCCCACGTCGTCACGCACGCGAACAGCGCGACCGTCACGGCCGCGCTGCCGAGGTCCTTCGCGCGCTTCGAGAGTTCGTGGCGCTCGAGCGAGATGCGGTCGATCGCGGCTTCGACGCTCGAGTTGAGCAGCTCGACGATCAGCACCAGCAGCACCGAGCCGATCAGCAGCGCGCGCGATGCGGCCGGCACCGGCGCGAACGCGCCGATCGGCAGCATCAGCGCGGCGAGCGTGAGCTCCTGGCGAAACGCGCTTTCCTCGCGGATCGCGACGCGAAAGCCGTTCAGCGAATGCTTGAGCGCGAACCACGCACGCGTGATGCCGCGGTGGCGCTTGTACGGGTTCGGCGGCAACGGCGCGAGCCGGTCGTCGGGGCCGAGCGGCTCGTGCGGGTGCACGTCCGCATCGGCGTGCGGCTCTTCCTCGTCGAACGGGCGGTGCCGTGACGGCGTCGCGGCGGGGGGCGGGATCTTGTCGTTCAGGTCTCGTTTCAAACGGCGGCACCTTCGGCTGGCGAGTACGCGGTCTTCGGCAGCGGCTTCAGATGCGACGCGAACTGCTCGGATGCCGCGCGCCACGAGAAGCGTTCCGCCCACGCGCGCGCAGTCGTGCGTTCGATCTTCAGCGCCTCGAGGCAGGCTTCCTGCAGGTCCTCGTGCATCGCGCCCGCGTCGCCGCCGCTGAGCACGTCGATCGGGCCCGTGACGGGATACGCGGCCACCGGCGTGCCGCAGGCGAGGGCTTCGAGCAGCACGAGGCCGAACGTGTCGGTGCGACTCGGGAATACGAACACGTCGGCCGCAGCATACACCTTCGCGAGCTCGGTCTGTGACAGCACGCCGAGATAGTTCGCCTCCGGGTAGCGCGACTTCAGTTCCGCGAGCGCGGGGCCTTCGCCCGCGACCCACTTCGAGCCGGGCAGGTCGAGGCGCAGGAACGCCTCGACGTTCTTCTCGATCGCGACGCGGCCCACGTACAGGAAGATCGGCCGCGCGGTGTTGAGCACCTTCGACTCCATCGGCCGGAAGATGTCGAGATCGACGCCGCGGGTCCACAGCACGACGTTCGTGAAGCCGAATTTCTCGAGGTCCTGCTTGACGACCGGCGTCGGCGCCATCACCGCGAGCGACGGGCCGTGGAACCAGTGCAGGAAGCGGTAGGTGGCGGCGAGCGGAATACCGAAGCGCGCCTGCACGTATTCCGGAAAGCGCGTGTGGTACGCGGTGGTGTACGGCAGCTTGCGGGCGCGCGCATAGCGCCGCGCGGCCAGGCCGAGCGGGCCTTCGGTCGCGATGTGCAGCGCGTCGGGTGCGAACGCATCGATCCGCGCGCGCAGCTTGCGGTACGGCAGGATCGACAGGCGGATCTCGGGGTAGGTCGGGCAGGGCACCGTGCGGAATTCCAGCGGCGTCAGCAGTTCGACGCGGTGGCCGAGCGCCGTGAGTTCGCGCGCCGTGCTCTTCAGCGTGCGCACGACGCCGTTGACCTGCGGTTCCCACGCGTCGGTGACGATCATGATCTTCATCGCGGCATGTCCTGTAAGTAGGGTTGTGTCAGGCAGCGGCCTTGGCCTTGCGCGACGTGGTCTCCGACGGTGCGGTGCGCATCACCGTCCAGTAGACGATCTTCAGTTCGCCTTCCATCGTTTCGACGAGCGCGGACAGGCTTTCGACCCAGTCGCCGTCGTTGCAGTACAGCACGCCGTCGATGTCGCGAATCTCGGCCTTGTGGATGTGGCCGCACACGACGCCGTCGCAGCCGCGGCGGCGCGCCTCGTCGGTCATCACGGTCTCGAACTGCGAGATGAAGTTGACCGCGTTCTTGACCTGGTGCTTCAGGTACTGCGACAGCGACCAGTACTGGAAGCCGAGCCGGCTGCGGATCCGGTTGAACCAGCGGTTCAGCACGAGGATCAGCGTGTAGAGCGTGTCGCCGAGGTACGCGAGCCATTTCGCGTGCTGGATCACGCCGTCGAACAGGTCGCCGTGCACGATCCACAAACGTTTGCCTGCGAGCGTCGTGTGGAATGCCTCGCCGCGCACCTGGATGTCGCCGAACGCGAGATCGCAGAATTGCCGGGCGCCTTCGTCGTGGTTGCCGGGGATGTAGACGACCTGCGTGCCCTTGCGCGCCTTGCGCAGGATCTTCTGCACGACGTCGTTGTGCGCCTGCGGCCAGTACCAGCCCTTTTTCAGCTGCCAGCCGTCGATGATGTCGCCGACCAGGTACAGGTATTCCGAGTCGTTGTGACGCAGGAAATCCAGCAGGTAGGGCGCCTGGCAGCCGCTCGAGCCGAGGTGGATGTCGGACAGCCAGATGGTGCGGTAGCGATGGGCGGACGGCTCGGGGTCCTCGTGCTGCGTGGTGGGCGCGACGGGCGGCTTGTGCGACACCACGCCGTCGGTTGCCCCCGAGCCGGACAGGAACGCAGTGGCGGCGCGGGCGCCGATGGGGTGACGAAACAGTGAGGTCGCGGACGTTTTCTGGCCCATGCATGACTCGCGCCGGTTGACATTACCGGCATTCCGCCATGCGGGCGTGACTGTGCCATGACAGTCACGAGACGTTCTTATTACGACCGTTGAAGGGTGTTTAGCAGTGAACGAGCGGGCGTTGCGTCATCTGCCGCACTGAACGGCCGAAGCTTGTTCGGCAAGGCCGTCCGGAGGGCAGGAGCACCGAGCGAGCGGCTTTCGTCTGGCGAATGCGGCGCGTCAGCGCGGTATCGCGACGACGCGGGTGCGCGCGATCCGGTCGTGCGGGAACTGGCGGCCGGCGTGCAACCGGGCGGCGCCGGCCCATACGATGATCCACGCGGCGGCGAGCGCGAGCGTGACGGGTACCGACAGGCCGAGGAGCGGGTGCAGCGCGAGCGGCGGCAGGAACCACAGCCAGCCGAGCACGTAGCGGACGAGCGCGTGGCCGGCGCTCAGCGGCCGGCCGTTCGACGATTCGAGCCGCAGCCGCCAGGTTTTCATCGGCAGCGTCTGGCCGCCGTGCGTCCAGAACCACACGAAATACGCGCCGACGACGAGCGCGATCCACGCGGCAAGCAGGTTGTGATGGACGAGGCCGTTGCGTTGCTGCGTCGCGAGGCTGAACGCGAGCCCGGCGAAGAACACGACGCCGAACAGCAGCACGCCCTCGTAGAGTAGCGCGGCGAGGCGCCGTCGCACGGACGGCGCGGCGGTCGGGGTGTCGGGCGCGCGGGCGTTTGCCACGGCCGTTCAGGAGCCCTTGAACAGCGAAGGCGCGTCGGCGGGCGACACCGGCGCCACGGCGGCCGGTGCGGACGCGGTGCCGGACGTCGACGACGCGGGCACCGGCTGCGCGGCGACGCCGGCCGACGCGGGCGCCGGAGCGGCGGCCGCACCGCTGGCCGGGTGTTCGTGCGAATTGACGAGGCGGCGGACGTCACGGTCGGCGACGGTCGGCGGCGCGCTGACGACGCTCGGCTTGCGGCGGCGTTCGGCGGCGGCAAGCCGTTCCTTCTGCTCCTCGGGGAGTTGCTGATAGGCCTTCCACGCGCGCTCGCGCGCCTGCGCGGACAGTTCCTTCGCGCTCTGGTAGTTCTCGCGTGCGACGCGGCGCTGCTCGGGCGTCATCTTCGCCCATTCGGTCATCCGCTCCTGCAGGCGCTTCTGGTCATCCGGCGACAACTTCGCGAAACGCGATGCGATCTTCAGCCATTTACGCTTGCGGGCATCGCTGAAGCCGTCCCACTGGTCGGCGAACGGGGCGAGGGCCGCGTGCTGCGCCGGCGTGAGGCGCGCCCACGACAGCGGGCCGGCGGCGGCCGGTAGCGGCAGGGGAAGCGGCAGCGGCGGAAGTTCGGTGGTCAGCCCGGCCGCGGCCGACGCCGGCGCGGCGGAACTGGTGGTCGCGACGGGCATCGTCGCGGGGGCCGGGTGGAATCGGGGATACGTGGCGACGTAGGAAACGGCGATCGCGATCACGCATCCGAAAAATACGGCCAGGCCGCGCTTCTGACTCACCCGTACGATCCCCTCGTTATTGTCTGTTAGTGAGCGCGCGAAAGATACGCGTTGAACCCGTGGTCGAGATACGCGTTGAGCGGCAGGTCGTCGCTGAGCATCGCCGCGTCGATGTCGGCGAGTTCGGCGGTGCGCTGCATGTCTTCCCAGTACGCGATGCCGACGAGCCCCGCGAGCAGCAACGCGAGCGGCCACGCGCGCAGCAGGCGGCGGCCGAACGACGTCGGCGGGCGGTTCGCGGGCGTCGGGCCGTAGGCGCCGGCCGCGCCGGCGAAGGCCGGCACGAACACCGGCGCGGTCGCGGCTTCGGGCTTCTTGCGCGCGAGCGCGGCCCGGCGGGCGACGGCCAGCCGATCGGTGGTCGCGGCAGGCAGCGCGGACGCGCGCTCGTCCAGCGCGCGGCGCACCTTCAGCGCGAATTCGTGTTCTCGGTTTGCGGAGCTCATAGCGTGATTCCTTTGGCCTTGAGCGCTTGCGCCAGGGTATGAGTGGCTCGTGAGCAGTGCGTCTTGACGCTGCCCTCGGAGCACCCCATTGCGGCGGCAGTCTCGGCGACATCCATATCTTCCCAATAACGCATCAGGAACGCTTCCCGTTGACGCGCCGGAAGTTTCTGGATTTCTTCGTCGATCAGGGCCAGAACCTGCTCTCGTTCGAGGCGGTGCTCGCTGCTCTCGACGCCCGCGTTGTCGTCCGCGGATTCGAGTGTTTCGAGCGGGTCGAAGTCGTCGTCGTCGGTGTTGTTCAGCGACGAGAAGAGCGTCACCCACGTATTGCGGACCTTCTGCCGGCGGAACCAGTCGTGGATCGCGTTCTGCAGGATCCGCTGAAAAAGCAGCGGCAGCTCGGCCGACGGCCGGTCGCCGTACTTTTCCGCGAGCTTGATCATCGCGTCCTGCACGATGTCGAGCGACGCATCGTCGTCACGCACGGCGTACGCAGCCTGCTTGAACGCGCGCCTTTCGACGCCCGCCAGAAAGTCGGCGAGTTCCTTGTCTGATGCCATTCCGTGAAGGTATGCGCTGCGGCCCGCTGCGTGGTGTAAAAGGTCGAAAAATTTCGTAAAACCCGCGGATGCTATCAAATTTTCGTGCGGCTTGGCACCGGGTCGGGCGCCGCACGTTGCGCGCGAGCCGCGCCGGCGGGACGCCCCGCGGCGTGCATGATGCGCTGCGGGATATTTTACTTGACGGCCCCATCACGACCCGCTATCGTCAGCGATTCGCAACATGAAGTGATGGTCTCATTTGAGGCTGGCCCAAGAAGCCCGCCCTTCAAACTGGACGCGCCGCTTGAACCCGAGCCACAAGCCCGGCAGAGAGCACCCGATCAATTTTTTGCCGAAAATTCGAAAGGTCAAAATGAACATGCCCAGCGCGGAATTCTCCACGTCGGAACCCCTTTCCCCTCCCGATAGCGACTCCATCGGCGGTACCGTGCTCATGAAGGCACTGGCCGACGAAAACGTCGAATTCATCTGGGGCTACCCCGGCGGCTCGGTTCTCTACATCTACGACGAGCTGTACAAGCAGGACAAGATTCAGCACGTGCTGGTGCGCCATGAACAGGCGGCCGTGCACGCAGCCGATGCGTATGCGCGCTCCACCGGCAATGTCGGCGTCTGCCTCGTGACGTCGGGCCCCGGTGTCACCAACGCGGTGACCGGCATCGCAACGGCTTACATGGATTCGATCCCGATGGTCGTGATCAGCGGCCAGGTGCCGACTGCCGCGATCGGCCAGGATGCATTCCAGGAATGCGACACCGTCGGCATCACGCGTCCGTGCGTGAAGCACAACTTCCTCGTGAAGGACGTCCGCGACCTCGCGGCAACCGTCAAGAAGGCGTTCTATATCGCCCGCACCGGCCGGCCGGGCCCGGTGCTGATCGACATCCCGAAGGACATCTCGAAGACGCCGTGCCAGTACGAGCCGATCAAGAGCGTGTCGCTGCGCTCGTACAACCCTGTCACGAAAGGCCATTCGGGCCAGATCCGCAAGGCCGTGTCGCTGCTGCTGACCGCGAAGCGTCCGTACATCTACACGGGTGGCGGCATCATCCTCGCCGACGCGTCGCGTGAACTGAACCAGTTCGCGGACCTGCTCGGCTACCCGGTCACGAACACGCTGATGGGCCTCGGCGGCTATCGCGCGTCGGACAAGAAATTCCTCGGCATGCTCGGCATGCACGGCACCTACGAAGCGAACATGGCGATGCAGCACTGCGACGTGCTGATCGCGATCGGCGCCCGCTTCGACGACCGCGTGATCGGCGACCCGGCGCACTTCGCGTCGCGCCCGCGCAAGATCATTCACATCGACATCGACCCGTCGTCGATTTCGAAGCGCGTGAAGGTCGACATCCCGATCGTCGGTGACGTGAAGGAAGTGCTGAAGGAGCTGATCGAGCAACTGCAGACGGCCGAGCATGGCCCCGACACCGAGGCGCTCGCGCAATGGTGGAAGGACATCGAGGGCTGGCGCGCGAAGGACTGCCTGAAGTTCGACCGCGAAAGCGAGATCATCAAGCCGCAGTACGTGGTCGAGAAGGCGTGGGAGCTGACGGACGGCAATGCGTTCGTGTGCTCGGACGTCGGCCAGCACCAGATGTGGGCCGCGCAGTTCTACCGTTTCAACAAGCCGCGTCGCTGGATCAACTCCGGCGGCCTCGGCACGATGGGCTTCGGCCTGCCGGCGGCGATGGGCGTGAAGATGGCCCATCCGGACGACGACGTGCTGTGCATCACGGGCGAAGGCTCGATCCAGATGTGCATCCAGGAACTGTCGACCTGCCTGCAGTACGACACGCCCGTGAAGATCATTTCGCTGAACAACCGCTACCTCGGCATGGTCCGCCAGTGGCAGCAGATCGAATACAGCAAGCGCTATTCGCATTCGTACATGGATGCGCTGCCCGATTTCGTGAAGCTCGCCGAAGCGTACGGCCATGTCGGCATGCGGATCGAAAAGACTTCGGATGTGGAGCCGGCGCTGAAGGAAGCGCTGCGCCTGAAGGACCGCACCGTGTTTCTCGACTTCCAGACCGATCCGACCGAAAACGTCTGGCCGATGGTACAGGCCGGCAAGGGCATCACCGAGATGCTGCTCGGATCGGAAGATCTGTAACGGCGCGACGCGCGTCTGGCCGGATGCGGCCGCCTTCACGAAGGGCGGTGCGGCACGCGGCGGCGCGCGGCGCGAGTGAATCGACACGGACACATTCTGGAAGAAGCGAACATGAGACACATCATTTCCGTCCTGCTGGAGAACGAACCGGGCGCGCTGTCGCGCGTGGTCGGCCTGTTTTCCGCACGCGGCTACAACATCGAAACCTTGACGGTGGCGCCGACCGAAGACCAATCGCTGTCGCGGCTCACCATCGTTTCCATTGGCTCCGACGACGTGATCGAACAGATCACGAAGCATCTGAACCGCCTTATCGAGGTGGTGAAAGTGGTGGACCTGACCGACGGTGCACACATCGAACGCGAGCTGATGCTGATCAAGGTACGTGCAGTGGGCAAGGAGCGCGAAGAAATGAAGCGGATGTCGGACATTTTCCGCGGCCGCATCATCGACGTGACCGAGAAGACCTACACGATCGAATTGACGGGCGCGAGCGACAAGCTCGACGCATTCATCCAGGGGCTGGACGCGGGCGCGATCCTCGAGACCGTGCGCACCGGCAGCTCCGGCATCGGACGCGGCGAGCGCATCCTGAAGGTGTGATGCCGACATAGCCAAAGAGGCACGCCGGGTGCGCCGTCATGTCCCGGCCCGCAGTACTCCATCCGAACGAATTATTGAATTTTTTTGAATTAGCGAAGGAACCATCATGAACGTTTTCTACGACAAAGACGCTGACCTCTCCCTCATCAAGGGCAAGCAAGTCACGATCATCGGCTACGGCTCGCAAGGCCATGCACACGCGCTGAACCTGAAGGATAGCGGCGTGAACGTGACGGTCGGCCTGCGCAAGGGCGGCGCGTCGTGGAGCAAGGCCGAAAACGCCGGCCTGTCGGTCAAGGAAGTCGCGGAAGCGGTGAAGGGCGCGGACGTCGTCATGATGCTGCTGCCGGACGAGCAGATCGCCGACGTGTACGCGAAGGAAGTCCACGCGAACATCAAGCAGGGCGCGGCGCTCGCGTTCGCGCACGGCTTCAACGTGCACTACGGCCAGGTGATCCCGCGCGCCGACCTCGACGTGATCATGATCGCGCCGAAGGCGCCGGGCCACACCGTGCGCGGCACGTACTCGCAAGGTGGCGGCGTGCCGCACCTGATCGCGGTGGCGCAGAACAAGTCGGGCGCGGCACGCGACATCGCGCTGTCGTACGCGGCGGCGAACGGCGGCGGCCGTGCCGGCATCATCGAGACGAACTTCCGTGAAGAAACCGAAACCGACCTGTTCGGCGAGCAGGCCGTGCTGTGCGGCGGTACCGTCGAGCTGATCAAGGCGGGTTTCGAGACGCTGGTCGAAGCCGGCTATGCGCCGGAAATGGCGTACTTCGAGTGCCTGCACGAGCTGAAGCTGATCGTCGACCTGATCTACGAAGGCGGCATCGCGAACATGAACTACTCGATCTCGAACAACGCCGAGTACGGCGAGTACGTGACCGGCCCGCGCGTCGTCACGGAAGAGACGAAGAAGGCGATGAAGCAGTGCCTGACCGACATCCAGACGGGCGAGTACGCGAAGAGCTTCATTCTCGAGAACAAGGCAGGCGCCCCGACGCTGCAGTCGCGCCGCCGCCTGACGGCCGAGCACCAGATCGAGCAGGTCGGCGCGAAGCTGCGCGCGATGATGCCGTGGATCGCGAAGAACAAGCTCGTCGACCAGACGAAGAACTAAGCACCTCGTGCTGTTCCGGCCCTTCGAGTGGAGGGTCGGCATCAAAAAGCCGTCCGAAGGCAGCAGTGCCCCGGGCGGCTTTTGTTATGCTACGTGCTTTGCAATTCACCGAACACAGAACGAATCCATGAACTATCCTCATCCGATCATCGCGCGCGAAGGCTGGCCGTTCATCGCGATTGCAGCCGTCGTCGCGCTGTTGATCCATGCCGTCGGGGGCTTCGGCTTCGCGTGGCCGTTCTGGCTGCTGCTCGTCTTCGTCGTCCAGTTCTTCCGCGATCCGCAGCGCCCGATCCCGGCGCAGCCGAACGCGGTGCTGTGCCCGGCGGACGGCCGCATCGTCGCGGTCGAGACCGCGCAGGATCCGTACGCGAACCGCGAAGCGCTGAAGATCAGCGTGTTCATGAATGTCTTCAATGTCCATTCGCAGCGTTCGCCGGTCGATGGCGCGATCAGCAAGGTCGAGTATTTCCCGGGCGCGTTCCTGAACGCGGCGATCGACAAGGCGTCGACCGAGAACGAGCGCAATGCGGTCGTGATCCAGACGGCGAGCGGCAAGACCGTCACGTCCGTGCAGATCGCCGGCCTGATCGCCCGCCGGATCCTCTGCTACGTGCGCGCCGGCGAGCCGCTGTCGCGCGGCCAGCGTTACGGTTTCATCCGCTTCGGTTCGCGCGTCGACGTGTACCTGCCGCTCGGCAGCCGCGCGAAGGTGTCGATCGGCGAGAAGGTCTACGCGTCGTCGACGATCCTCGCCGAGCTCGAACAGTAAGCGGCGGGGCGCACGATGGCCGCATTCAAACCGCGTCGGCCGCGTAACGGCTCCGGCCAGACGCCACGCCCGTTCCGCCGCAACAAGGTGATGGCGCCCGATGCGGCGCCGCTCGAGAGCCGCCGCGCTGCGCGCCAGCGGTTCCTGAAGACGCGCGGCATCTATCTGCTGCCGAACGCATTCACGACCGCCGCGCTGTTCTGCGGCTTCTTCGCGGTCGTGCAGGCAATGAACGTACGCTTCGAGATCGCCGCGATCGCGATTTTCGTGGCGATGGTGCTCGACGGGATGGACGGGCGCGTCGCGCGCATGACCCATACGCAGAGCGCGTTCGGCGAGCAGTTCGATAGCCTTTCCGACATGGTGTCGTTCGGCGTCGCGCCCGCGCTCGTGATGTACGAGTGGGTGCTGAAGGATCTCGGCCGCTGGGGCTGGCTCGCCGCGTTCGTCTATTGCTCGGGCGCCGCGCTGCGCCTCGCGCGCTTCAACACGAACATCGGCGTGGTCGACAAGCGCTTCTTCCAGGGGCTGCCGAGCCCGGCCGCCGCCGCGCTGATCGCCGGCTTCGTGTGGCTCGCGACCGACAACCGCGTGCCGATGAAGCTCGGCTGGCTGCCGTGGGTCGCGTTCGTGCTGACGATCTACGCGGGCGTGACGATGGTGTCGAACGCGCCGTTCTACAGCGGCAAGGCGCTCGACGTCCGGCACCGCGTGCCGTTCGCGGCGATCCTGCTCGTCGTCGTCGCGTTCGTGCTCGTGTCGTCCGATCCGCCGCTGATGCTGTTCTGCCTGTTCGTGCTGTACGGGCTGTCCGGCTACGTGTTCTGGGCCTACATGGCCATCCGCGGGCGCGCGAATCCGGCGCGCTCGTCGCAGCGCGATCACTGACGCCGACGCACGATCTGCCCGGAAACGGCGGCCTCGGGGCCGCCGTTTCCATTTGCCCCTTTTTGCGGGCCAGGCCGCGCCGGTTCACGGTTTCCCGGGTGCCGTTCTCGGGTGTCGTCCAATTGCGCGGTCCACGGAATGTCGCTATAGTCTGCGGCATGACTGCATTTCCCCGCTTCCCCCTCCTTCTGGCCGGTGCGCCGCTACGCGCGCCAGCTTTGGCGCGCCTGCCGCGCTGACCGTTCTCGCCCTCCGTCTCAAGCCTCGTCTGTTGTTGAGCGTCGCCAGCGGTGGCGCGATCTCGTTACGTTTGACTTCCGTATAAAAGAGCCCTGGAGCCCCCCATGACAGACAAGCTGATCATTTTCGATACGACGTTGCGTGACGGCGAGCAATCGCCCGGCGCGTCGATGACGAAGGAAGAGAAAATCCGCATCGCGAAGCACCTCGAGCGGATGAAGGTCGACGTGATCGAGGCGGGTTTCGCCGCCAGCTCGAACGGCGATTTCGATGCGATCCACACGATCGCCGGTCTCGTGAAGGACAGCACGATCTGTTCGCTGGCGCGGGCCAACGACAAGGACATCCAGCGCGCGGCGGACGCACTCAAGCCGGCCAACAGTTCGCGGATCCACACGTTCATCGCGACGTCGCCGCTGCACATGGAGAAGAAGCTGCGGATGACGCCGGACCAGGTGTTCGAGCAGGCGCGTCTCGCGGTGCGTTTCGCGCGCAAGTTCACCGACAACGTCGAATTCTCGCCGGAAGACGGCAGCCGTTCGGATCTCGATTTCCTGTGCCGCGTGCTGGAAGCGGTGATCGCCGAGGGCGCGACGACGATCAACATCGCCGATACGGTCGGCTACGGCGTGCCGGAACTCTACGGCAACCTCGTGAAGACGCTGCGCGAACGCATTCCGAACTCGGACAAGGCGATCTTCTCCGTGCATTGCCACAACGACCTCGGGATGGCGGTGGCGAACTCGCTCGCCGGCGTGAAGATCGGCGGTGCGCGGCAGATCGAATGCACGATCAACGGTCTCGGCGAGCGCGCGGGCAACACGTCGCTCGAGGAAATCGTGATGGCCGTGAAGACCCGCAAGGACTACTTCGGTCTCGACGTCGGCATCGACACGACGCAGATCGTGCCGACGTCGAAGCTCGTGTCGCAGATTACCGGCTTCGTCGTGCAGCCGAACAAGGCGGTGGTCGGCGCGAACGCATTCGCACACGCATCGGGCATTCACCAGGACGGCGTGCTGAAGGCGCGCGACACCTACGAGATCATGCGCGCGGAAGACGTGGGCTGGACCGCGAACAAGATCGTGCTCGGCAAGCTGTCGGGCCGCAACGCGTTCAAGCAGCGTCTGCAGGAGTTGGGCGTGTCGCTCGACAGCGAAGCCGAACTGAATGCCGCGTTCATGCGCTTCAAGGATCTGGCCGACCGCAAGGCGGAGATTTTCGACGAGGACATCATCGCGATCGTGTCCGAGGAATCGGCGCTCGCGCAGGAACAGGAGCACTTCAAGTTCGTGTCGCTGTCGCAGCGTTCGGAAACGGGCGAGCAGCCGCAGGCGAAGGTCGTGTTCGCGGTCGAAGGCAAGGAAGTGACCGGCGAGGCGCGCGGCAACGGCCCGGTCGACGCGACGTTCAATGCGATCGAGGGTGAAGTCGGCAGCGGATCCGAGCTGCTGCTGTACTCGGTGAACGCGATCACGACCGGCACGCAGGCGCAGGGCGAAGTGACCGTTCGGCTGTCGAAGAGCGGGCGGATCGTCAACGGCGTGGGCACCGATCCGGATATCGTCGCCGCATCCGCGAAGGCGTACATTTCCGCGCTGAACAAGCTGCACTCGAAGGACGACAAGCTCAACCCGCAGCGCTCGTAAGCGCCGCGCGTTGCGCGGCACCGAGACGCCCCGTGCGGCCCTGCGCCGCCGGGGCGTTTTTTTCATTGGCCGCTCATTCCGCGGCCGGCGCGCGGAACAGCCAGCGGCGCGCCGCCGGGCGTGGCGCCGGATTGCGCCGGCGGAACTCGACCGCGATCCCGCGCCGCGGCGCATCGGCGACGAACGCATCGAGCAGTTCGAGCACGTCGTGATCGATGTAGTCGGCGCGCGTCGCGTCGATGATCACCGCCGCCCGGTCCGGAATGTGCCGCAGGTGGTGCTTGACCTGCACCTTGCCGAGAAACGACACGTCCTTGCGGAACGACAGCAGGAAGTGATCGTCATGCTGCGCGAGCGTGACGGGGCTCTTCAGGTTCGCGACGGCGACGGCCAGCACGCTGCATGCGAGGCCGAGCGCGATGCCGAACAGCAGGTCGACCGCCAGCACACCCGCGATCGTCGCTGCGAACGGTGCGAACGCGGCCGGGCCTTGCTTCATCACCGAGCGGAACAGTGCGGGCTTCGCGAGCTTCAGGCCGGTGTGGATCAGGATCGCGGCCAGGCTCGCGAGCGGGATCAGGTTGATCAGGCCGGTGAGCGCAAACACGCTCGCGAGCAGCAGGACCCCGTGCACGATCGCGGACATCCGGCTTTGCGCGCCGGCGTTGACGTTGGCCGAACTGCGCACGATCACCGACGTGATCGGCAGGCCGCCGACGGCGCCCGCGACGAGGTTGCCGACACCCTGCGCCTTCAACTCGCGATCGGGTTGCGTCGGCCGCCGCTTCGGATCGATCTGTTCGACCGCTTCGAGGCACAGCAGCGTCTCGAGGCTTGCGACGACCGCAAGCGTGATCGCCACGCGCCATACGTCCGGATTGAGCAGTTGCGCGAAGTTCGGGCCGAGCTCTGCATGCTTGAGCGATGCCGCGAGCGCCGCGAACGAGTCGAATTCGGGCAGCGTGACGCGATGCGCGGCGCCCGGTGCGGCTGCCGGTGCGACCACGCCGAGCACGAGCGTCGCGCCGATACCGAGCACGACGACCGCGAGCGGCGCGGGTACCGAGCGCACCCACGCGAAGCGCTTGAGAGCCGGCGTGTCCCACGCGATCAGCAGCGCCAGCGACGCAAGCGCGATCGCCGTGGCGGCCCATGCGGTCGGCAGGCCCGGCCAGTTCGCAAACGATTGCGCGGCCTGGCCGCCGAGGCCGAATGCGAACGGAATCTGCTTCACGATCAGCAGCAGGCCGATCGCGGCGAGCATGCCCTTGATGACGGGCGACGGCACGTAAGCGGCGAAGCGGCCGGCGCGCAGCATGCCGAAGCCGAACTGCAGCACGCCGGACAGCAGCACCGCGAGCAGGAACGCGGAGAAGCTGCCGAGTTGCGCGATCCCTTCGACGACGATCACGACGAGGCCGGCGGCCGGCCCGCTGACGGACAGCGACGAGCCGCTCAGCAGTGCGACGACGATGCCGCCGACGATGCCCGACACGAGCCCGGCGAACGGCTCGACGCCGGACGCATTGGCGATGCCGAGACAGAGCGGTAGCGCGACGAGGAAAACGACGATGCCGGCGACGATGTCGCGCGGCAGGGTGGACAGGCGCTCGTTCAGTTTCATGGTTGGGGTGGTTTCGTTGACGTGGAGGGGCAGGGCGCGGGTCAACCGAGCGCGACGGCGGCAGCGCGTTCGGGCTCGGCTTCGGTCGGCGACGCCGCATAGCCGGAGTCGAGCTCCTTCAGGCGGCCGTCGGCGAGCGAAAAGATCCAGCCATGCACGAGCGGTGGCCGCTCGCGGCTGCGCACAATCGGCGACGCGCGCAGCAGCCGCACCTGTTCGAGCACGTTCAGCTCGGCGAGGCGGTCGGCCGCGGCGAGCTCGTCGAGCCCGTCGAGTGTGTCGCGATGGCGCCGCGCGAGCGCGCAGAGCGGCGCGATGCGGCGCGCGACGTGCGGCAGGTCGGCGGGCGGCGGCAGCAGCGATGCACGCACGCCGCCGCACCCGTAGTGACCGCACACGATCACGTGGTCGACCTTCAGCACCCGCACTGCGTACTCGAGCACGCTGGCGGAATTGTCGTCGTCGGGGTGGAACAGGTTCGCGATGTTGCGATGGACGAACAGCTCGCCGGGCGCGCAGTGCGTGATGGTTTCGGCTGGCACGCGGCTGTCCGCGCAACCGATCCACAGTACGCGCGGATTCTGGCCGCGCGCGAGCGCGTCGAAAAAGCCGGGCGTGTGTTCGCGCGTCTCGCGGGCCCAGGCAATGTTGGCAACCAGCATGCTCTTGGGGCGATTCATGAGGACTCCTTTTTGATAAAGGCAAATAAATATCGAACGAAATGGCGCAATCGCATGCTTTCTAAATTGAAAGGTTGGATTTTCGACTGATATTAGGGGTATGCCCTAGCACTGCGGGTGGGTTGATACAAATTGTTTCAAATTGATTGGGCGTAGTGCATTGCATGCACCAGTGCGACGCATAACATGCCCCCGGGCGTGCCTGTTTCCCGCTACGGCCCGCATGACGGGGCGTTCAGCGTATTGCCATCGCAATGTCATCGATCGGAAAAGTTTTCCGTCTTATTCGTTGAATTAAATAAGGCAGCGGAAAAAATGAAATGGCCATTCACGCAATAATTCGTGAATGGCCATTGCGACAATTGCGTATAAATACGCAATCGGTCAGAACAGGGTGCGGCGATCGGGATCGTGCAGCGGGTCCGGCGTTTTCTGCGTGGTGCGCAGGATGCCCTGCGGATCGAAGTAGAAGCTGTACATCATGTACCAGACGTTGTCCTCGAGATACCGGTACGTCCACACCTCGCGTTTCATCAGCGGGAAGTAGGAGGTTTCGACCGGGCGTCCGAAATTGACGAGGACGTCGGTCTTCGTCCACTTGCCGATCTCCGCGCGATAGAACTCGCTCGGCTGCAGCACCTGGCGCACGTTGACGATTCGGTGGGCTGCATCGACGTCGGCCGCGACCGTGATTTCGCCCATCGGCTGGGTCGGCCACATCAGGCGCTTGCCGCCGCCGGGCAGGTCGTAGATCTCGCGCGGCGGCCCCATGCGCGCGACGATCGCCGACTCGTCCTGGCCGGCCTGGTATTGCTGCCACGGTTGCGCGCAACCGGCCAGCAGCGCGGCCGCACCGGCGATCAGCACGGGCAGGCGCGCGGGAATGCGAATGCGCATCGGATTCTCCAGAACACGGAAACAAGTCCCGTTTTATCACGGACGGCGCGCGACGGCGCATCGCGCGTAAAAAATCGGTGCGGATCGCTGGCTGTCGCGCTTGCGGGTGGCGGGCGCGGCGGCCTATGATCCGCGCTTCTCGGGCAGATTGAAGGGCAGGTGGCCGATGCAGGGGTGGAAACGGTGCGCGCTCGCGTGGAGCGCGGGGTGGATGCTGGTGTCGTCCGCGTTTGCCGGCGGCGAGCCGGTGCGGATCGCGCTGATCGAAGGGATGTCGGGCCCGTTCGCGAACGCGGGCGCGGCGGTGGAGCGCAACCTGCGCTTCGGTGTCGAGCGGGTCAATGCGGCGGGCGGCGTGAAGCTGCGTGACGGCGCGCATCCGCTCGAACTCGTCGTGCTCGACAGCAAGGGCAGCCCGGAGGAGGCGCTCGTGCAGTTGCGCGTGGCCGCCGACCGGCATGTCGGCTTCGTCGCGCAGGGCAACAGCTCGGCCGTCGCGGCCGCGCTCGTCGCCGCGCTCGACAAGCTGAACGCGCGTGATCCGGACAACCGGATGCTGTTCCTGAACTATTCGGCCGACGATCCGGCGCTGACCGGCGCGCGTTGCAGTTTCTGGCATTTCCGCTTCGATGCGCATGCCGGCATGCGGATGGCCGCGCTTGCGGACGTGATGGCGCGCGATCGCGCGCTGCGCAAGGTCTATCTGTTGAACCAGGACTACAGCTTCGGCCACGACGTCAGCGCCCTCGCGCGGCAGGCGCTCGCGGCGCGGCGCCCGGACGTGACGATCGCGGGCGACGAATTCCACCCGATCGGCCGGATCAAGGATTTCTCGCCGTATATCGCGAAGATCCGCGCCAGCGGCGCGGACGCCGTCGTGACCGGCAACTGGGGCAACGACCTCACGCTGCTCGTGAAGGCGGCGCGCGAACAGGGGCTCGACGCGAAGTTCTATACGTTCTACGGCAACAGCCTCGGCGCGCCGGCGGCCCTCGGCGACGCGGGCGTCGGCCGCGTCGTGGCGGTGGCCGACTGGCACCCGAACGCGGGCGGCGCCAAGTCCGACGCGTTCTACCGCGCGTTCCGGACCCGTTTCCCGGCCGCGCAGGACGACTACCCGGTGCGGCGGATGAGCCAGATGATCGAGATGCTGGCCGCGGCGCTGACCCGCGCGGGTTCGGCCGACCCGGCGGCGGTCGCGCGTGCGCTCGAGGGCCTGTCGTTCGACGACGGCTTCCACGCGTCGCGGATGCGCGCCCAGGATCACCAGCTGATCCAGCCCCTTTACGTGATGGAAATGGACAAGGTCGGCACGCCGGGCGTGCGCTTCGACAACGAGGGATCGGGCTACGGCTTCCGGACGGTGCTCGCGGTGCCGGCGCAGCGTACGGAGATGCCGTCGACGTGCTCGATGACACGCCCGTGACGGTGGGGGTAAAAACGGCATCGAGTTGTGCTACAATGCGCGCCGGTTGTAAGTCACGGCACGGCCATTCTTCCGTGTCCGCCTGTTCAGTTAGAAAGGAAATCACATGTCTGTTGCAGATATCAAGAAGTCGGAAGTCGTTGCTCAGTTCGCCCGCGGTACCAACGACACGGGGTCGCCCGAAGTCCAGGTCGCACTGCTGACCGCACGTATCGTCGAACTGACGGGTCACTTCAAGACCCACGCGAAGGATCACCACAGCCGCCGCGGCCTGCTGCGCATGGTGAGCCGCCGCCGCAAGCTGCTCGACTACCTCAAGGGCAAGGATGCCGACCGTTACCGCGCACTGATCGAGAAGCTGGGTCTGCGTAAGTAATCGAGGCGATTGCCGCCAGCAAGATGCCTGTGTCAGTCCGCTGATACAGGCATTTTGTTTTTGCGCGGTGCGTAGCGTCACACGCATCGCAGGCTGTCCGGCACGTTCGTGCGGGGCCGCCGCCGCGACCGATACCGGGGCAGGATTTGTGTCATTCCAGCGCGCTGCTGCCTGAGCGCCGCGCTGGAATGGCATAAAAAACACACCTTGCTCCGGGTGATTCGGTCGGGACGCCGCCGCGCGGGATGGCCGGCGCGGCGAATGAAATGCATGAATACAAAGGAGCAACCATGTCCATGTTCAACAAGGTCGTGAAGGAATTCCAGTGGGGCCAGCACAAGGTGCGCCTCGAAACCGGTGAAGTCGCCCGCCAGGCGAGCGGCGCCGTGATCGTCGACGTCGAAGACACCGTCGTGCTGGCAACCGTCGTCGGCGCGAAGTCGGCGAAGCCGGGCCAGGATTTCTTCCCGTTGACCGTCGACTACCTCGAGAAGACCTACTCGGCGGGCAAGATCCCGGGCGGCTTCTTCCGCCGCGAAGGCCGTCCGTCGGAGCACGAGACGCTGACGTCGCGCCTGATCGACCGTCCGCTGCGCCCGCTGTTCCCGGAAGGCTTCTACAACGAAGTCCAGGTCGTGATCCACGTGCTGTCCGTGAACCCGGAAATCCCGGCCGACATCCCCGCGCTGATCGGCGCATCGGCCGCGCTCGCCGTGTCGGGCCTGCCGTTCAACGGCCCGGTCGGTGCCGCACGCGTGGCATACATCGACAACGCGTACGTGCTGAACCCGACGCGTGACCAGCTCAAGGCATCGAGCCTCGACCTCGTCGTCGCGGGTACGGAGCGCGCGGTGCTGATGGTCGAGTCGGAAGCCGATCAACTGTCGGAAGAAGTGATGCTGGGCGCCGTGGTGTTCGGCCACGAGCAGATGCAGATCGCGATCGACGCGATCCACGAACTGGTGCGCGACGGCGGCAAGCCCGAGTGGGACTGGCAGCCGGCGCCGAAGAACGAGGCGCTGATCGCACGCGTGACCGAGCTGGCGCAGAACGATCTGCTCGCCGCTTACCAGCTCCGCGACAAGCAGGCGCGTTCGGCGAAGCTGAAGGAAGTCTACGCGGCGACCTCGGCGAAGCTCGAGGAAGACGCGCTGGCGGCCGGTACGGTCGCGGCCGACAAGGCCACGGTCGGCAACGTGCTGTTCGACATCGAAGCGAAGATCGTCCGTTCGCAGATCCTGAACGGCGAGCCGCGCATCGACGGCCGTGACACGCGCACCGTGCGTCCGATCGAAATCCGCACCGGCGTGCTGCCGCGTACCCACGGCTCGGCGCTGTTCACGCGCGGCGAGACGCAGGCGCTGGTCGTCGCGACGCTCGGCACGAAGGGTGACGAGCAGATCATCGACGCGCTCGAAGGCGAATACCGCGAGCGCTTCATGCTCCACTACAACATGCCCCCGTTCGCGACCGGCGAAACGGGCCGCGTCGGTTCGCCGAAGCGCCGCGAAATCGGCCACGGCCGGCTGGCCAAGCGCGCGCTGGTCAAGTGCCTGCCGAGCGCCGACGAATTCGGTTACTCGATCCGCGTCGTGTCGGAAATCACCGAGTCGAACGGTTCGTCGTCGATGGCTTCGGTATGCGGCGGCTGCCTCGCGCTGATGGACGCCGGCGTGCCGATGAAGGCGCACGTCGCGGGTATCGCGATGGGCCTGATCCTCGAAGGCAACAAGTTCGCGGTGCTGACCGACATCCTCGGCGACGAAGATCACCTCGGCGACATGGACTTCAAGGTGGCCGGCACGGAGCAGGGCGTGACGGCGCTGCAGATGGACATCAAGATCCAGGGCATCACGAAGGAAATCATGCAGGTCGCGCTCGCGCAGGCGAAGGAAGGCCGCCTGCACATCCTCGGCAAGATGACGTCGGCGGTGTCGGGTGCGAACACGCAACTGTCGGAATTCGCGCCGCGCATGATCACGGTCAAGATCAACCCGGAAAAGATCCGCGACGTGATCGGCAAGGGCGGTTCGGTGATCCGCGCGCTGACGGAAGAAACCGGCACGACCATCGACATCTCGGATGACGGCGTCGTGACGATCGCCAGCACGAGCAGCGAAGGCATGGCCGAAGCGAAGAAGCGCATCGAGCAAATCACGGCCGAGATCGAAGTCGGTCAGGTGTACGAAGGCACGGTGCTCAAGCTGCTCGATTTCGGCGCGATCGTGAACCTGCTGCCGGGCAAGGATGGCCTGCTGCACATCTCGGAAATCGTCAACGAGCGCGTGAAGGACATCAACGACTACCTGAAGGAAGGTCAGCAGGTGAAGGTCAAGGTGATCCAGACGGACGAGAAGGGTCGCGTGCGTCTGTCGGCCAAGGCGCTGCTGAATGAAGCAGCGGCGGCAGCGCAGTCGGATACGCCGCCGCAGCAGTAAGCGGACAGGCGGATCAACGGCCGGCAGTGCGAAAGCGTGCCGGCCGTTTTTTCTGTAGCATCGTTGTGCGGCGCAGCAGCGCCGGCGAGGCGCCCGCGCCGTGCGCACGGGTGTGCCATCCGATTCCGATCCTGGAGCGACTCTCACCATGAAAGCCATCGAAATCACCGAATTCGGCGCCCCCGACGTGCTGAAGCTCGCGGAGCGTCCGCGCCCCGAACCGAAGCGCGGCGAGGTGCTGATCAAGGTGGCGGCCTCCGGCGTGAACCGGCCCGACGTGTTCCAGCGCAAGGGCGCCTATGCGCCGCCGCCGGGTGCGTCGGATCTGCCGGGCCTCGAAGTCGCGGGCGAGATCGTCGGCGGCGATTTGTCCGATGCAGCCCTGAACCCGTTCGGGCTGAAGCTGGGCGATCGCGTGTGCGCGTTGCTCGCGGGCGGCGGCTATGCCGAATATGCGGTCGCGCCGCTGCCGCAGTGTCTGCCGGTGCCGGATGGCCTCACCGATATCGAGGCCGCCTCGCTGCCCGAAACGTTTTTCACCGTGTGGAGCAACGTGTTCGACCGTGCGCAGCTCGGCGCGGGCGAGGGCGGTGAGCAGGAGACCCTGCTCGTGCAGGGCGGCTCGAGCGGCATCGGCGTGACGGCGATCCAGATCGCGCATGCGCTGGGCTTTCGCGTGTTCGCGACGGCCGGTACCGCCGACAAGTGCCGTGCGTGCGAGGCGCTCGGCGCCGAGCGCGCGATCAACTACAAGACCGAAGACTTCGTCGAAGTCGTGAAGTCGCTGACGCACGATCGCGGCGTCGACGTGATCCTCGACATGGTGGCGGGCTCGTACGTGCCGCGCGAGTTGTCCGCGCTCGCGGACGGCGGCCGTCTCGTGCTGATCGCGCTGCTCGGCGGCGCGAAGGCCGAGGTCAACCTGAGTGAGATCCTGCGCCGCCGGCTGACGGTGACGGGTTCGACGCTGCGCCCGCGTCCGGTCGAGTTCAAGGCGCGCATCGCCGCGCAGTTGAAGGCGCGCGTGTGGCCGCTGCTGGCCGACGGTCGCATCAAGCCCGTGATCTATCGTGTGCTGCCGGCCGGCGAAGCCGCGCAGGCGCATGCGCTGATGGAAAGCGGCGAGCACATCGGCAAGATCGTGCTCGATTGGGGTACGAACGCGTGACGGCCCGCGTAGCGGGCTTGACATACGCGGTTTGACCGGTTCAAGTCGCGCGCAGTAAAATCGCGGGTTTGCTTCGCCAGATCCAACCTGACGGCCGGGTTCCGGCACGTTAATGACAAGATAGTGACGAGACAGACACGATGTCGAAACAACGAACAAAGCGAGTGATCGGCAACTGGAAGATGCATGGCCGGCTGGCCGGCAACCAGGCGCTGCTGAACGAAGTGGTGCAGGGTGCGGGCACGGTGGCGGCTGAAACGTCGATCGGCGTGTGCGTGCCGTTCCCGTATCTCGCGCAGGTTCAGGCGCAGCTTGGCGGTGGCCGTGTCGCGTTCGGTGCGCAGGACGTGTCCGCGCACGAGCAGGGCGCGTTCACCGGCGAGGTGGCGGCAGCGATGGTGGCGGAGTTCGGCGCGCGGTATGCGATCGTCGGCCACTCGGAGCGTCGCGCGTATCACGGCGAAAGCAACGAGACGGTCGCGGCGAAGACGCAGCGCGCGCTCGCGGCCGGCCTCGTGCCGGTCGTGTGTGTCGGCGAGACGCTCGACGAGCGCGAGTCGGGTGCGACCGAGCAGGTTGTCGGTGCGCAGCTCGACGCGGTGCTGGCCGTGCTGACGGCTGACGAGGCCGCGCGTATCGTCGTCGCGTACGAGCCGGTTTGGGCGATCGGCACGGGCAAGAGCGCGACGTCGGCGCAGGCGCAGGACGTGCATGCGTTCCTGCGGACGCGTCTCGCGGCAAAGGGTGCGGCGGACGTGTCCGTGCTGTACGGCGGCAGCGTGAAGCCGGACAACGCGGAAGAACTGTTCGCGCAACCGGACATCGACGGCGGCCTGATCGGCGGCGCGTCGCTGAAGGCGGAAGATTTCCTGGCGATCTGCCGGGCCGCGCGTTGAGCGGTCCGAGATCGAATTGAACCATGACGGCGGCCGGTCGGTCCGGTCGCCCGATCCAATCGGGTGGGTGTGATGCTGTTATTCAAGACGCTGATTATTGTGGTGCAGGTGCTGTCTGCACTCGGTGTGATTGGGCTCGTGCTGCTCCAGCACGGCAAGGGTGCCGACATGGGCGCCGCATTCGGCAGCGGCGCGTCGGGCAGTCTGTTCGGTGCGACGGGCTCGGCGAACTTCCTGTCGCGCACGACGGGCATTCTCGCGACGATCTTCTTCGTCGCGACGCTCGCGCTGACGTACCTCGGTTCGTACAAGTCGACGCCGTCGGCAGGCGTGCTCGGCACGGCAGTGACCGCGCCGGCATCGGCCCTCGCGGCATCGGCGCCGGCTGTCGCGGCGTCTGCTGTCGCCGGTTCGGCCGCAAGCGCGCCGGGCCAGGATGTCCCGAAATAAAAAGTTAATTTTTTTGCGGTTGTGCGTTGAACAAATCTGGAACTCGGGTTAGAATTTAATTCTTGAAGCGATTCGCGGGAACGAGCAGCACAACCCGAGTTGCATGCAGTGCCGACGTGGTGAAATTGGTAGACACGCTATCTTGAGGGGTAGTGGCGAAAGCTGTGCGAGTTCGAGTCTCGCCGTCGGCACCAAAGTTACTCAATGCCAGCCGCTTCCAGTGGCTGGCATTTTTCATTTGTGGGGTGGGCTTGCGGTTGTCTTGCGATCGCCTGCACTCCGAAATGATTCCTTCCGCCGGAAGTGGTATTCTCCGGACGCTCAGAACCAACCGATAGAGGATTGCCTTGAACCTCGCAGCCTATTACCCCGTCTTGTTGTTCCTCCTCGTGGGCACTGGTTTAGGTATAGCGCTGGTCAGCATCGGCAAGCTCCTTGGTCCCAACAAGCCGGACGTCGAGAAGAACGCACCGTACGAGTGCGGCTTCGAAGCCTTTGAAGACGCCCGGATGAAATTCGACGTCCGGTATTACCTCGTCGCCATCCTGTTCATCATCTTCGATCTCGAAACCGCATTCCTGTTCCCGTGGGGCGTCGCGCTCCGGGACATCGGCTGGCCGGGTTTCATCGCAATGATGATTTTTCTGCTCGAATTCCTGCTGGGCTTTGCCTATATCTGGAAGAAAGGCGGGCTCGACTGGGAGTGATGGGTTAATCGCCGGTTTGCATGAGCGGCCACGCTCGGTCGCTCGTCTGGAGTGGAAAGCAAATGAGTATCGAAGGGGTCTTGAAGGAAGGGTTTGTCACCACGACGGCTGACAAGCTGATCAACTGGACGCGTACCGGCTCGCTGTGGCCGATGACGTTCGGGCTCGCGTGTTGCGCCGTCGAGATGATGCACGCGGGCGCGGCCCGTTACGATCTGGACCGGTTCGGCGTCGTGTTTCGCCCGAGCCCGCGTCAGTCGGACGTGATGATCGTCGCCGGCACGCTGTGCAACAAGATGGCGCCCGCGCTGCGCCGCGTGTACGACCAGATGGCCGAGCCGCGCTGGGTGATCTCGATGGGGTCGTGCGCCAACGGCGGTGGTTATTACCACTACTCGTACTCGGTGGTCCGCGGCTGCGACCGGATCGTGCCGGTCGACGTCTATGTGCCGGGCTGTCCACCCACGGCCGAGGCGCTGGTCTACGGCGTGATCCAGCTTCAGGCGAAGATCCGCCGCACCAATACCATCGCCCGTCAATAAAGCCCCGAGCGTCCCCTCAATATGGCAAGCAAAATCGAGACCCTCAAGGCAAACCTCGAAGCCGCGCTCGGCGCGCGCGTGGTGAGCCTCACCGAAGCGATCGGTGAACTGACGCTCGTCGTGAAGGCGAGCGATTACCTCGAAGTCGCAAAGACGCTGCGCGACGATCCGAAGCTCCGTTTCGAGCAACTGATCGACCTCTGCGGCGTCGACTACCAGACCTTCGGCGACGGCGCCTACGACGGCCCGCGCTTCGCGGCCGTGTCGCACCTGCTGTCGGTCACGAACAACTGGCGCCTGCGCCTGCGCGCATTCGCGCCGGACGACGATCTGCCGATCGTGGCGTCGCTGGTCGACATCTGGACCTCGGCGAACTGGTACGAGCGCGAAGCGTTCGACCTGTACGGCATCGTGTTCGAAGGCCACCCCGACCTGCGCCGCATCCTCACCGACTACGGCTTCATCGGTCACCCGTTCCGCAAGGACTTCCCGGTGTCGGGCTACGTCGAAATGCGTTACGACCCGGAAGAGAAGCGGGTCGTGTACCAGCCGGTGACGATCGAGCCGCGCGAAATCACGCCGCGCGTGATCCGCGAGGATCGCTATGGCGGTCTGAAACATTAAGGGGGCGTCATGGCAGAAATCAAGAACTACACGCTCAACTTCGGCCCGCAGCACCCGGCAGCGCACGGCGTGCTGCGCCTCGTGCTCGAGCTCGACGGCGAAGTCATCCAGCGTGCCGATCCGCACATCGGCCTGCTGCACCGCGCGACCGAAAAGCTCGCGGAATCCAAGACCTTCATCCAGTCCGTGCCGTACATGGACCGTCTCGACTACGTGTCGATGATGGTCAACGAGCACGGCTACGTGCTCGCGATCGAAAAGCTGCTCGGCATCGAAGTGCCGGAGCGCGCGCAGTACATCCGCGTGCTGTTCGACGAAATCACGCGCGTGCTGAACCACCTGATGTGGATCGGCGCGCACGCACTCGACGTCGGCGCGATGGCCGTGTTCCTGTACGCTTTCCGCGAACGCGAAGACCTGATGGACGTGTACGAAGCGGTGTCCGGCGCCCGGATGCACGCGGCCTACTATCGTCCGGGCGGCGTCTATCGCGATCTGCCTGACGCAATGCCGCAATACAAGGCGTCGAAGATTCGCAACGAGAAGGCGCTCGCGAAGATGAACGAAGCGCGCAGCGGCTCGGTGCTCGACTTCATCGACGATTTCTTCACGCGCTTCCCGAAGTGCGTCGACGAATACGAAACGCTGCTGACCGACAACCGGATCTGGAAACAGCGTCTGGTCGGGATCGGCGTGGTGAGCCCGGAGCGTGCGCTGCAGATGGGCCTGACCGGCCCGATGCTGCGCGGCTCGGGCATCGCGTGGGACCTGCGCAAGAAGCAGCCCTACGAAGTGTACGATCGGATGGATTTCGACGTGCCGGTCGGCGTGAACGGCGATTGCTACGACCGCTATCTGGTGCGCGTCGAAGAAATGCGTCAGTCGATCCGCATCGCGAAACAGTGTATTGAGTGGCTCCGCAAGAATCCGGGCCCGGTGATGACGGACAATCACAAGGTTGCCCCGCCGTCGCGCGTCGGCATGAAGACCAACATGGAAGACTTGATTCACCACTTCAAGCTCTTCACCGAAGGTTTCCATGTGCCGGAAGGCGAAGCGTACGCGGCGGTCGAGCATCCGAAGGGTGAGTTCGGCATTTATCTCGTGTCGGATGGCGCCAACAAGCCGTATCGCCTCAAGATTCGCGCGCCGGGTTTCGCGCACCTGGCGTCGCTCGACGAAATGGCGCGCGGTCACATGATCGCCGACGCCGTCACGATCATCGGTACGCAGGACATCGTGTTCGGCGAAATCGATCGCTAATGGTTGCGCCGCCCGCGAGCACGGGCGGCGAGCAGTCAGTCACACGCGAAGTCACATGCGGTATGCGCCGAACCGGCGCGGCTTCGCAAGCTGTCAACAGAGTGAGCGCCAGGTCTGCCGTCCATGCACCCCAGTGTGCGGCAGGTTGTTCGTTCGGTAGGAATTGAAAGAGTCGTGTCTGAAAATGATCTCAGCTGAAGGCCTGAAGGAAATCGATCGAGCGTTGACGAAGTATCCCGCCGATCAGAAACAGTCCGCCGTGATGTCGGCGTTGGCCGTGGCTCAAGAAGAGCACGGCTGGCTGTCGCCCGAACTGATGCAGTTCGTCGCGGACTATCTCGGCATGCCGGCCGTTGCCGTGCAGGAAGTCGCGACGTTCTACACGATGTACGAGCTCAAACCGGTCGGCAAGCACAAGATCACGCTCTGCACGAACCTGCCGTGCCAGCTCGGCCCGCACGGCGGCGCGGAAGCGACTGCCGACTACCTGAAACAGAAGCTGGGCATCGGCTTCGGCGAGACCACGCCCGACGGCAAGTTCACGCTGAAGGAAGGCGAATGCATGGGCTCGTGCGGCGATGCGCCGGTGCTGCTGGTGAACAATCACAGAATGTGCAGCTTCATGAGCCGCGAGAAGATCGACCAGCTGCTTGAGGAGCTCTCGAAATGACGTCCCTCCACGACCGTCACATCAAACCGCTGATCCTCGCTGGTCTGAACGGCGAGAACTGGCACCTCGAAGACTACGTTGCGCGCGGCGGCTACAAGCAGCTGCGCCGCATTCTCGAAGAAAAGATTCCGCCCGAGCAGGTGATCGCCGACGTGAAGGCGTCGGGCCTGCGCGGCCGCGGCGGTGCGGGCTTCCCGACCGGCCTGAAGTGGAGCTTCATGCCGCGTCAGTTCCCGGGGCAGAAGTACCTCGTCTGCAACTCGGACGAAGGCGAGCCGGGCACGTTCAAGGATCGCGACATCCTGCGCTGGAACCCGCACGCGCTGATCGAAGGCATGGCCATCGGCGCATACGCGATGGGCATCACCGTCGGCTACAACTACATCCACGGCGAAATCTTCGAAGTGTATCGACGCTTCGAAGCCGCGCTCGATGAAGCACGCGCGGCCGGGTTCCTCGGCGACAACATCATGGGCTCGGAATTCTCGTTCCAGCTGCACGCGCACCACGGTTACGGCGCGTACATCTGCGGCGAGGAAACGGCACTGCTCGAGTCGCTCGAAGGCAAGAAGGGCCAGCCGCGCTTCAAGCCGCCGTTCCCGGCGAGCTTCGGCGTGTACGGCAAGCCGACCACGATCAACAACACCGAGACGTTCGCCGCGGTGCCGTTCCTGCTGTCCATCGGGCCGCAGAATTACCTCGAGATCGGCAAGCCGAACAACGGCGGCACGAAGATTTTCTCGGTGTCGGGCGACGTCGAGCGCCCGGGCAACTACGAAGTGCCGCTCGGCACGCCGTTCGCGACGCTGATGGAGCTCGCCGGCGGGATGCGCGGCGGCAAGAAGATCAAGGCCGTGATTCCGGGCGGGTCGTCGGCGCCGGTGATCCCGGGCGACATCATGATGCAGACGGATCTCGACTACGACTCGATCGCGAAGGCCGGCTCGATGCTCGGTTCCGGTGCGGTGATCGTGATGGACGAGACGCGCTGCATGGTGCGTTCGCTGCTGCGCCTGTCGTACTTCTACTACGAGGAATCGTGCGGTCAGTGCACGCCGTGCCGTGAAGGCACCGGCTGGCTGTATCGCGTCGTGAACCGTATCGAGCACGGCGAAGGGCGCCAGGAAGATCTGGACCTGCTGAACTCGGTGGCCGAGAACATCATGGGCCGCACGATCTGCGCGCTCGGCGATGCGGCGGCGATGCCGGTTCGCGGGATGCTCAAGCACTACTGGGACGAATTCGCGTACCACGTCGAGCACAAGCACTGCATGGTCGGCGGCCACGCGCACGCGGCGGCAGCCTGAAGCGAACCCGGTTGCGGAATTTGAGCGCACGGTCGGGCCAAGGCGCGAACGGGCGGAAATAGGTTAAGGACCATTCACCATCATGGTTGAACTTGAAATAGACGGCAAGAAGGTCGAGGTGCCCGAAGGCAGCATGGTGATCCAGGCTGCGCACAAGGCGGATACGTACATTCCTCACTTCTGCTATCACAAGAAACTGTCGGTCGCGGCCAACTGCCGGATGTGTCTCGTCGAAGTCGAGAAGATGCCGAAGGCCGTGCCTGCCTGCGCGACCCCCGTGTCGGCCGGCATGATCGTCCGCACGCAGTCCGACAAGGCTGTGAAGGCGCAGCAGTCGGTGATGGAATTCCTCCTCATCAATCACCCGCTCGATTGCCCGATCTGCGATCAGGGCGGCGAATGCCAGCTGCAGGATCTGGCGGTCGGCTACGGCAAGTCGTCGTCGCGCTACTCGGAAGAAAAGCGCGTGGTGTTCCACAAGAACGTGGGCCCGCTGATCTCGATGGAAGAAATGTCGCGCTGCATCCACTGCACGCGCTGCGTCCGCTTCGGCCAGGAAATCGCCGGCGTGATGGAGTTCGGCATGCTGGGCCGCGGCGAGCATTCGGAAATCACGACGTTCGTCGGCAAGACGGTCGACTCCGAAATGTCGGGCAACATGATCGACCTGTGCCCGGTCGGCGCGCTGACCAGCAAGCCGTTCCGCTACAGCGCCCGTACGTGGGAACTGTCGCGTCGCAAGTCGGTGAGCCCGCACGATTCCGTCGGCGCGAACCTCGTCGTGCAGGTGAAGAACAACCGCGTGATGCGCGTGCTGCCGTTCGAGAACGAAGCCATCAACGAATGCTGGATCTCGGACAAGGACCGCTTCTCGTATGAAGGCCTCAACAGTGAAGAGCGCCTGACGAAGCCGATGCTGAAGCAGGGCGGCCAGTGGATCGAGACCGACTGGCAGACCGCGCTCGAATACGTCGCGAAGGGCCTGAAGGGCATCGCCGCGGATCACGGCGCGAACGCGCTGGCGATGCTCGCGAGCGCGCACAGCACCGCGGAAGAGCTGTTCCTCGTGAAGCAGCTCGCCAACGAACTGAAGACGCCGAACGTCGATTTCCGTCTGCGTCAGCAGGATTTCTCGGCGCCGGTCCAGGGCGCGCCGTGGCTCGGCATGCCGATCGCCGATCTGTCGAACGTGGATGCCGCATTCGTCGTCGGTTCGTTCCTGCGCCGCGACCACCCGCTGTTCGCATCGCGCCTGCGTCAGGCCGCGAAGAACGGTGCGAAGCTGCACTTCCTGCACGCGACCGGTGACGATTCGCTGATCCCGACCGCGCAACGCATCGTCGCCGCGCCGTCCGCATGGCTCGACGAGCTGGCCGGCATCGCCGCCGCCGTCGCGCAACTGCGCGGTGTCGCGCTGCCCGACGCGCTCGCGGGCGTCACGGCATCGCCGGCCGCCCAGGCTGTCGCGCAGTCGCTCGCGAACGGCGAACGCCGCGCGGTGCTGCTCGGCAACGTCGCGGTCCGTCATCCGCAATTCGCGAAGCTGCACGCCGTCGCGCAGTGGATCGCCGACAACACCGGCGCCACGTTCGGCTTCCTGACGGAAGCGGCGAACACGGTCGGCGCGCACGTCGTCGGCGCACTGCCGGGCGAAGGCGGCCTGAACGCACGCGAAGCGTTCGAGCAGCCGCGCAAGGGCTATGTGCTGCTGAACGTCGAACCGGAATTCGACACCGCCGATCCGGCACAGGCGCTTGCCGCGCTGAACCAGGCTGAAATGGTCGTCGTGATGTCGCCGTTCAAGCACGGCCTCGACTACGCCGACGTGCTGCTGCCGGTCGCGCCGTTCACGGAAACGGCCGGTACGTTCGTCAACGCGGAAGGCACCGTGCAGAGCTTCAACGGCGTCGTGCGCCCGCTCGGCGACACGCGTCCGGCCTGGAAGGTCCTGCGCGTGCTGGGCAGCCTGCTCGGCCTGCCGAACTTCGAATACGAGACCGCGGAAGAAGTGCGTCTCGCCGCGCTCGGCGACGCCGGCGTCGCGGGCCGTCTGTCGAACCAGACGTCGGTCGCGCCGGCCCGTGCCGCGGCGAATGCCACCAATGGCGGTTTCGAGCGCCTGGCCGATGTGCCGATCTATCACGCCGACGCGCTCGTGCGCCGCGCGGGTGCGCTGCACCTGACGGCCGCGGCGAAGGCGGCGAATGCCGCAGCCCTGCCGGCCGCGCTGTTCGACAAGCTGGGCTTGAAGGAAGGCGACGCCGTGCGCGTGCGCCAGGGCGAGCGTGCGGTGCAGTTGCCGGCCGTGCGCGACGCGAATCTTGCGGAGACGGTCGTTCGCGTGTCGGCGGCGACGCCTGCCGGCGCAGCGCTCGGCAGCCTGTCCGGTGAACTGGTGGTGGAGAAGGCGTAAATGAGCTTGTTCGATACGATCAACGCGGGCGGGGCCGAGCTTCTCGGCTTCGCGTGGCCGACGGTGTGGGCAGTCGTGCGCATCCTCGTCGTCTCCGTCGTCATCCTGCTGTGCGTCGCGTACCTGATTCTGTGGGAACGCAAGCTGATCGGCTGGATGCACGTGCGTCTCGGCCCGAACCGCGTCGGCCCCGGCGGCCTGCTGCAGCCGATCGCCGACGTGCTGAAGCTGCTGCTGAAGGAAGTCATTCAGCCGAGCGCCGCCAGCCGCTGGCTGTACCTGATCGCGCCGGTGATGACGGTCGTGCCGGCGTTCGCGGTGTGGGCGGTGATTCCGTTCCAGGCGGAAGCCGTGCTCGCGAACGTGAACGCGGGCCTGCTGTACGCGATGGCGATCTCGTCGATCGGCGTGTACGCGGTGATTCTCGCCGGCTGGGCGTCGAACTCGAAGTACGCGTTCCTCGGCGCGATGCGCGCCGCGGCGCAGATGGTGTCGTACGAAATCTCGATGGGCTTCGCGCTGGTGCTCGTGCTGATGACGGCCGGCAGCCTGAACCTGTCGGAAATCGTCGGCTCGCAACAGCACGGCTTCTTCGCCGGCCACGGCGTGAATTTCCTGTCGTGGAACTGGCTGCCGCTGCTGCCGGCGTTCGTCGTCTACTTCATCTCGGGCATCGCCGAAACGAACCGTCACCCGTTCGACGTGGTGGAAGGGGAGTCGGAGATCGTCGCGGGTCACATGATCGATTACTCGGGCATGGCGTTCGCGCTGTTCTTCCTCGCCGAGTACATCAACATGATCGTGATCTCGGCACTGGCCGCGACGCTGTTCCTCGGCGGCTGGGACGCACCGTTCGAATTCCTGTCGTTCATCCCGGGCATCTTCTGGCTGGTGCTGAAGGTCTTCGCGCTGCTGTCGGTGTTCATCTGGGTGCGCGCGACGTTCCCGCGCTACCGTTACGACCAGATCATGCGTCTGGGCTGGAAGGTGTTCCTGCCCGTCACGGTGGTCTGGGTGATCGTGGTTGGCTTCTGGATGATGTCGCCGCTGAACATCTGGGTGAAGTAAGGACGAAATCATGACGGCTATCCAACACTTCTTTAAGACTTTCTTCCTGACCGAGCTGCTGAAGGGGCTCGCGCTGACCGGTCGTTACACGTTCAAGCGCAAGTTCACCGTGCAGTTCCCGGAAGAGAAGACCCCGATTTCGCCGCGTTTCCGCGGGCTGCATGCGCTGCGCCGCTACGAAAACGGCGAAGAGCGCTGCATCGCGTGCAAGCTGTGCGAGGCCGTGTGCCCCGCGCTGGCGATCACGATCGAATCGGAAACGCGCGCGGACAACACGCGCCGCACGACGCGCTACGACATCGACCTGACGAAGTGCATCTTCTGCGGTTTCTGCGAAGAGAGCTGCCCGGTCGATTCGATCGTCGAGACGCAGATTCTCGAGTACCACGGCGAAAAGCGCGGCGACCTGTATTTCACGAAGGAAATGCTGCTCGCGGTGGGCGATCGCTACGAGAAGGACATCGCCGCGGCGAAGGCTGCCGACGCGCCGTATCGTTGATTGTGTTTGCAGTGCCGGCCCGGCATGAACGATGCACGGGCCGAGCCGCCGCGACGGGTGCGGGCATTCCGCAAGCCGCGCCTGACTATGGCCTAACGATGAACCGGTAATCATGGAATTCACGACCGTACTGTTCTACATCTTCGCGCTGCTCCTGGTGGTATCAGGGCTGAAGGTGATCACTTCGCGCAACCCGGTGGCGTCTGCGCTTTTCCTTGTGCTGGCGTTCTTCAACGCCGCCGCGATCTGGATGCTGCTGGAAGCGGAGTTCCTCGCGATCCTGCTGGTTCTGGTCTACGTGGGCGCGGTGATGGTGCTGTTCCTGTTCGTCGTGATGATGCTGGACATCAACATCGACTACCTGCGCCGCGACTTCAAGCGCTTCGTGCCGATGGCGACCGTGGTCGGCGCGATCATCGTGATCGAAACCGCGCTGATCCTGTGGCGCGGTTACGGCGACACGCACACCGTGCATGCGATGGCGACGGGCGAGATGGCCAACTGGTCGAATACGCGCCTGATCGGCAAGGTGATCTACACCGACTACATCTTCGCGTTCGAAATCGCCGGCCTCGTGCTGCTGGTCGCGATCATCGCCGCGATCGGGCTGACCGAACGCAAGGGCAAGGACAGCAAGCGCCAGCGCGTGTCGGATCAGGTCAAGGTGCGCCGCAACGACCGCGTGCGCCTCGTGAAGATGGAAGCGGACAAGCCGCAGCCGGAAACGGCGCAGAGCGAAGCCGGTTCGGGCACCAACGGCTAAGCGGAGGAAAAGAAAACCATGCTGACTCTTGCCCACTACCTTGTGCTCGGCGCGATCCTGTTCGCGATCGCGATCGTCGGGATTTTCCTGAACCGCCGCAACGTCATCATCATCCTGATGTCGATCGAACTGATGCTGCTGGCGGTGAACACCAACTTCGTCGCGTTCTCGCATTACCTCGGCGACGTGCACGGCCAGATTTTCGTGTTCTTCGTGCTGACCGTCGCCGCAGCGGAAGCCGCGATCGGCCTCGCGATTCTGGTGACCCTGTTCCGTAAGCTCGACACGATCAATGTCGAGGATCTCGATCAGCTCAAAGGTTAATTTCAGGCTACGCTGTTATGTCAACGACACTCAATGAAAACCTGCTGCTGGCGATTCCGCTCGCTCCGCTGGCCGGCTCGCTGATTGCGGGGCTGTTCGGGAACGCAGTCGGGCGCAAGGGCGCACACCGGATCACGATCCTCGGCGTATTGATCGCGTTCCTCCTGTCGGCGAAAGTCTTCTTCGACGTGATGGGCGGCGCAAGCTTCAACGCGACCGTCTACGAATGGATGAACGTCGGCTCGCTGAAGCTCGAAGTCGGCTTCCTCGTCGATTCGCTGACCGCGATGATGATGGTCGTCGTGACCTTCGTCTCGCTGATGGTGCACGTGTACACGATCGGCTACATGGCGGAGGAAGACGGCTACCAGCGCTTCTTCTCGTACATCTCGCTGTTCACGTTCTCGATGCTGATGCTCGTGATGAGCAACAACTTCCTGCAGCTGTTCTTCGGCTGGGAAGCGGTGGGTCTGGTGTCGTACCTGCTGATCGGCTTCTACTTCACGCGTGAGAGCGCGATCTACGCGAACATGAAGGCGTTCCTCGTGAACCGCGTGGGCGACTTCGGCTTCCTGCTCGGCATCGGCCTGCTGCTCGCGTTCGCCGGCTCGATGAACTACGGCGAAGTGTTCGCGAAGCGCGCCGAACTGGCGAGCCTGCACTTCCCGGGCACCGACTGGGGCCTGCTGACCGTTGCCTGTATCTGCCTGTTCATCGGCGCGATGGGTAAGTCGGCCCAGTTCCCGCTGCACGTGTGGCTGCCGGACTCGATGGAAGGCCCGACCCCGATCTCGGCGCTGATTCACGCGGCGACGATGGTGACGGCCGGCATCTTCATGGTGTCGCGCATGTCGCCGCTGTTCGAACTGTCGGATACCGCGCTGTCGTTCATCACGGTGATCGGCGCGATCACGGCGCTCTTCATGGGCTTCCTCGGCATCGTCCAGAACGACATCAAGCGCGTGGTCGCGTACTCGACGCTGTCGCAGCTCGGCTACATGACCGTCGCGCTCGGCGTGTCCGCTTACCCGGTCGCCGTGTTCCACCTGATGACGCACGCGTTCTTCAAGGCGCTGCTGTTCCTCGGCGCCGGCTCGGTCATCATGGGCATGCACCACGACCAGGACATGCGCAACATGGGCGGCCTGCGCAAGTACATGCCGATCACGTGGATCACGTCGCTCGTCGGTTCGCTCGCGCTGATCGGCACGCCGTTCTTCTCGGGCTTCTACTCGAAGGACTCGATCATCGACGCGGTGAAGCTGTCGCACCTGCCGGGTTCGGGCTTCGCGTACTTCGCGGTCGTCGCGAGCGTGTTCGTCACGGCGCTGTACTCGTTCCGCATGTACTTCCTGGTGTTCCACGGCGAGGAGCGCTTCCGCAAGCCGAAGCATCCGGAATCGCCGATGGGCATGGCGGCCGCGCACGGTCACGACGATCACGGTCATGGCCACGGTCACGACGACCACGCGCACGAGCCGCACGAGACCCCGTGGGTCGTGTGGGTGCCGCTGGTCCTGCTGGCGATCCCGTCGGTGATCATCGGCGCGATCGCGATCAGCCCGATGCTGTTCGGCGATTTCTTCCAGCACGGCGTCGCATTCGACAAGGTGATCTTCATCGGCGAAAACCATCCGGCACTTGCCGAGATGGCCGAAGAGTTCCACGGCTGGGTGGGCATGGGCCTGCACTCGGTGTCGGGCCTGCCGGTGTGGCTGGCGCTCGCCGGCGTGGTCGTCGCGTGGTTCCTGTACCTGAAGCGTCCGGAGCTGCCGGCGTCGATCCGCCGCGCGTTCGGCCCGATCTACACGCTGCTGGACAACAAGTACTACATGGACAAGATCAACGAAGTGGTGTTCGCCCGCGGTTCGGTGGCGATCGGCCGCGGCCTGTGGAAGGAGGGTGACGTCGTGGTGATCGACGGCCTCGTCAACGGCAGCGCCCGGTTCATCGGCTGGTTCGCCGGCGTGATCCGCTTCCTCCAATCCGGTTACATCTATCACTACGCGTTCGCCATGATCATCGGCATGCTGGGGCTCCTGACCCTGTTTGTAACGCTCGGCGGCAAATAAGGCGGGGAGACAACACTAATGCACGCTTTTCCGATTCTCAGTACCGCGATCTGGCTGCCGATCGTTTTCGGCCTCCTCGTGCTGGCGGTAGGTAACGACAAAAATCCGGGGACGGCCCGCTGGATTGCGCTGATCGGCGCGCTGCTCGGCCTCGCGGTCACGATCCCGTTGATCACGGGCTTCGACTCGAGCACGGCCGCGCTGCAATTCGTCGAGAAGTCGACCTGGATCGAACGCTTCGACATTGCGTATCACCTTGGCGTCGACGGCATCTCGATGTGGTTCGTCGTGCTGACCGCGCTGATCACGGTGATCGTCGTGATCGCCGCATGGGAAGTGATCACCGAGAACGTCGCGCAGTACCTCGCGGCATTCCTGATCCTGTCCGGGATCATGATCGGCGTGTTCTCGGCGGCCGACGGCCTGCTGTTCTACGTGTTCTTCGAGGCGACCCTGATCCCGATGTACATCATCATCGGCGTGTGGGGCGGCCCGAACCGCGTGTATGCGGCATTCAAGTTCTTCCTGTACACGCTGGCCGGCTCGCTGCTGATGCTGGTCGCGCTGATCTATCTGTACACGGAAACGCATTCGTTCGACCTCGCGACGTGGCAGAACGCGAAGATCGCGATGACGCCACAGATCTTGCTGTTCATTGCCTTCTTCCTCGCGTTCGCGGTGAAGGTGCCGATGTGGCCGGTGCACACGTGGCTGCCGGACGCGCACGTGGAAGCGCCGACGGGCGGCTCGGTCGTGCTGGCCGCGATCATGCTGAAGCTCGGCGCATACGGTTTCCTGCGCTTCTCGCTGCCGATCACGCCTGACGCGAGCCACTTCCTGGCACCCGTCGTGATCACGCTGTCGCTGATCGCGGTGATCTACATCGGTCTCGTCGCGATGGTGCAGGCCGACATGAAGAAGCTGGTCGCGTATTCGTCGATCGCGCACATGGGCTTCGTCACGCTCGGCTTCTTCATCTTCAACCAGCTCGGCGTCGAAGGCGCGATCATCCAGATGATCTCGCACGGCTTCGTGTCGGGCGCGATGTTCCTCTGCATCGGCGTGTTGTACGACCGCGTGCACTCGCGCCAGATCGCCGACTACGGCGGCGTCGTGAACGTGATGCCGAAGTTCGCGGCATTCGCGATGCTGTTCTCGATGGCCAACTGCGGCCTGCCGGGTACGTCGGGTTTCGTCGGCGAGTTCATGGTGATTCTCGCGGCCGTCCAGTACAACTTCTGGATCGCATTCGGCGCGGCATTCACGCTGATCCTCGGCGCGGCCTACACGCTGTGGATGTACAAGCGCGTGTATTTCGGCGCGGTGGCGAACGATCACGTCGCCAAGCTGAAGGACATCGGCCGTCGCGAATTCCTGATGCTGGCCGTGCTTGCCGCGTTCACGCTGCTGATGGGCCTGTATCCGAAGCCTTTCACCGACGTGATGCACGTTTCCGTCGAAAACCTCCTCTCCCACGTCGCGCAGTCGAAGCTGCCGCTGGCCCAGTAATCGCGAGCGGAGGAACTCAAGATCATGAACGCTCCTATGAATGTCCTGTTGCCTGACGCGCTGGTGATGGCCGCCATCGTCGTCGCATGGCTGAACGACACCTTTGCCGGTGCTTCCGGTCGCCGCCTGACCTATCTGATCGCAGTCGTCTCGTCGGTGGTCGCCGGCGTGTGGTTCGCGGTCCAGGCGCTCGACCCGCAGCCGTACTACTTCTTCTCGAAGATGATCGTCGTCGACTCGTTCGCGAGCATGATGAAGGCGGTCGTGTCGTTCGGTTTCGCGGTCTCGCTCGTCTATTCGCGCAAGTACCTCGAAGACCGCGACATGTTCCGCGGCGACGTGTTCCTGCTCGGCATGTTCTCGCTGCTCGGTCAGCTGGTCATGGTGTCGGGCAACAACTTCCTGACGCTGTACCTCGGCCTCGAACTGATGTCGCTGTCGCTGTACGCGGTCATCGCGCTGCGCCGCGACGCCGCACAGTCGAGCGAAGCCGCGATGAAGTACTACGTGCTGGGCGCGCTCGCGTCGGGCTTCGTGCTGTACGGCATCTCGATGCTCTACGGCGCGACCGGCTCGCTCGAGCTGGGTGAGGTGTACAAGGCGGTCGGCGGCAACACTGACGCGGCGGTGCTGATGTTCGGCGTGATCTTCATCGTCGCCGGTATCGCGTTCAAGCTCGGCGCCGTGCCGTTCCACATGTGGGTGCCGGACGTCTACCAGGGCGCACCGACCGCGATGACGCTGTTCGTCGGCGGCGGCCCGAAGGTGGCCGCGTTCGCGTGGGGCCTGCGTTTCCTGGTGATGGGCCTGCTGCCGCTCGCCCAGAACTGGCAGACCGCGCTCGTGATCCTCGCCGCGCTGTCGCTGATCGTCGGTAACATCACCGGTATCGTCCAGCGCAACATCAAGCGGATGCTCGCGTACTCGGCGATCTCGAACATGGGTTTCGTGCTGCTCGGCCTGCTCGCGGGCATCGTGAAGGGCGACGCGGCGGCACCGGCGAACGCGTACAGCTCGGCGATGTTCTACGCGATCGTCTACCTGATCACGACGCTCGGCTCGTTCGGCGTGGTGATGCTGCTCGCGCGCCGCGATTTCGAAGCTGAAACGATCGACGACTTCAAGGGCCTCAACAAGCGCAGCCCGGTGTTCGCGTTCGTGATGATGGTCATGATGTTCTCGCTGGCCGGCATCCCGCCGACCGTCGGCTTCTACGCGAAGCTGGCCGTGCTCGAGGCGACCGTCAACGCGGGCCTCACGTGGCTGGCCGTGCTGGCCGTGATCACGTCGCTGTTCGGTGCGTTCTACTACCTGCGCATCGTGAAGCTGATGTACTTCGATGCCCCGCAGGATTCGACGCCGATCTCGGGCGATTTCTGCAAGCGCACGATCCTCGTGCTGAACGGCCTGGCGGTCGTCGTGCTCGGCCTGATCCCGAGCCCGCTGCTGACTGCCTGCCTGCAGGCAATCCGTCACACGCTGCCGCTGTAATGTCGGCAGCCGGCTGGTTCATCGTGCTGTTGGCGCTCGTCTGCGCCAACCTGCCGTTCCTGAACCAACGCCTCTTCGCCGTCGTGCCGTTCGGCGCGACGAAGAAGAACGCGTGGGTGCGGATCGGCGAGCTGATCGTGCTGTACTTCGTCGTCGGCGCGCTCGGCTTCTGGCTCGAGTCGCGCGCCGGCAACCGCTTCGAACAGGGCTGGCAGTTTTACGCGATCACGTTCAGTCTCTTCGTCGTGTTCGCGTTTCCCGGCTTCACGTTCCAGTATCTCGTCAAACGACGCTGACGGCTTCGGCTGTCCGTCGTGCTCATTCAGGAGCCGCCGATGGCCGAACTACCCAATCACGACGCCGCACTGACCGAAACCTGCCTCGAGAGCGAGGCGATCTTCGAAGGCGCGTTCCTCAAGCTCAAGCGCGACACCGTCCGTCTGCCGGACGGCAAGAAGGCCACGCGCGAATACGTCCAGCACCCGGGTGCGGTGATGGTGATCCCGCTGTTCGACGACGGCCGCGTGCTGATGGAAAGCCAGTTCCGCTATCCGATCGGCAAGGTGATGGCCGAATTCCCGGCCGGCAAACTCGACCCGAACGAAGGCGCGCTCGCGTGCGCGGTGCGCGAACTGCGCGAGGAAACCGGCTACACGGCGCGCGAGTACGTGTTCCTGGCCCGCATCCACCCGATCATTTCCTATTCGACCGAATTCATCGACCTGTACCTCGCGCGCGGACTCACGGCCGGCGAGCGCAAGCTCGACGAAGGCGAATTCCTCGAAACCTTCACCGCGACGCTGGCAGACCTGCAGGAATGGGTGCGCACGGGCCAGATCTCCGACGTGAAGACGATCATCGGCACGATGTGGCTCGACAAGGTGCTGTCCGGCACGTGGCCGCTCGGGCCGGTCGTCACGCCCTGAGTACGGCGTCAGCGGCGGCCGGGGCACCGCGTTACAATCCCGTGACGTGGCGCATTCGCGCCGCGTGATCGCGATTTAGCACGATCGTTCACAAAACCGCTTTTTGCGCTACACTCGTCACACGCCCTGATTCAGCATGAAGGTCCTCGATTTACAGTGCCCGCACGGTCATCGGTTCGAAGGCTGGTTCGCTTCCGCCGACGAATTCGAAGCGCAGTTGTCCCGCAAGCTGGTCGAATGTCCGGTGTGCGGGACCACCGAGGTCAACCGTCTGCCGTCGGCGCCGCGCCTGAACCTGTCGGGCGCGACGCAGGCGCAGCCGGCCGATCCGCGTGCGCTGCAGGCGCAGGTGATGCGCGCGCTGCGCGAGGTGCTGGAGAAGACCGAGAACGTGGGCGAGCGCTTCGCCGAGGAAGCGCGGCGCATCCATTACAACGAGGCGCCCGCACGCAGCATTCGCGGCGTCACGACGCCAGAGGATGCGCAGTCCTTGGTCGAAGAAGGCATCGACGTGATGCCGCTGCCGATTCCAGCCGCGCTGAAAGAACCGCTGCAATGACGTACGCAGTGTGTCCTGGCCGGCCCGGACGGTCGCGGACAGGAGACACTGCGCATGGATCTGGATTATTCCCCCGCCGACGACGCGTTCCGCGTTGACGTCCGCGCCTGGCTCGAGGCCAACCTGCCTCACGCACTGCGCGCCAAGGTACTCGATCACAAACGACTCGACCGCGATGATTTCGCGAGCTGGCACCGCATTTTGGGCCAGCGCGGCTGGTCCGCACCCGCATGGCCGGTCGAATATGGCGGCCCGGGCTGGAACGCGACGCAGCGGCACATCTGGGACGAGGAGTGCGCGCGGATCGGTGCGCCGACCGTGCTGCCGTTCGGGGTGTCGATGGTCGCGCCGGTCCTGATGAAATACGGCAGCGAAGCGCAGAAGCGCCACTATCTGCCGCGTATTCTCGACGGCTCGGACTGGTGGTGCCAGGGGTATTCGGAGCCGGGTTCCGGGTCCGACCTCGCGTCGCTGCGCACGCGCGCCGAGCGCCACGGCGATCACTACGTCGTCAACGGCCAGAAGACCTGGACCACGCTCGGCCAGTATGCCGACATGATGTTCTGCCTCGTGCGCACCGATCCGGCCGCGAAGAAGCAGGAGGGCATCTCGTTCCTGCTGATCGACATGAAGACGCCCGGCATCACGGTGCGGCCGATCGTGATGCTCGACGAGGACCACGAGGTCAACGAGGTGTTCTTCGAGGACGTGAAGGTACCGGTCGAGAATCTCGTCGGCGACGAGAACCGCGGCTGGACCTACGCGAAATACCTGCTGGGCCACGAGCGCACCGGTATCGCGCGCGTCGGCGCGTCGAAGCGGGAGCTCGCGTTCCTGAAGCGCGTCGCATCGAATCAGCGCAAGAACGGCAAGCCGTTGCTCGCCGATCCCGTGTTCGCCGCGAAGGTCGCGGCACTCGAAGTCGAGTTGATGGCGCTGGAAGTGACGGTGCTGCGCGTCGTCAGCCGCGAGACGAGCGGCAAGGGGCCCGGCCCCGAGGCGTCGATGCTGAAGATCAAGGGCACCGAGGTGCAGCAGGCGCTCACCGAGCTGATGGTCGAAGCGATCGGCCCGCTGGCCGCCCCATTCGACGTGCCGTTCCTCGACGGCGAGCGCGAGCACAGCATCGCGGGCGACGACGATGCGGCGCCGCTCGCCGCGTACTACTTCAATTACCGGAAGACGTCGATCTACGGCGGTTCGAACGAGATCCAGAAAAACATCATCGCGCAGATGATTCTGGGCTGTGATCAGGGAACGGAGACAACCATGGATTTCAGCTTTACCGATGAGCAGCAGCAGTTCGCCGACGCGCTGCGCCGGTATCTCGGCGAGCAATATGGCTTCGAAGCGCGCCAGGCGATCGTGCGCAGCGATGCCGGTGTGTCGGACGCGCAGTGGCGCGCATTCACCGAACTCGGCTTGACCGCGTTGCCCGTGCCGGACGCACAGGGCGGCTTCGGCGGCGGCCCGGTCGACATGCTGGTCGTAATGCAGGAGCTGGGCCGCGCGCTCGTGATCGAGCCGTACTGGGCCACGGTAGTCGGCGTCGAGGCGTTGCGGATCGCCGGCTCCGGCGCAGGCGACGATGCCGCGCTGCTGGAGGCGGTCGCGCAAGGGCAAAAACGCGTGGCGGTCGCATTCCACGAACCGCGGGCGCGTTACGATCTATACGAACTCGACACGCACGCACGCGAGCAGGGCGGCACGTACAGGTTGATCGGCGCCAAGTCGGTGGTTCAGCACGGCGCGCAGGCGCACGTGTGGATCGTGCCTGCGCGGGTCGACGGTGGCGGCATCGGCCTCTTCGTCGTCGAACGCGCTGCAGCGAACACGAAGGTGGTCGACTACCGGACCATCGACGGCCAGCGTGCCGCGACGATCACGTTCAACGACACGCCGGCCCGACGGCTGACGGGCGGTGCGCGCGACGCGGCGGCACTCGAGCAGATCGCCGATTACGCGACCTTCCTGCTGTGCGCGGAAGCGGTCGGCGCGCTCGACGAGCTGAATCGCGCGACGGTCGAATATACGAAGACGCGCGAGCAGTTCGGCGTGCCGATCGCGCGCTTTCAGGCGCTGCAGCACCGGATGGTCGACATGCTGATCCATGCCGAGCAGGCGCGTTCGCTGACCTATCTTGCGGCGGTGCGCTACGCGAACGGCGATGCCGATGCACGGCGCAAGGCCGTGTCGGCCGCGAAGGCGCGGGTTGGCGCGGCCGCGCGCTTCGTCGGCCAGCAGGCGGTCCAATTGCACGGCGGCATGGGCGTGACCAACGAGGTGGCCGCCGCGCACCTGTTCAAACGGCTGTCGATCATCGAGACGACGCTCGGCGATACCGATCATCACCTCGCCCGCATCACGGCGCTGCCCGATTTCGCGCAGACCGACGTAGCATGACGGCGACGCGCGAGCGCGTCAGACAAGGAGACTTATCAGTGGGCATCAGTTACGAAGATCTGGTGGTCGGCAGTACCACCGAAGTGGGCCGCTACACGTTCGAGCCGGACGACATCAAGACGTTCGCGAAGCGCTATGATCCGCAGCCATTCCATGTCGACGAGGAAGCGGGGAAGGCGTCGCATTTCGGCGGGCTCGTCGCGAGCGGCTGGCATACGTGCTCGGTGTTCATGAGCCTGCTGGTTCAGAAGCTCGGGCCGGATTCGACCAGCATGGGCTCGCCCGGCATCGATTCGATCCGCTGGCTGAAGCCGGTGCGCGCCGGCGACACGATCACGATGTATCAGAAGGTGCACGACAAGCGCGTGTCGGAGAGCAAGCCCGATCGCGGCATCGTGTCGACCGAATGGGTCGGCGTGAACGAAGCCGGCGAGACGGTGATCAGCGTGCACACCAAGGTGATTTTCGGGCTGCGCCATCCGGGAGGCGCGAACCCATGACCGACGTGACCTTGCCGCTGATCGCCTCGGCCCAGGCGCTGCAGGCGCGGGTCGGCGCGGAGCCGCTCGCGAGCGGCTGGATCGAGATCGACCAGCCGCGCGTCGACGGTTTCGCCGACGCGACCGGCGATCATCAATGGATTCACGTCGACCCCGAACGCGCGCGGCGCGAGTCGCCGTTCGGCGGGCCGATCGCGCACGGATTCCTGACGCTGTCGCTGATTCCGGCGTTGATGACCGACGCGATGCGCTTCGAGCAGAAGATGGGCGTGAACTACGGGCTGAACCGCGTGCGGTTCCTGAAGCCGGTGCCGGTCGGGGCGCGCGTGCGTGCGCTGTTCGCGGTGAAGGAAACCGCCGACGCCGCGCGCGGCGGCATCCAGGTGACGTGGTCGGTATCGGTGCAGGTCGAGCGCCCCGACGCGCCGCTGCCGGTGTGCGCGGCGGAGTTCATCACGCTGCATTACTTCTGAAGCACGGAACGGCATGCACGGATGCCGCTCCGCCCGCCACGTGCGTGTCAGCGCTTTGCGTATTGCGTTGCGCCGAACAGCACCTCGCGTGCCTTGTCGTCCTGCAGCGCCTTGCGCATCGACGCAAGCACTTCGACACCGCGCTGCACGGCCGGTCGCGCGGCGATCGCCTCGTGCCAGCGCTTCACGTTCGGCAACGCGTCGAGCACGATGCCCTGGTTCTGCCATGAGCGTGTCCACGGGAACGTCGCGATGTCCGCGATCGTGTACGTGTCGCCCGCCAGATACTCGGATTCGCCGAGGCGTTTTTCCATCACGTTGTACAGGCGCTTCGCTTCGTTCGTATAGCGGTTGACCGCATACTCGATCTTCTCCGGCGCATACAGCCGGAAGTGGTGCGCCTGCCCGAGCATCGGGCCGACACCGCCCATCTGGAACATCAGCCACTCGAGCGTCGCATAGCGCGCGGCCGGATCGGTCGGCAGGAACTTGCCGGTCTTCTCCGCGAGGTAAATCAGGATCGCGCCCGATTCGAACAGCGAGATCGATTGGCCGCCGGGGCCGTCCGGATCCACGATTGCCGGGATCTTGTTGTTCGGGCTGATCTTCAGGAACTCGGGCTCGAACTGGTCGCCCGCGCCGATATCGACCGGATGCGCACGATACGCGAGGCCGGTTTCCTCGAGCATGATGTGTACCTTGTGGCCGTTCGGGGTCGCCCAGCTATAGACGTCGATCATCGTCAACTCCTGTGTGGCATGCGCGAAAACGGCGCCGGCGGCGCCGCGACAGGCGGTCATTAGAGCATGGATCGACACGGGCTGCTGGCGACGCAAACGCGCGCGCCGACGGGCAAGGCACGGCGGGGCCGGAGAGCGCCGCCGACATGGCGTACGCGTCGGCGGGCCGCATCGGATGGACCCGGCGGCGTGGCGTCGGTTCGAAGTCCGACGCGGTGGATCAGCGCTTGTAGCGCGGCTGACGCTTCTCGAGAAAAGCGGTGATGCCTTCGAGCCCGTCCGCATGATGCAGCGACGCGACGAAATGATCGCGCTCGGTGCCGAGGTGCGTGTCCAGCGGTTGCGCGGTCGCGTCGTCGAGCAGCGACTTGATGCGCGTGAGCGCATTCGGCGAGATGCCGGCGAGTGCGTCGGCCCAGGCCAGTGCGTCGCTCAATGCGGTGCCTGGCGCGGCGAGCCGGTTGACGACGCCGAGCGCATGCAGGCGTTCGGCGGCGACCGGTTTGCCTTCGAACAGGATCTCGGCTGCGATCGCACGCGGCAGCGCGCGGGCGAGAAACCACGAGCCGCCGCCGTCGGGCGTCAGGCCGACGCGCGCATACGACATCACGAATTTCGCATCGTGTGCGGCGACGATCAGGTCACACGCGAGCGCGAGCGAGAAGCCCGCGCCGGCCGCGGCGCCTTCGACGGCCGCGATCACCGGCTTCGTCGACGCGCGGATCGCCGTGACCCATGCCGCGAGCTGATCGATGCTGTCGGCCTGGAAGGACGGATCCTTCGAGCGATTCTCGAGCAGCCGGTTCAGGTTGCCGCCGGCGCAGAAGAAGCGATCGGCGCCCGTCAGCACGACGGCGCGAATCGCTGGATCGCGCTCGGCGGTGGCGAGCGCTTCGATGCCCGCCGCGTACATGTCGGGATGCAGCGCGTTGCGCGCGCCAGGATTGGACAGCGTGAGGACGAGCGTCGATTCGCTCTCGGGCGGACGCGAGGCCAGCAGTTCAGCACTCATGCGAGCGTGTCTCCATCGGGTGGCGCGGCGACGCCGCCGCGTGTGTCGTGCGGACGGCTAGAGCCGACGCCGCAGCGGATGTAATGTTGTCGTGACGAACGCAAAACTTGCTTTAGACTAGCACGAACGTGCTTTTCGGCGTGATGAATCCCGATGCGGCTGGCGTCGAGGCGGCCGCCCCTGAGCAAGGAAGGAGACTTCGATGTTACAGCTGTGCGGTATTCCGTTGTCCAACTACTACAACAAGGTGAAGTTCGTCCTGCTCGAGCACGACATTCCGTTCGAGGAAGCGGTGTGCGGTTTGCCGATCAGCGATCCGGCGCAGCTTGCCGATTCGCCGCTCGGCAAGATTCCGTTCCTGAAGACCGAAGAGGGGGCGCTGTTCGAGTCGCAGGCGATCATCGAATACCTGGCGGCGCGCTATCCCGAGAAAGGCATTTTCCCCACGAGCCCGTTCGCGGCGGCAAAGGTGCGCGAACTGGTCGAGACGCTCGAGCTGTATCTCGAATGGGTGGCGCGCGAGGTGTACACGGAAGCGTTTTTCGGCGGCAAGGTGAGCGACGGGATGAAGGCGCACGTCGAGAAGCGCCTGCCGCGAGCGATCGATGCCTTCAAGCAGATGACACGTTTTTCGCCGTATGTGCTCGGCGAGTCGTTCGGCCTCGCGGACATCGCCGCGTGGGTCCATCTGCCGGTCATCGGCATGGCGACGAAGGCCATATACGGGCGCGATTTCCTGCTCGATGCCGGCATCGACTGGAAGGCGCACGCCAAAATGGTGAGTGAACGCCCTGCCGCGCAGCGCGTGGCCGCCGAGCGCAAGGCGTATGTCGAAGCGGCGAACGTCGCGCGTTCGTAACCGCGGTTCCCGAAGGGCGGCGTGCGGCCGCCCGTGCGGTCTTACAGGCGGGCCAGCCGTTCGAGCGCGGACGCGAGCGTGCTTTCCTGCTTCGCGAAGCAGAAGCGCACGACGCCCGATTCGTGCGGCTCGTGATAGAACGCCGACACCGGAATGGCGGCCACGCCGATCTCCGACGTGAGCCACTTCGAGAATTCCGCTTCGGGCAGGTCGCTGATTGCCGAGTAATCGACGCACTGGAAGTACGTGCCCGTGCACGGCAGCAGCTTGAAGCGCGTGCGCTCGAGGCCGGCCCGGAAGAAGTCGCGCTTGCGCTGATAGAAGCCTGCGAGCGACAGGTACGGCGCCGGGTCCCGCAGGTAGTCGGCGAGCCCGATCTGCATCGGCGTGTTCACCGTGAACACGTTGAACTGGTGGACCTTGCGAAATTCGGCGGTCAGCGCCGCAGGCGCCGCGACGTAACCGACCTTCCAGCCCGTCACGTGATAGGTCTTGCCGAAGCTCGACACGATGAAGCTGCGCGCGGCGAGTTCCGGATAGCGCGCGACGCTTTCGTGGCGTGCGCCGTCGTAGACCATGTGCTCGTAGACCTCGTCGGACAGGATCAGCACGTTGGTGCCGCGCACGATGTCCTCGAGCTTGCGCATGTCCGCCTCGCGCCACACGGTGCCCGTCGGGTTGTGCGGCGTGTTGATCAGGATCATCCGCGTTTTCGGCGTGATCGCGGCCGCGAGACGGTCGAACGGGATCGCGTAGTCGGGCGCCTCCAGCGTGACGAACACGGGCTTGCCGCCGGCGAGCTCGATCGACGGCAGATAGCTGTCGTAGGTCGGCTCGACCACGATCACTTCGTCGCCCGGATGCACCGCGCACAGGATCGCCGTCAGCAGCGCCTGGGTCGCGCCGGCCGTCACGGTGATTTCGGTGCCCGGATCGTAGCGCCGGCCGTACACCTGCGCGATCTTGTCGGCGATCGCGTCGCGCAGCGGCGCGACGCCGGCCATCGGCGGGTACTGGTTGTGCCCGTTGCGCATCGCGGCGGCGACTGCATCGACGATGCGCGGATCGCAATCGAAATCCGGAAAGCCCTGGCCGAGGTTCACCGCCCCTTTTTCGGCGGCAAGCGCGCTCATGACCGTGAAGATCGTCGTGCCGACGTTCGGCAGGCGCGACGGGAAAACGGGTGTCGTTGGCATATCTGAAGGAGCGTTCATTGATACGGTCGAATTCGGGTTGGGGCGTCAGGCCGGCGTCGCCGTGGCGGGCGGCGCGGCATCGAGGGCGCAGGCTTCGGCAAACGGCGCGGGTTGCGCGATCCGGAAACCGAAGTCGCGTGCGGTGCGTTTCGCGAGCTTCAGCAGCGCGCGGTCTTTCGACACGAGCCAATCGGCCTGCGCGGCGCGGGCGAGTTCGAGAAATTTCTGGTCGTCGCGGTCCTTGCACTTCGGCAGCGGCGGCGCATCGGCGTCGAGGGGCGGCGGCTCGACGAGGCTCGCGAGTCGGGCGACCGTTGCGAGCGCGGCCGCCTTGTCGATCGCGCGCGACTGGAACTGCGGATAGTCGAGCACGTATTCGAGTTCGGTCAGGCAGCGGCCGTCGATCACGGCGGCCAGCGTGCCGCGCTCCAGCGCGGCACGGATCGGGCGCGTGGCGGGGTCGTCGAATACGAGGATGTCGATCCAGACGTTCGAGTCGAGCACGACGCGGTGTGCGGCATGCGGGGCGAGAGAGCGGGTCATTCGTTACAATCGGTGGTTTTCGTCTGACCGCAAGGCACGGCGTGCCAGCGAGCCTCTATGATAATCGTTCTCTCTCCCGCCAAATCCCTCGACTACGACACGCCCGCGCATGTCGAGTCTTACACGAAGCCTGCATTCGTCGACGACGCGTCGGAGCTGATCGACGGCCTGCGCAAGCTGTCGCCGCAGGACATCGCCACGCTGATGGATATCTCCGATCCGCTCGCGCGCCTGAACTTCCAGCGCTACGCCGACTGGTCGCCGACCTTCACGCCGGCCAACGCGAAGCAGGCCGTGCTGGCGTTCAACGGCGACGTCTACGAGGGGTTCGACGCGAAATCGCTGTCGTCCACCGATCTCGACTATGCGCAGCAGCACGTGCGCGTGCTGTCGGGCCTGTACGGGCTGCTGCGCCCGCTCGATCTGCTGCAGCCGTATCGGCTCGAGATGGGCACGCGGTTCGCGAACGCGCGCGGCAAGGATCTGTATGCGTTCTGGGGCGACCGCATCACGCGGGCACTGAACGAGCAGCTCGAGACGCGCAGCGGCGCGGCGCGCGTGCTCGTCAACTGCGCGTCGACCGAATACTTCAAATCGGTCAAGCCGAAGCTGCTGGCCGCACCGGTCATCACGCCGGTATTCGAGGACTGGAAGGGCGGACGCTACAAGATCATCAGCTTCCATGCGAAACGCGCGCGTGGCCTGATGGCGCGTTTCGTCGTCGAGAACCGTATTACCGACCCGAAGGCGCTGAAGGAATTCGCGACGGAAGGTTATGCGTTCGATGCGGCTGCGTCGAACGATTCGACTTACGTATATCGCCGGCGCGTCGGCGAGTAACCCTGCCGGCGTTCACGAGACGGCCGGCGCTTATGAGGCCGGACAGGCGGTACACCGTCTGCTTCGGTCGCGAGCTTTGCATGAGACTGGTGTAAGCGCCAAAGCGCTAACTCCGGTCGACAGCTTTGCATGGGACCGGAGTAAGCGCTAAAGCGCTAACTCCGGTCGACAAAGGAGAGATAGATGGCCCTTTCGATCACCAGTAATTTCGACGCAGGCGCAATCGACGTCGTGTCGTGCGAAAGCCCCGACGCAATCCGGCTGCGCGTGCGCGGCGACAATCGTTCGGAATTCGCGCAATGGTTTTACTACCGCTTGACGGGTGCGCGCGGCGAGCGATGCGTGATGACGTTCGAGAACGCAGCCGAATGCGCGTATCCGTCGGGCTGGCGCAACTACCACGCGGTGGCGAGCTACGACCGGGTCGACTGGTTCCGCGTGCCGACGACGTTCGACGGCAAGACGATGACCATCGACCATACGCCGGAGTTCGACAGCATCTACTACGCGTATTTCGAACCGTACTCGGAAGAGCGTCACGCGGCGTTTCTCGGTGCGGTCCAGCAGTTGCCGCAGGCGAGCGTCGTCGAGCTCGGCCGTACGGTCGAAGGCCGTCCGATGTCGCTGCTGACGCTCGGCACGCCGGAAACCGATGGTGCGCCGAAGAAGAAGGTGTGGGTCATCGCGCGTCAGCATCCGGGCGAATCGATGGCCGAGTGGTTCGTCGAAGGCCTGGTCAAGCGGCTGGCCGGATGGGGCGATTGGGCTGGCGATCCGGTTGCGCGCAAGCTCTACGATCGCGCGACGTTCTACATCGTCCCGAACATGAACCCGGACGGCAGCGTGCACGGTAACCTGCGCACCAATGCGGCCGGCGCGAACCTGAACCGCGAGTGGATGGCACCCGATGCCGAGCGCAGCCCCGAAGTGCTGGCCGTGCGCGATGCGATCCACGCGATCGGTTGCGACATGTTCTTCGACATTCACGGCGACGAGGATCTGCCGTACGTGTTCGTCGCCGGCTCGGAGATGCTGCCGAGCTTTACCGAGCAGCAGGGCAAGGAGCAGGCTGCGTTCATCGACGCGTTCAAGGTCGCAAGCCCCGACTTCCAGACCGAGCATGGCTACGCGGCGAGCAAGTACAAGGAGGATGCGCTGAAGCTCGCGTCGAAGTACATCGGCCACCAGTTCGGCTGTCTGTCGTTGACGCTCGAAATGCCGTTCAAGGACAACGCGAACCTGCCCGACGAGCGTGTCGGCTGGAACGGCGAGCGCAGCGCGGCGCTCGGCGCGGCGATGCTCGCCGCGATCCTGGTGCACATCGACACGTTCGGTTAAGCACGGCCGTCGTCGCATGAAAAAAGCCGGCGCATCTTGCGATGCGTCGGCTTTTTTGCTGCTGTCGTTGCCGCTCCGTCGTATCAGGACTTCTTCGCGGTTTTTTTCTTCACGGCTTTCTTCTGGCCACTTGATTTCTTCGTCGCGACGGCCTTCTTGCTGCCGGTGCGACCCGATGCCTTCGCCTTGGCCTTGCCGCGATGCGACTTGCCCTTGAACTTCTTCGTCGGAGACGACGAGCGCTCGACGCGTGGCTTCAGCGGCGGAACCGGGTCGTTCCAGCTGAACGCGAGCATTTGCTGGCCGACGTAGCCGCAACGGAATTTCAGCGGCGTCGGATCGCTGCCGTTGCTGTGGATGCCGAGCCCGTCGACGGTGACGATGTTGTCGACCTTCACGCGCTGCTTGCCTTGGTCGAACGAGTCGTTCCACGGCGTGATCGTCGCGTTGCCGCTGTCGAATGCGTTCGGCGCGAAGTCGACGCGGTCGAACGCCGTCGACGTGCTGGCGATGAAGCTACCGTGCGCCGCACAATCGGCGGCGAGCGGATCGGCATGCATCTCGTTGACGAATTTGTTGATCAGTTCGGAGCGCTGGTCGAGCAGGTCGGCGAATACCGGTGCGGGAAGCGCAAGCGACAGGCCCGCGATACAGGCTGCCAACTTGCCGAGCGCCCGGAAAATCCGGAGCGAGGCAGGAGAGCTGTCCATCTGGTTATTGGTGAGGAGCGAAGGAGACATCGGGCACGTATAGATGCCCGATGAAGAACAGGAGTTCAATCTTAGCGTAAAAAAGTTGTGCGGCAGTAGGTGGCGTATTCGGCGCGCGCCGCGGAAGTACCGCCGGTACGCGTGTGCGCCGAGCCGATCAGGGGGATTTTCAGGCGCGCGGGCCGCCGAGGCGGTAGCGCCGGACGTCGAACGTCGTGACCCACGCGGGGCGATAGACGGCGATGAGTGCCGTTGCCATGCCGGTGAACCATGCTTCGCCGAGCGCCAGCAGTGCGGTGTTCAGCAGATAGCCGGCCGGAATCACGACGGGCACGCCGTCGGCGAGCGCGAGCTGGACACCTGCCGCCGCGGCGGCGACCGCGACGATCGCGATGGCCGGCGACAGGAAGCCCTGCCCGGTGATGAACGAGGCGAGGTTATGCGGCAGCCAGGCGAGCGCGGCGCGTTGCAGCAACGCCGACACGCCGACAGGCAGCGCACCGTAGATCAGATAGGTCAGGCCGATGCCTTGCCACGGCGCGTCGAAGATGACCGCGGCAATCGCCGTGACGGCGCCCATCGCGACCAGCGCGAGTGTCCAGTCGAACAGCGTGACGAGCAGGGTTGCGCCAAGCAGATGCATGACGATGCCATCCTCGAGCCATGCGTTCGAGGCCCACAGGACCGTGATCGCGGTGACGAGCGCGAGCCACACGTGCTGAAGCGTGGCGTCTTGCACACGTACGAACGGGCGATTCCAGATCGCGAGCGCGAGCAGGGCCACGGCGGCGATCCAGCCACCGATGCCAACCCAGAGCGGAAGCGGTGTGAAAAGAAAACCCATGCGTCCATATTACTCGTTGAGCATCAAAGGTGGGAATCTGCACATGCCCGACCGTCGCAATATCGAGACTGTTTGCCTAGCGTCCGCGCCGGAACCGTGGCCGCGGCTCGGCGGCGAGTGGCAGGTCCTGCGTGCCGGCATGGGCGGTAGGTAACGGGTACGGACGGTCATGCCGTTGTGTACGCAGCGGAACCGGGCCGTGTTCGCCGATGGCCGGTTTGCGGGCGCGGTTGCGGTTCGCCAGCAGCACCTCGAGATGGGGCGACAGCCAGCCGTTGTAGATCGCGACGGCGGCGGCGCGGTTTGCTGCGCCGAGCTGCTGGAAGATGCTCGCGAGGTGGATCTTCACGGTGCCTTCGCTAATGCCGAGCGTACGCGCGATCATCTTGTTCGTGCTGCCCATGTGGACGAACCGCATGATCTGCGCTTGCCGCGGCGACAGGAGGCCGCTCGGCGGGCGGCGGGGCAGCGAGCCGGCGAGCGTCTGGAAATGGGCATCCTGGCGTGCCGTCGTCGGGGCGGGCAGCAGGCTGAGGGCGATCGGCGGAATGTAGTGGCCGCCCAGCAGCACGATCTCGAGCGCACGTACGATCAGGTGCGGCCGCGTGGAATGCGGGATCACGCCCGCGACGCCGTAGTTGAAGAAGCGCTGGATGGCTTCGGGCGAGACTTCGTCGACCAGGACGGCGATCGGCGTCGGCGAGCACGCGTTGCCGAGTGCCTGGAGCTCGCTGAGCCGGCCCACGTCGAGCCAGTCGATCGCGACGAGGTCGAAACGCTGGGTACGCAGCAGCCGGCGCGCCTGGAAACTGTCGGGCGCATCGTTGATGCTGGCGTGCCGGTCGATCTGCCGCAGCAGGGCCTTCAGTCCGTCACGCCGTTCGGCGTCTGAGTTAAGCACCAAGAACCGCATATTCAATCTCCGTAAGGTGAGTCATCGACTGCTGTCGGGTATAAGCTGGCCCCGATAATGACAAAGACCTTACACGATGTCTGCTTGGCTGAAAGGCTTAGGAAAAGTTCGAAATTTTCGGCGACAGAGCATCGGACAAGAAAAAAAGCCGCTTCGGCAGGCACCGGAAGCGGCTTTTGGCGGGGCAGGCCGACGGGCCTGCGGGGGCAATGTCAGTGGAAATGCGGCTGGGCGGGCGACGCGTCTTCCGGCATTTCCGCATGGACGATTTCGCCGAGCGGATCTGCGTAGAGCGGCACGCCGCAGTCGTCGCAGTATTCGGGTTCGAAACGGCCCGCGTGCCTGCGGACGTCGGTTACGCCGCATTCCTTCAGCAGGCTCACGATTTCTTCGAGCGGCCCTTCGATCGGCGCTTCGCCTTCGAGCGTCGCGCTGTCGGTCGATACGTCGCCGTTTTCACGGCCGTAGAGCGGCCACACGACACCGTAGATCACGTCGTTGCTGGCACGCCGCGTGAACCCCACGCGATACTCATCGATACGACGCTCGCCGAAGCCGGCGACCACCGCCCGCAACTCTTGCGGCGCCGCACCAAGTGTGTCGAATAGATAACGAATGGCCGTTCGGACGGTGTGCGGACGCACACGTTCGTCCGCATCGCGACAGGCCGAGTAGTACGCGTCCGGAAGCAGGCATTCGAATTCGCATCCGGGCAGCGCGATCGACAGGTTCGGGCCGCCTTGTGCCGTCCACTGTTCAAGGCACTGGCCGCGCTCGATGCGGCTGCCGTTTTCTTCTTCCTGCCAGCGGAACAGCGGTGCGCCGGCCGGCGCGGCGACGACCGCCAGCAGGAAGCGCGGATCGGCCAGGATCGGCGAGGTTTCCGGCAGATCGCCGAAGCTCAGCTTCGGGGTGTGCTGACCGATTGCCGCATGGGCGAGTTGCTGCGCAAGCCGGTAGGTTTCCACGTGGTGCCGCGGCAACTGGTCGATGCTGTAGAGGAACGGGGCGAGCCCGACGAGCGTGCCGTTCGCCAGGACGTGCGCCTGCAGATGCGTTCGCAGCGCGTCGGCCACGTCGCCCTTGAGCGGACCGGACGGAATCATGTAACGCGTCCAGGCGAGAACCGGGACGGCGACCAGCAGCGCATCGTATGGTTGACCGTCGTGCTCGATCACCATCGACTCGCTGTGCGTCTCGGCCATGTCGGCGAGCGCGCCGTAGGCGTCGGGATGATTCTGCTGGAGATGGTCGAGCGCGGCGTCGAGCGTGGTCTGATTGCCGTTGCGGACAATCTTGGCGAGCAGCGCATCGAGCTTCGCTTCCCAGAAGCGATCCTCGATGCGGCTGCCCGACGCGAAGAGCGCAAGCGACAGACCGACCAGTTTGTCGGCATCGGGGGGGAGGCGTTTGGCGATTCGCTGGCGCATATTAAAGACGTATATAGAAAGAGGCGAAGAACCTCACATTCTAGTCCGTTCTTTGCACCATAAGCGGTCTCGTGCCTCAGGCATGGCCGGACGGCCGAATTGCGGCGTTTGTGAAAAAGTTGCGTCAAACCCCTTGCGCGATCGCTAGCGGGTGCTTAGAATCACGCCTCTTTCGCGCTAACGGAAACGCAGCGCGGAAGGAAGGGAAGCAGTGCTGTTGAGGTTCGGCGGTAGCGAGCCTCGGCGGTACAGAAGTTGAGCCCCGCGGTCGCAACGAAGTCGTTCAGAAAGTTGTTGACGAGCTGCGAAACACGGTTCATAATCTCGCTTCTCTGCTGCTGAAAACGCAGCGCTGCTGAGGGGTTCAAGATTCCTCGCAGAAACGCTCTTTAAAAATTAACAGCCGATAAGTGTGGGCGCTTGATGGTAGCGAGCTGATCCTCGGATCAGATAGCGAAAGTATCAAGAGTCTCACACTAAAGTAAGTCAGGTTTATGAAGTGATTCATATTCCTGTCAGCTTTGAGTGAGCGACCGGTTCTTAACTGAACCGAAAACAGTAACAGGTTTGAACTGAAGAGTTTGATCCTGGCTCAGATTGAACGCTGGCGGCATGCCTTACACATGCAAGTCGAACGGCAGCACGGGTGCTTGCACCTGGTGGCGAGTGGCGAACGGGTGAGTAATACATCGGAACATGTCCTGTAGTGGGGGATAGCCCGGCGAAAGCCGGATTAATACCGCATACGATCACGGATGAAAGCGGGGGACCTTCGGGCCTCGCGCTATAGGGTTGGCCGATGGCTGATTAGCTAGTTGGTGGGGTAAAGGCCTACCAAGGCGACGATCAGTAGCTGGTCTGAGAGGACGACCAGCCACACTGGGACTGAGACACGGCCCAGACTCCTACGGGAGGCAGCAGTGGGGAATTTTGGACAATGGGCGAAAGCCTGATCCAGCAATGCCGCGTGTGTGAAGAAGGCCTTCGGGTTGTAAAGCACTTTTGTCCGGAAAGAAATCCTTGGCTCTAATACAGTCGGGGGATGACGGTACCGGAAGAATAAGCACCGGCTAACTACGTGCCAGCAGCCGCGGTAATACGTAGGGTGCGAGCGTTAATCGGAATTACTGGGCGTAAAGCGTGCGCAGGCGGTTTGCTAAGACCGATGTGAAATCCCCGGGCTCAACCTGGGAACTGCATTGGTGACTGGCAGGCTAGAGTATGGCAGAGGGGGTAGAATTCCACGTGTAGCAGTGAAATGCGTAGAGATGTGGAGGAATACCGATGGCGAAGGCAGCCCCCTGGGCCAATACTGACGCTCATGCACGAAAGCGTGGGGAGCAAACAGGATTAGATACCCTGGTAGTCCACGCCCTAAACGATGTCAACTAGTTGTTGGGGATTCATTTCCTTAGTAACGTAGCTAACGCGTGAAGTTGACCGCCTGGGGAGTACGGTCGCAAGATTAAAACTCAAAGGAATTGACGGGGACCCGCACAAGCGGTGGATGATGTGGATTAATTCGATGCAACGCGAAAAACCTTACCTACCCTTGACATGGTCGGAATCCTGCTGAGAGGTGGGAGTGCTCGAAAGAGAACCGGCGCACAGGTGCTGCATGGCTGTCGTCAGCTCGTGTCGTGAGATGTTGGGTTAAGTCCCGCAACGAGCGCAACCCTTGTCCTTAGTTGCTACGCAAGAGCACTCTAAGGAGACTGCCGGTGACAAACCGGAGGAAGGTGGGGATGACGTCAAGTCCTCATGGCCCTTATGGGTAGGGCTTCACACGTCATACAATGGTCGGAACAGAGGGTTGCCAACCCGCGAGGGGGAGCTAATCCCAGAAAACCGATCGTAGTCCGGATTGCACTCTGCAACTCGAGTGCATGAAGCTGGAATCGCTAGTAATCGCGGATCAGCATGCCGCGGTGAATACGTTCCCGGGTCTTGTACACACCGCCCGTCACACCATGGGAGTGGGTTTTACCAGAAGTGGCTAGTCTAACCGCAAGGAGGACGGTCACCACGGTAGGATTCATGACTGGGGTGAAGTCGTAACAAGGTAGCCGTATCGGAAGGTGCGGCTGGATCACCTCCTTTCCAGAGCTTCTCGCAAAGTTGAGCGCTCACGCTTATCGGCTGTAAATTAAAGACAGACTCAGGGGTCTGTAGCTCAGTCGGTTAGAGCACCGTCTTGATAAGGCGGGGGTCGTTGGTTCGAATCCAACCAGACCCACCACCGTCTTGTGTGGCGGTACACACCTGAGGAATTCTGTACATGGGGGCATAGCTCAGCTGGGAGAGCACCTGCTTTGCAAGCAGGGGGTCGTCGGTTCGATCCCGTCTGCCTCCACCAATCACCAACGCTAAGGGCTTGGTTCAGACACTGAACCGAGAATTTTGCATTGGCGATTGAGCCAGTCAGAGGATATCAACAGATATCGGCTGTCGTTCTTTAACAATCTGGAAGAAGTAAGTAATTTGGATAGCGGAAGCGTCTCGAGATGGACGTGGAAGTTATCCGGGTTGTGATTGTATCGATGTATCTCAAGATGATTCGAACTCTATGTTCGACTTAAATTGGAATACGGCACAACGCGAGAACTCAACCTGTAGCGACTGTCGATGAGACAGACTCGTTATAGGGTCAAGCGAACAAGTGCATGTGGTGGATGCCTTGGCGATCACAGGCGATGAAGGACGCGGTAGCCTGCGAAAAGCTACGGGGAGCTGGCAAACGAGCTTTGATCCGTAGATGTCCGAATGGGGAAACCCGGCCCTTTTGGGTCATCCTAGACTGAATACATAGGTCTAGTGAAGCGAACGCGGTGAACTGAAACATCTAAGTAACCGCAGGAAAAGAAATCAACCGAGATTCCCAAAGTAGTGGCGAGCGAAATGGGATGAGCCTTGCACTCTTTATTTGTATTGTTAGCCGAACGCTCTGGAAAGTGCGGCCATAGCAGGTGATAGCCCTGTAGGCGAAAACAGTATGAAAGAACTAGGTGTGCGACAAGTAGGGCGGGACACGTGAAATCCTGTCTGAAGATGGGGGGACCATCCTCCAAGGCTAAATACTCGTGATCGACCGATAGTGAACCAGTACCGTGAGGGAAAGGCGAAAAGAACCCCGGGAGGGGAGTGAAATAGATCCTGAAACCGCATGCATACAAACAGTCGGAGCCTCGCAAGGGGTGACGGCGTACCTTTTGTATAATGGGTCAGCGACTTACGTTCAGTAGCAAGCTTAACCGTATAGGGCAGGCGTAGCGAAAGCGAGTCCGAATAGGGCGTTCAGTTGCTGGGCGTAGACCCGAAACCAGGTGATCTATCCATGGCCAGGATGAAGGTGCGGTAACACGTACTGGAGGTCCGAACCCACTAACGTTGAAAAGTTAGGGGATGAGCTGTGGATAGGGGTGAAAGGCTAAACAAACCTGGAAATAGCTGGTTCTCTCCGAAAACTATTTAGGTAGTGCCTCGTGTCTCACCTTCGGGGTAGAGCACTGTCATGGTTGGGGGGTCTATTGCAGATTACCCCGCCATAGCAAACTCCGAATACCGAAGAGTGCAATCACGGGAGACAGACATCGGGTGCTAACGTCCGGTGTCAAGAGGGAAACAACCCAGACCGCCAGCTAAGGTCCCCAAATATAGCTAAGTGGGAAACGAAGTGGGAAGGCTAAAACAGTCAGGAGGTTGGCTTAGAAGCAGCCACCCTTTAAAGAAAGCGTAATAGCTCACTGATCGAGTCGTCCTGCGCGGAAGATGTAACGGGGCTAAGCTATATACCGAAGCTGCGGATGCGAGCTTGCTCGCATGGTAGGAGAGCGTTCCGTAAGCCTGCGAAGGTGCCTTGTAAAGGGTGCTGGAGGTATCGGAAGTGCGAATGCTGACATGAGTAGCGATAAAGGGGGTGAAAGGCCCCCTCGCCGTAAGCCCAAGGTTTCCTACGCAACGTTCATCGGCGTAGGGTGAGTCGGCCCCTAAGGCGAGGCAGAAATGCGTAGCTGATGGGAAGCAGGTCAATATTCCTGCACCATTGTTAGATGCGATGGGGGACGGATCGCGGAAGGTTGTCCGGGTGTTGGAAGTCCCGGTCGCTGCATTGGAGAAGGCGCTTAGGCAAATCCGGGCGCGCAATTCAAGGGTGTGGCGCGAGCTCCTTCGGGAGCGAAGCAATTGGAAGTGGTTCCAAGAAAAGCCTCTAAGCTTCAGTCTAACGATGACCGTACCGCAAACCGACACAGGTGGGCGAGATGAGTATTCTAAGGCGCTTGAGAGAACTCGGGAGAAGGAACTCGGCAAATTGGTACCGTAACTTCGGGATAAGGTACGCCCTTGTAGCTTGACTGGCCTGCGCCAGGAGGGTGAAGGGGTTGCAATAAACTGGTGGCTGCGACTGTTTAATAAAAACACAGCACTCTGCAAACACGAAAGTGGACGTATAGGGTGTGACGCCTGCCCGGTGCCGGAAGATTAAATGATGGGGTGCAAGCTCTTGATTGAAGTCCCGGTAAACGGCGGCCGTAACTATAACGGTCCTAAGGTAGCGAAATTCCTTGTCGGGTAAGTTCCGACCTGCACGAATGGCGTAACGATGGCCACACTGTCTCCTCCCGAGACTCAGCGAAGTTGAAGTGTTTGTGATGATGCAATCTACCCGCGGCTAGACGGAAAGACCCCATGAACCTTTACTGTAGCTTTGCATTGGACTTTGAACCGATCTGTGTAGGATAGGTGGGAGGCTATGAAACCGGAACGCTAGTTTCGGTGGAGCCGTCCTTGAAATACCACCCTGGTTTGTTTGAGGTTCTAACCTTGGCCCGTGATCCGGGTCGGGGACAGTGCATGGTAGGCAGTTTGACTGGGGCGGTCTCCTCCCAAAGCGTAACGGAGGAGTACGAAGGTACGCTAGGTACGGTCGGAAATCGTGCTGATAGTGCAATGGCATAAGCGTGCTTAACTGCGAGACCGACAAGTCGAGCAGGTGCGAAAGCAGGTCATAGTGATCCGGTGGTTCTGTATGGAAGGGCCATCGCTCAACGGATAAAAGGTACTCTGGGGATAACAGGCTGATACCGCCCAAGAGTTCATATCGACGGCGGTGTTTGGCACCTCGATGTCGGCTCATCTCATCCTGGGGCTGTAGCCGGTCCCAAGGGTATGGCTGTTCGCCATTTAAAGAGGTACGTGAGCTGGGTTTAAAACGTCGTGAGACAGTTTGGTCCCTATCTGCCGTGGGCGTTGGATATTTGAAGGGGGCTGCTCCTAGTACGAGAGGACCGGAGTGGACGAACCTCTGGTGTACCGGTTGTCACGCCAGTGGCATCGCCGGGTAGCTATGTTCGGAAGAGATAACCGCTGAAAGCATCTAAGCGGGAAACTCGCCTTAAGATGAGATATCCCTGGGGACTAGATCCCCTTGAAGGGTCGTTCGAGACCAGGACGTTGATAGGTCAGGTGTGTAAGCGCAGTAATGCGTTCAGCTAACTGATACTAATTGCCCGTAAGGCTTGATCCTATAACAAGTCTGCCTTGTAGATCGGCGCCGTGCGACAGCACCGGCCGCGATCCAAAGCGACATGTTGGATTCTCGTGTGTGATACACACAACCTAATTACTGCTTCTTCCAAGATTGGTTCTGTTGGCCACGCCAGCAGAACAACCCCCTTTGCCTGATGACCATAGCGAGTCGGTCCCACCCCTTCCCATCCCGAACAGGACCGTGAAACGACTCTACGCCGATGATAGTGCGGATTCCCGTGTGAAAGTAGGTAATCGTCAGGCTCCCTTAGCCAGAAACCCCGCCCGACAAGGCGGGGGTTTTTGCATTTCAGCGCTCAAAAAGCATGCGGCGAAGCGCCGTCATAACTCGCCGTTACGAACGCCAGATCAGACTATCTGCGCTCCTGCTGCCAAGCCTTCCCCGGAACGAAACCACGCGATTTGATACGATCGAACTGTCGTCGATGAGGGTATCGTCGACGTTCGTGTTCGAAACCAGGGCTTCATGAAGAGGGCGGGGAATGAATATCGGCGACGCGTCGCGCGAATCCGGCGTCAGTGCAAAAATGATCCGGTACTACGAACAGGTCGGTCTTCTTGCGCCCAGCAAACGGACCGATGCTGGCTACCGGATCTATGGAGCAGACGAAATCCATATCCTGCGGTTCATCCGTCAGGCGCGACGACTTGGCTTTCTCGTCGAAGACATTCGCAAGCTGCTGATGCTCTGGCAGGATCGCTCACGCGCCAGCGCCGAAGTGAAATCGATTGCTCTCGAGCACGTGGCCGAACTCGACAGACGTATCGCCGAATTGAGCGACATGCGCGACACGCTGGTCGATCTGGCCGCGCACTGTCATGGTGACGGTCGGCCCGAATGCCCGATTTTGGCGCGCTTGGCTGACCCTGTCGGCGACCCAAATTAGTGCGCGCTCTCGCGGCTCAAAACAGGCTTTGCCCCGACATCTATATAAATCAATGAGTTATATGTGGTCTGCATGCCAACATTCCAAAATGGAATGGGCGCCATGCAAGGATTTCACTGGCATCTTGGTGCGGCGTCGCTATAATTCGGGATAACCCTATACGGGAAATCCCTGAATCTCGATTCACCAGGGGTCCCTCTTCCTTGGAGAACGTCATGATCGCCTACATCGTCGAAAAGCTGAGCAACTGGTTCGAATCCGCAGAACGTGAACGCCGTGAGGCTTACCTTGCCACGTCGTCGGACATCGTCCAGCTCGAGAGCCGCATCCGCTCGCTCGAAACCAACGGCTACTCGCTGTAATCGGAGTAACCGTCAGGTGCCGCGCGGCACCGAACGATAAGCAAGCCCCGTATTGACGGGGCTTTGTTTTTTGTGCGCCGGCTCTAGCGAAATCGTCGGTGCAGCGCTATGGTATGGACCTGCTTTTTATCCTGAAGGTCACGATCATGCGTTTGTGTGTCGATGTGCGTCGCAGTGCCCGCGCGCGTCTCGTTCTGGGTGCGGTCGTGCTCGTCCATGGCCTCGCGGCCGGTGCCGCGACGTCGTCCAGGCCGCTCGTTCTCGATACGCAGCGCGGTATCCAGGACGGCAAGGGCGGGTTGGTGCTGCAGACGGCGCCGTTGTCTTCCGAGCCGATCGTCGAGCCGGCAGGCATGCGGGCGCCAGCCGGGCAGGCGCCGAACACGTCGGTTCCGCTGTTCGTCGCGCCATATATCAATGTTCCCGCGTGGGGCGGGCAGCCGGCCAACCAGCCCCGGCTCGCGCCGAGACCGCAGCCGTAACGACCGGTCGCCCGATCAGTTGCCGCGGTGCTCGATCTGAAAGCGGGCGCCGCTATCCTGTCCCAGCTTTTCGACCAGATAGGGCAGTACCTCTTTCATGCTCTGGGCGAGCGTATACGGCGGATTCAGGATGAACATCCCGCTGCCGTAGAGACCCAGTCCGTCGGTCGGCGGATTCGACACCGTCAGCGTCAGGTGCAGCCAGTTGTTCGGCTGCAGACGCTTCAACTGCTCGGGAAAGCGCTGCGATTCCGTCCGCGTGACCTGCGGATACCAGATGGCATAGCAGCCGGTCGAGAAACGCTTCAGGCATTCCGTCACGCAGCTCACCGTGCGCGCGTAATCCTTCTTGTCCTCGTAGGACGGATCGATCAGCACGAGTGCACGTCGCGGCGGCGGCGGCAGCAGCGCCTTGATACCTTCGAAGCCGTCGCCGGCGAAGATCATCGCGCGTCGCCCGGCATCGCGGAAATTGTGGCGCAGCACATCGATTTCCGTCGTATGCATTTCGAACAGGCGCATCCGGTCCTGCTCGCGCATCGACCGCCATGCGATGTACGGGGAGCCCGGGTAGAAGTGCAGTTCGCCGTCGTCGTTCAGCGCGCGGACTTCGTCCACATAGTCGCCCAGTGCCTCCGGCAGGTTCTTTTCGTTCCACAGTCGGCCGATGCCGGTATCGAATTCCGACGTCTTCGCTGCATAACCGTCGCGCAGCGAGTACACGCCGGCGCCTGCGTGCGTATCGATGTACCAGTACGATTTGTCTTTCTTGTTCAGGTAGCGCAGCAGCTGGACGACGACGGCGTGCTTGAGCACGTCCGCGTGGTTGCCTGCGTGAAAACCGTGACGATAACTGAGCATGGCTGGCTGCCTGAAACGAAAGGTGAATCGATGAAAACGGTCGATCGTGCGCGGCCGTGAGGCCGGGCGCCGATGCGGCCGCGTATTGTACGCGAGTGGCCGTGAGTCGCCTTACTCGTATGCATCGCCGACCACCGCCTCGATGCGCTGCTTCACGTCCGGCGTCAGCTTCGCGGCAACCTCGAGCGCGCGCATGTTGTCGCCGATCTGATCGACCCGCGATGCACCCGTGATGACCGAACTCACGCGCGGGTTCGCGAGCACCCACGCGATTGCCAACTGGCCGGTGCTGCAGCCGAATTCGGCCGCAATTTCGCCGAGCCGTTCGACGATGTCGTTGGCGGCCCGATCGGTCAGGCGTTCGCGCATCCAGTCGTAGCCTTGCAACTGCGCGCGGCTGCCGGCGGGTACGCCGTTGCGGTACTTGCCGGTGAGCAGGCCCGACGCCAACGGGCTCCAGGTCGTGAGCCCAAGACCGTAATCGTCATAGAGCCGCGCATATTCCTGTTCGACCCGGGTGCGGTGAAACAGGTTGTACTGCGGTTGTTCGACGACCGGCTTGTGGAGATGATGCCGCTCGGCAATCTCGCATGCCGCGCGGATTTCGTCGGCGCTCCATTCCGACGTGCCCCAGTACAGCGCCTTGCCGCGCACGATCATGTCGCTCATCGCCCAGACGGTTTCCTCGATCGGCGTATGCGGATCGGGGCGATGGCAATAGACGAGGTCGACATAGTCGAGCTGCAGCCGGCGCAGCGAGCCGTCGATCGCGTTCAGCAGGTACTTCCGGTTCAGCGTGTGATACTGGTTCGGGGCTTCCGCGAGCCCCCAGAAGAACTTCGTGGACACGATATAACTGACGCGCGGCCAGTCGAGCGACTTGAGCGCATGGCCCATGATTTCCTCAGATTTGCCGCCGGCGTAGACCTCGGCGTTGTCGAAGAAATTGACGCCTGCATCACGTGCCGCGGCGAGGCATTCGCGCGCGACCCGCTGGTCGACCTGGTTGCCGTACGTCACCCACGAACCGAGTGAAAGCTCGCTGATCTGTAGGCCGGAGCGGCCTAGCCGTCGATAGTGCATGAGAATCTCCTGCTGAACGGAACCGACCTTAAGCTTAGACGTTTTGCGCACGAACGGCGGGGCCAATCGTGCACAATGACGGCTGGCACGCTGATGCGATTTCGCGATGAACGCGGATGCGGCGGGTGCGTGTTTCATCGATCCGATAACGGAAGGAGACGGACATGGCAGCAGATCTGAGCGGCAAGACCGCAGTCGTCACGGGCGCCGCAAGCGGCATCGGCAAGGAAATCGCACTCGAGCTGGCCAAGGCCGGCGCGGCCGTCGCGATCGCCGACCTGAACCAGGACGGCGCGAACGCGGTCGCCGACGAGATCAACAAGGCAGGCGGCAAGGCGATCGGCGTCGCGATGGACGTGACCAACGAGGACGCCGTGAACAGCGGCATCGACAAGGTGGCCGAAGCGTTCGGCTCGGTCGACATCCTCGTGTCGAACGCCGGCATCCAGATCGTCAATCCGATCGAGAACTATTCGTTCTCCGACTGGAAGAAGATGCAGGCGATCCACGTGGACGGCGCGTTCCTGACGACGAAGGCCGCGCTCAAGCACATGTACAAGGACGATCGCGGCGGCGTCGTGATCTACATGGGTTCGGTGCACTCGCACGAAGCGTCGCCGCTGAAGTCGGCGTACGTGACGGCCAAGCATGGCCTGCTCGGCCTCGCCCGCGTGCTGGCGAAGGAAGGCGCGAAGCACAACGTGCGCTCGCACGTCGTGTGTCCGGGCTTTGTGCGCACGCCGCTGGTCGACAAGCAGATTCCGGAGCAGGCGAAGGAGCTCGGTATCAGCGAAGAGGAAGTGATCAAGAAGGTGATGCTCGGCAACACGGTCGACGGCGTATTCACGACGGTGCAGGACGTCGCGCAGACGGTGCTGTTCCTGTCGGCGTTCCCGAGCGCCGCGCTCACGGGCCAGTCGGTGGTCGTCAGCCACGGCTGGTTCATGCAGTAACGCGGGTGCGGGCGGTGCCGCCGCCCGCCGCGCTGGACTGGACGGCACAAAAAAACGCGCTCCGTGGAGCGCGTTTTTCATGTCGGCAGGGCGGGGCCGGTGACGGCTGCCGCCCGGCCCGGCTTTACTTCAGGACCGCTGCGACCGCATTGGCGACCGCGTCGAGGTTGCGCGTGTTCAGCGCGGCGACGCAGATCCGGCCCGTGCCGACCGCATAGATACCGAACTCGTCGCGCAGGCGATCGACTTGTGCCGAGGTCAGGCCCGAATACGAGAACATCCCGCGCTGCGCGTTGATGAAGCTGAAATCGCGATCGACGCCGCTTGCCTTCAGGCGCTCGACGAGACCATTGCGCATCGCGCGGATGCGATCGCGCATTTCGCCGAGTTCCTGCACCCACGAAGCGTGCAGTTCCGGCGACGCGAGCACGGCTGCGACCACCGCGCCGCCGTGGGTCGGCGGGTTCGAGTAGTTCGTGCGGATCACGCGCTTCAGTTGCGACAGCACGCGCGTGGCTTCTTCCTTGCTCGACGTGATGATCGACAGCGCACCGACGCGCTCGCCGTACAGCGAGAACGACTTCGAGAACGACGACGACACGAACGCGTTCAGGTCGGCCGCGGCAAACAGGCGCACGGCGGCGGCATCGGCTTCGATGTTCTCGCCGAAGCCCTGGTAGGCCATGTCGAGGAACGGCACGAGGTTGCGCGCCTTCACGACGTCGACGACCTGTTGCCATTGCGCTTCGGTGAGGTCCACGCCGGTCGGGTTGTGGCAGCACGCGTGCAGCACGACGACCGTGCCGGCCGCGTAGCCGTTCAGCGCCGACAGCATGCCTTCGAAGTTCACGCCGTTCGTGGCCGCATCGTAATACGGGTACGCGACGACTTCGAAGCCGGCCGCTTCGAACAGCGCGCGGTGGTTTTCCCAGCTGGGATCGCTGATCGCGACCTTCACGTTCGGATTCAGGGTGCGCAGGAAATCGGCGCCGATCTTCAGCGCGCCCGTGCCGCCCAGTGCCTGGGCCGTGACCACACGGCCCGCCGCGATCAGCGGCGAGTCGTTGCCGAGCAGCAGCTTCTGCACGGCCGCATCGTAGGCGGCGATCCCGTCGATCGGCAGGTAGCCGCGCGGCAGGCCGGCCTCGACACGTGCCTTCTCCGCGTCGCGCACCGCGCGCAGCAGCGGAATCTTGCCGTCTTCGTTCGTGTACACACCGACGCCGAGGTTGACCTTGGTCGGACGCGCATCGGCGTTGAAGGCTTCGTTCAGGCCCAGGATCGGGTCGCGGGGAGCAAGCTGGACAGCGGAGAAGAGCGACATGATGATTCGGCAGTAGTGAAAAGAGGGTCAGGCTTTCAGCCGGCGGGGCGGGCGCAGTGGACCGCGCCCACGGTGCGACGCCGGGAAGCGCAGCAGCCTGACATTGTAGCGAATTCGTGATGGCAGGGGCGGTGATTCCGTCGCGATTCGGGCGGCGAATCGCGATTCGGGGCGGCCGTCCCGCGTCAGGAGCCGACAGCAGTTCGCGCGGCCGCGAAGCGCTAGAATGCTTTCTTTGCCCTTGCTCCGGCCGCATTCCATGTCCGAACATCATGCCGAAGTCGGCGACGCACTCGACGAATCCAAATTCGTCACTTTCGAAGGGTCGCCGTTCCAGCTTTACCAGCCCTATCCGCCCGCGGGCGACCAGCCGACCGCGATCGACACGCTCGTCGAAGGCGTCGGCGACGGCCTTGCCTTCCAGACGCTGCTCGGCGTGACCGGTTCGGGCAAGACCTTCACGATGGCGAACACGATCGCGCGGCTCGGCCGCCCGGCGATCGTGTTCGCGCCGAACAAGACGCTCGCGGCCCAGCTTTACGCGGAGTTTCGCGAGTTCTTCCCGCGCAACGCGGTCGAGTATTTCGTGTCGTACTACGACTACTACCAGCCTGAGGCCTACGTGCCGCAGCGCGACCTGTTCATCGAGAAGGATTCGTCGATCAACGAGCACATCGAGCAGATGCGGCTGTCGGCGACGAAGAGCCTGATGGAGCGTCGCGACGTGGTGATCGTCGCGACGGTGTCGGCGATCTACGGTATCGGCAATCCGTCCGAATACCACCAGATGATCCTGACGCTGCGCGCCGGCGACAAGCTCGGCCAGCGCGACGTGATCGCGCGATTGATCGCGATGCAATACACGCGCAACGAGCAGGACTTCCAGCGCGGCACGTTCCGCGTGCGCGGCGACACGATCGACATCTTCCCGGCCGAACACGCGGAAATGGCCGTGCGCGTCGAGCTGTTCGACGACGAAGTCGAGACGCTGCAGCTGTTCGATCCGCTGACCGGGCGCGTGCGGCAGAAGATTCCGCGTTTCACCGTGTACCCGTCGTCGCACTACGTGACGCCGCGTGACACCGTGATGCGCGCAGTCGAGACGATCAAGGACGAACTGCGCGAACGGCTCGAGTTCTTCCATCGCGACGGCAAGCTCGTCGAGGCGCAGCGCCTCGAGCAGCGCACGCGCTTCGATCTCGAAATGCTGCAGGAGCTCGGCTTCTGCAAGGGCATCGAGAACTATTCGCGGCATTTCTCGGGCGCGGCGCCCGGCGATCCGCCGCCGACACTCGTCGACTACCTGCCGCCCGACGCGCTGATGCTGCTCGACGAATCGCACGTGCTGATCGGCCAGCTGAACGGCATGTACAACGGCGACCGCGCGCGCAAGGAAAACCTCGTCAATTACGGGTTCCGCCTGCCGTCGGCGCTCGACAACCGGCCGCTGAAGTTCCCCGAGTTCGAGCGCAAGATGCGCCAGGTCGTGTTCGTGTCGGCCACGCCGGCCGACTACGAGAAACGCGTGACGGGGCAGATCGCCGAGCAGGTCGTGCGGCCGACCGGCCTCGTCGATCCGGAAATCGAAGTGCGCCCGGCGAGCTCGCAGGTCGACGACGTGCTGACCGAGATCAACGCGCGCGTGAAGGCCGGCGAGCGCGTGCTGATCACCGTGCTGACGAAGCGCATGGCCGAACAGCTGACCGAGTTCCTGGCCGATCATGGCGTCAAGGTGCGTTACCTGCACAGCGACATCGATACGGTCGAGCGCGTCGAGATCATCCGCGACCTGCGGCTCGGCACGTTCGACGTGCTGGTCGGGATCAACCTGCTGCGCGAGGGCCTCGACATTCCCGAAGTGTCGCTCGTCGCGATCCTCGACGCGGACAAGGAAGGCTTCCTGCGCGCCGAGCGCTCGCTGATCCAGACGATCGGCCGCGCCGCGCGGAACGTGAACGGCAAGGCGATCCTCTACGCGGACAACATGACCGAGTCGATGAAGCGCGCGATCGGCGAAACCGAGCGGCGCCGCGCGAAGCAGATCGCCTACAACGAAAAGATGGGCATCACGCCGCGCGGCGTCGTGAAGCGCATCAAGGACATCATCGACGGTGTCTACAACGCCGACGACGCGCGTGCGGAGCTGAAGGAGGCGCAACAGCGCGCGAAATTCGAGGACATGTCGGAAAAGCAGCTCGCGAAGGAAATCAAGCGTCTCGAGAAGCAGATGGCCGACTACGCGAAGAACCTCGAATTCGAGAAGGCCGCCGCAACCCGCGACCAGCTTGCCGTGCTGCGCGAACGCGTGTTCGGCGCGAACGTCGGCGACCACATCAGCGGCGGCCGGTAACTCTTTCCAAGCGTCACCGAATCTTTTGGTAAAGCGCCTGTAAGCCTTGTCGGATCAGGGGTTTACGGCGCTCTCCGTTTGTTCCGAAACAGGTTCGGTGCTAAACTCCGCATGTATTGAGAATAGTTCGCATTAACGTTCTTCGTCGCGTTAGTGTTTCCAGCGAGCGGCCCCGGCGGCGGCTCGCATGTCGTCAAGATAGTCAGACAAATAACAAGGAGTGTCCATGTTGGGTTCTTCGTTCATCCGCACGACGGTTGCGGTAGCGGCGGCGCTTGCCGCGATGTCGGCCTCGGCTGCCGAGTATCCGATCGGCAAGCAGCAGATCCAGGGCGGCATGGAAATCGGCGCGGTGTATCTGCAGCCGATCACGATGGACCCGGAAGGCATGATGCGCAAGGCGTCGGATTCCGACATTCACCTCGAGGCCGACATCCATGCGGTCAAGAACAACCCGACCGGTTTCGCGGAAGGCGACTGGATGCCGTACCTGCAGGTCACGTACAAGCTGACGAAGCAGGGCGACACGAAGTGGAAGGCCGAAGGCGACCTGATGGGCATGGTCGCGAGCGACGGCCCGCACTACGGCGACAACGTGAAGCTCGCCGGCCCGGGCAAGTATCACCTGACGATGGTCGTCAAGCCGCCGATGCAGTCGGGTCACATGGCGTTCGGTCGCCACGTCGACAAGGAAACGGGCGTGGGCCCGTGGTTCAAGCCCATCACGCTCGAGTACGACTTCCCGTTCGCCGGTATCGGCAAGAAGGGCGGTTACTGATCGGTGGCATCACGAACGGCGCGCTTCGGCGCGCCGTCGGCGTAGAGAACCCAGAATGAAGATTCCCCAGAAAATCGTTGCCGCGGCCGCTGCGCTGTGGCTTGCCGGCGCGGCGCATGCAGCCGATCTGCCGACGTTCAAGCTCGAGATGACGGATGGCAAGCTGAATCCTGCCCGCATCGAAGTGCCGGCCGGCCAGCGTTTCAAGATCGAGATCCGGAACACCGGCAAGGGCGCTGCCGAATTCGAGAGCGTGCAGTTGCGCAAGGAGAAGGTGCTCGCGCCGGGCGCCGATTCGTTCGTGGTCGTCGCCCCGCTGTCGCCGGGCGAATACAAGTTTTTCGACGATTTCCACCAGCAGGCACAGGGCGTGATCGTCGCGAAGTAACGCGTTTTATCTGCGCGCGGGCGCACCAGTCCCTTGCGCCGCGCGTCAGGAGGTATCGATGGGTCAGATCTTGTTCATCGTCTGGCGGGAGAGCGTCGAAGCGCTGCTCGTCGTCGGCATTCTCTATGCATGGCTGAAAAACGGCGACGACGACGCGCGCCGCGGCCTGCCTTTCCTCTGGGCCGGTGTCGGCGTCGGCCTGCTGATGGCCATCGGCCTCGGCGCCGCGCTGGTCGGGTTCACCGAAGTGCTGTCCGGCGACGCGCAGGACTATTTCCAGACGGCGATGGTGCTGATCGCCTGCGTGCTGATCGTGCAGATGGTGCTGTGGATGCGCCGGCACGGCCGCACGCTCAAGCGCGACATGGAGCAGTCGCTGCAGCAAAGCACGCGCGATTCGAACTGGTGGGGCGTCGCCGTGCTGGTCGCGCTCGCGATCGCGCGCGAAGGCAGCGAGACGGTGATCTTCCTGTACGGCCTCGGTTTCGGCCAGTCGGGCCACGTCGACGGCAGCCAGATGCTCGCGGTCGTGATCGGCCTCGGCCTCGCGTTTCTCACCTTCTATCTGCTGCAGCTCGGCGGCAAGTACTTCTCGTGGCGGCATTTCTTCCGCGTCACCGAAGTGATGCTGCTGTTCCTCGGCGCGGGCCTGTTCCAGACCGGCGTCGACAAACTGATCGACAAGGAAATCCTGCCGCTCGGCATCTCGCAGGTGTGGGATACGTCCGCGATCCTCGATGATTCGGGCACGTTCGGTTCGCTCGTCGCGACGCTGACCGGCTATCGCGCACACCCGGCGCTGACCAACCTGGTGGCCTATGCGGTGTACTGGGCGGTCGTCTGGTTGTTGATGAAGCGCGCGAGCCGCCGTCCGGCCGTTGCAGCGGGTCGCGCGGCATGAGCGTTGTCGCCGCCGTCAAGCCGGGCTGGCTCGCGCAGGCGGGCCAGTGGATGCAGCGCCACGGTGCGCTGATCCGCGGTATCCAGTGGATCGTCGTCGCCGTCTACGCGTTCCTGATCATCGTGCCGGCCGTGTTGCCGCTGCCGGACGATTCCGCGCATCTGTGGAACAACCTCACGCTCATCGCGCAATTCGCGTTCTGGGGCATCTGGTGGCCGTTCGTGCTGCTGTCGATGGTGATGCTCGGCCGCGTGTGGTGCGGCGTGCTGTGCCCGGAGGGCGCGCTCACGGAATATGCGAGCAAGTTCGGCCGTGGCGGCCCGATTCCGCGCTGGATCCGGTGGGGCGGCTGGCCGTTCGTCGCGTTCGGCATCACGACGATCTACGGGCAGATGGTCAGCGTGTACCAGTACCCGCTCGCGGTGCTGTTCGTGCTCGGCGGCTCGACCGTCGGCGCGATCGTGATCGGCGTGCTGTACGGCCGCGAGAAACGCGTGTGGTGCAAGTACCTGTGTCCGGTCAACGGCGTGTTCGGGCTGCTCGCGCGGCTCGCGCCGATGCGCTACAAGGTCGACGAGGATGCGTGGCGCCGTTCGTACAAGAACGGCGAGCACGGCCATCGCGTGATTCCGATCAACTGCGCGCCGCTCGTGCCGTTGCGCAACATGAAGGGCGCGGCGGACTGCCATATGTGCGGCCGCTGCAGCGGGCACCGCGACGCGATTTCGCTGTCGCTGCGCTCGCCGTCCGACGAAGTCGTGAACCTCGGTGCAGAGCGGGCCAACCCGTGGGACACCGCACTGATCCTGTACGGCCTGCTCGGCGTGGCGATCGGCGCGTTCCACTGGACCGTCAGCCCGTGGTTCGTGCAGATCAAGCAATGGCTCGCGGGCTGGTTGATCGACCACGACATCACGTGGCCGCTCGAGACCAATGCACCGTGGTTTCTGCTCACGCACTACCCGGACCGCAACGACGTATTCTCCTGGCTCGATGGCGGGCTGGTCGTCAGCTACATCGTCGGCACGGGGCTCGTGTACGGCACGGCGCTGCTGGTGTTGCTGGCCGGCGCGACGCTGATGCTCGGCCGCTTCGATCGCGTGCGCCTGCATCACCTCGCCCAGGCGTTGATCCCGATCGCGGGGGCGGGCGTGTTCCTCGGATTGTCGGCCACGACGCTGTCGTTGCTGCGCGCCGAGCATGTGCCGCTCGGCTGGGCAACCGATGTGCGCATCGCGATTCTGGTCGGCGCCAACGTATGGAGTGCGTGGCTCGCGTGGAAGGTGACGGGGCGCTATGCGGCGTGGCCGCGCCGGCTCGCGGCATTCGCATGGTTCGCCGTCGGGCTGGCGGTCGTCGACAGCGCATGGTGGTTGATGTTCTGGGGGTTCTGAAGCGGCTCGCATGCCGCTTCCTTTAGCCGTCGTGCATTGATAGCCGACCTACACACGGGTGGCACGCTTCGCGCATTGGCTGCCCAAACAAAAAAGCGACACGTCCTTCGACGTGTCGCTTTTTTTCTTCCTTGTGCGAGAACCAAAAAAGTGGCTTGGCTTGCTGCAACGGCTGCTTGAGTGTGTTTGCACGAAGGGGTCTAGATCTCGCGTGCAAGCCGTTACGCTGGCTACTGCCCAACACCTCTCAGGGAGGTGGTCCCCACAATACTCGGTCGTTACTTCGTCAGGATCAGTTTGCCGAGCCGCGTGGCCCGCAACTGGTAAGTCTCTCCGTTATGCGCGATGCTGATGTGGCTTTGGCCTTGCAGCAGCGTATCGCTGTTGACGACCCGCGTGCCTGGATCGCGGTTGCCGGCGGGTTTCGCCGGCGTGGTGACCGCTGCCGTCTTCTGACGGCTGCTGGCTGCGGTGCTGGTGGTGCGGCGCAGGGTCAGCGTGGTCGGGCGCATGGTGTCGGTCATTCGGTTTGATCGGTGACTGTCGATACGATGGAATGAATTCTAAATGATAACTATTCCCATTTACAAAAACTCTTTATCGATCGATAAGTCTGGTCTGATAGTTTGAATCAAAGCGGCGGCCCGCAGGCCGCCGCCGGGTTCAGTGCAGCGGATCGGGGTCCTTGCGACCTTGCGCGTACTCGCGGATCAGGCGAACGGTGTCGATATCCGACGTGCGGTACGCCTCCTTGACGATCCCGTGCGTCTGTCGCGCTTCTTCGCTGTCGTCCGTAACCGTCAGCGTCGTGCGGTACTCGAAACGCAGGAACAGTTGGCGGTCGTCGCGCTCCTCGATCGTCATCGTCAGCGAGCCGCCGATCTCGCCATCGGCGGCGCGGATGTCATAGCGGACCTGCTGGTTCGGCGTGAACGTCACGTGGTCGCGCACGGTCGCGTGGCCGTAATGGAGTTCGCGTTCGAGCGTCGTGTCCGTCCGTTCGTGGATGACGCAGCTGTCGAGGCCGATCACGAACAGTTGCGGCTGTTCTGCACGCAATACGAGGCCTTCCCAGAGCTGGTCGCGGGTGAGGCTCGGCACGCCCGGTTCGTCGGAGTTGATCTGGATCAGGTGTTCGAAGTTCAAGGGGCGGGTTCCTTCTGGTGGCGGCTGGCCACATGGTTCAAGAACTTATTGTGACGTAAAACCATCGGCTTCGCGGCTACCTGTGACCCCGATCCGATTCACGCTTCGATGCGGCCCATGCGACCGGTCTGGTAGTCGACGACGGCCTGCCGGATCTCTTCTTCGGTATTCATCACGAACGGGCCGTAGCGGACGATCGGCTCGTTGAGCGGCACGCCGCCGATCAGCAGCAGGTCGAGCGACGTGTCACCCGCAGCGAACGTGACGGTGTCGCCATCGTCGCCGTAGACGATCATGTGCCGTGCGTCGACCGCCTGCCTGTCAGGCCCGTAGAGGCCCGTTCCGTCGATCGGATAGGCAAACACGCGATAACCGGCCGGCACGGGCTGCGTGACCGTCGCACCCGGCTCCAGCGTGAAGTGCTGGTAGAGAATCGGTGTGCGCGTCTCGATCGCGGCCTGTACGCCGAATGCTTCGCCGGCGATGACGCGCACGCGCGCGCGGCCGTCCGGCGACGTCGCGGTCGGAATGCGTGCGGCCGGGATCTCCTGGTAGCGCGGTGCGATCATCTTGTCGCGGCGCGGCAGATTGACCCACAGCTGGAAGCCGTGGGAACGCCCGCCTGCCTCGGCGAACGCCGGATCCGGCATCTCGCTGTGCACGACGCCGGCGCCGGCCGTCATCCACTGCACGTCGCCGGGGCCGAGCGTGCCGGTATGGCCGGACGAGTCGCGATGGCGGAAGCGCCCGTCGAGCGCGTACGTCACGGTCTCGAAGCCGCGATGCGGATGGTCGGGCGCGCCCACGGCTTCGCCGGGGGCGTAGTCGACGGGGCCCATTTCATCGAGCAGCAGGAACGGATCGAAGTCCATCAGCAGCCGCGTCGGGAACGGACGGTGAACCACGAAACCGCCGCCTTCGGTGGTGCGAAGCGCGGGGTAGGTACGATCAAGCGAGCGAGCGGTCGTCATGGGAAGCCCTCGAAATCATCGGAATAGCGTTATTTTTGAAACATAGCGCTATTATATTGGGCGTTTTCCCGTCCGATTTGCGGCCGTTCGCAATGGATTGTTCTGAAATTGGAACGATGAGATGAATATCGATGCACATAACCTGAACGACCTGATGTACTTCTCGCAGGTCGTCGAACATGGCGGCTTTTCGGCCGCCGAGCGCGTGCTGGGCATCTCGAAATCGCGTCTGTCGCGACGCCTGACCGAGCTCGAGGCGGCGCTCGGCGTGCGCCTGCTGCAGCGTTCGACGCGCAAGCTCGCGCTGACCGAGGCGGGGGAGTTGTTCTACCAGCATTGCCAGGCGATGCTCGCCGAAGCGCAGGCCGCGATGAACGCGGTGCAGCAGTTGCGCGCGTCACCACGCGGCTCGGTGCGGGTCAGCGTGCCGGTGACGCTGTCGCAGACGATGCTGTCGCGCATCCTGCCCGAATTCCTGCGCCGCTATCCCGAGGTGAAGGTGCATGTCCGCGTGACGAATCGCGTGATCGACCTGTTCGAGGACTCGATCGACGTTGCGTTGCGCGTGCGCTCCGAGCCGCCGCAGAACGCCAACATCGTCGTGCGGCCGCTGTGGCGCACCGAGCAGATGCTGGTGGGCGCGCCGAGCCTGCTGAGCCAGAATGCGCCGCCGCTGGCGCCGGACGACCTGACCGGCTTCGAGACGCTCGATACGCCGAGCGTCGACGGCCGGCACGTATTCAACCTGATCGCGCCGGATGGAACGCGCCACGTGCACGAGCATGATCCGCGGCTCGTGACGGCCGACCTGATGACGATCCGCGAGGCCGTGCTCGATGGCCTCGGCATCGCCGCGCTGCCGGAGATGATGTACGGCAACGCGCTGCGCGCGGGGCAACTGTCGCCCGTGATGCCGGGCTGGACGCTGCCGGTGCCGCAGCTGTACGCGGTGTTCGTGTCGCGGCAGGGGATGCCGCCCGCGGTCCGTGCGTTCGTCGATTACCTGGTCGAGAAGCTCGACCATGGCGCGTACAAGGAGCCGGGTTGCCCCGAGCGCGCGAAGCAGGAAGCAGCGGCCGATGTTTCGGCGACCTGAACACGGCGTGCACGACGACGCAAATTTGTTTTGTCATTGAAGCGTCGTCTGCAATCGCAAGTTTCAATCGCCGGAACCTTGAATGCGTGCGCGGGCGGGCCTATATTGAAATCCCATTTCGCGAAGGAAGTTCTGAGCGAAATCAGGTGGCCGCATATATTGTGAGCCAGATAGGGCAGAACGCGCAGTCCGTGCAGACCACGGCAGAGTCGCATTTGCGTTGCTCGAGGCGTAACCGATACCGCCAAAGAGCCCGCCGCCCGAAGGCGCCCGCGTGCGCATGAAAAAAGGCCTTCATCTGGCGATGAAGGCCTTTTACTTTGTGCGCGGCCGGTTAGGTGCGGCCGGTTAGGTGCGACCGACCAGGTGCGCAGTTGCGACTGCGAGACGTATGCGCGTTACTTCGCTTTTGCACCCGGCTCCGTCACGAAGCCCAGCTTCGTCAGGCCGCCTGCCTGCGCATCCGACATCACTTCCGCGACGTGCTCGTACGCAACCTTGCGATCCGCGCGCAGATGCAGCTCCGGCTGCGGCGTGCGTTTCGCGGCTTCCGCGATGCGCGCCTGCAACTGTTCGCGCGTGACCGTGTGGTCGTCCCACAGGATCGTGCCGTCGCCCTGGATCGCGACGTCGACGGTCTGCGGCTTTTCGTCGACGGGCTGGCTGCTGGCGTGCGGCAGGTCGATCTTCACCGCATGCTGCATCGCCGGGATCGTCACGAGAAAAATGATCAGGAGTACGAGCATGACGTCGACGAGCGGCGTCATGTTGATCTCGCTCATCACGGCATCGTCGTCATCGTCGCTGAAACCGGTGTTCATGGCCATGGTTCACCTCGTCTCAGCTGGCGGCGCGCGATGCGAGACGCAGACCGTCGCGCGTCGACGACGACGCGAGGCTCGCACCCGTCACGAAGTACGCGTGCAGACCGTGCGCGAAGCGGCGCAGCTTGCTGACGACGCCCTTGTTCGCGCGGGTCAGTGCGTTGTAGCCGAGCACCGCGGGAATCGCGACGAACAGGCCGAAGGCCGTCATGATCAGCGATTCGCCGACCGGGCCCGCGACCTGGTCGATCGACGTCTGGCCGGTGGCGCCGATGGCGAGCAGCGCGTGGTAGATGCCCCAGACCGTGCCGAACAGGCCGACGAACGGCGCCGTGCTGCCGACCGATGCGAGGATCGCGAGGCCGCTCTGCATGCGCGAGATGGCTTCGTCCATCGTGTCCTTCAGGCAGCGCGTGACCCAGTCCGATACGTCCATGCGGTCGTGCAGGTGCGGTTGCGTCTGATGGTGGTGGTCGGCGGCTTCCTTGCCCGACAGCGCGAGCGCGAGGAACGGGTTGTCGTTCGGCGTCGATGCGGCGAGGCCGAGCTTCTTGATGCCGTCGTCGAAATTGTCGGAATGCCAGAATGCCTGTTCGGCATTCTTCGTGAGGCGGTTCAGGCGAATCACGTTCCAGCCCTTGATGACGATCACGATCCACGACAGGACCGACATCACGAGCAGCGTGATCGCAATGGCGCGCGTGACGAAATCACCTTGCGCCCAGACGTGCGCGATACCGTAGCTTTGCATTTTTGTTTCCTTTGAATCTTCCGGATGAGGCAGGTTAGTCGGTGAGCCCGAAGCTGTAGGGCTGTGTGCGGGCAGCGCGGATCGCCTGGCCGTTCTCGACGTACGGACGGCAGGTGGTCGAGCGCATCGCGTCGAGTGCGGCATCGTCGAGGCGCGGATAGCCGCTGCTCTTCTGCAGATCGATACTTTCGATCTTGCCGGTCACGCCGACGACGAAGTGAACATAGGCGGTACCCGATTCGCCGCGGCGGCGCGACATCGACGGATAGTCGGGCTTCACGAAGTTGCATTGGAGCGTCGGCACGTTCTTCGGCGCGCTGACCTGCATCGTTTCGCGCGCCGGGCCCGGCGTGGCGGCTGGTGCCGCGGGAGCGGGCGCGGCCGGAGCAGGCGTTGGGTCGGCGGCAGGCGCGGGGGTGGGCGACGGAGCCGGCGAGGGCGCAACCGGCTGCGGCGTCGGCTTCGCCGCCTTCTGCACCGGCTTCGGCTCGACCTTGGGTTTCACGCGCGGCACGGGCTTCGGCGGTGCGGGCTGCGGGATCGACTCGGCCGCGACCTGCTGCGTGATCGGCGCAGGCGTGATGAGCTGCGCGGTGATCGTCTGGACTTCGACCGATTTCGGCGGCGGCGCGTTGCGATGGAGCCACGCGGCCGTCAGCATGATCGCGTGTGCGGCAAGCACACCGACCGCGACGACGATCACTCGGGGATTCATACGTGGTGCAGCCGGCATGGCGCCGGCAGGAGCGAGATGCGAAGCCTGCATGTTAGCTTGAAAGAACGACGTCGCACCCGGGGCGCGGCGGGTGAATCGGCATCACTTGCGGAAAATCAGCAGCGAGATGCAAACGGTGGTTACGAATCCGATCAGCAATTCCATCACAGGCTCCTTGACAGGTAAGCCGTTGGCTCGCGCGGACGGTGGCTTGCTGACGGTCAAAACAAAAAATGCGGCCTGGGCCGCATACGCACGCTCGGTGCAGCTCAGGCCGCCTTGCGGTCGTAGAACGTGACCGGGATCGGATGAGCATGATGCTCGACACCGCACCGGCTCGCGCAGACGCCTTGTTCGGCCATGAGGTCGCGTACGGACTCCTCGCACTTGCCGCAGCACGTGGCCACGCCGAGCTCGAACTGGAGTTCATCGAAAGAGTTCACGCCCTCGGCAAGGGACGCGCGAATCTTGCGATCGGAAACAGACTTGCACACGCAGACGATCATGATGAGTTGCGATAGCTAACGTTAATGCGAATTATTATCATTAATTTTGCGGGTGTTGACAAGCCTGGGTCGGGCTTTTTTTAAGGTCATCGGACCCTTGAAACGGCGGGAGCGGGGAAGCTGGGGCGGGGAGCCGGCGCACCGGCCCGTGTCAGGCGGTCGCGCAGACGCGCGCGTTCGGCGAGGAAATGGTGACGGATTCGACCGGCGCATCGAGGCCGAGCAGCGTGGACGCGAGCGCGTGCAGCTGCAGGCCGTCGCTCGTCGAGCAGAAGCGCGGCGGCGCGGCATGCGTGCCGGCCGGCGCGCGCAGCCCGCGTTCGTCGAGCACCCGTGCGAGCTGGCGGGCGATGGCATCGCTCGTGTCGACGATCGTCAGGCGCTCGCCAACAAGGTCACGAATCGTTTCCGTGAAGAACGGATAATGCGTGCAGCCGAGTACCAGCGTATCGGCACCGTCGTCGAGCATCGGCTGGATGTAACGCTCGAGCAACGCGCGCAACGCGGGCGAGTTCGTGTCGCCGCGTTCGATCGCTTCGACGAGCCCGTGGCCGGGTTGGCAGATGAAGCGGCGGCCGGCGCCGTAGCGGTCGAGCAGCGCCTGGAAGCGCGGGCTGTTCAACGTCGATTGCGTGGCAAGGACGCCCGCGACGCCGGTCTCGGACAGCGCGGCGGCCGGCTTGATGCCCGGCTCGACGCCGACGAGCGGGATCGACAGGCATTCGCGGATGGCCGCGATCGCCCGTGCCGTTGCCGTGTTGCACGCGATGACGAGCGCTTTCGCGCCTTCGCGGGCGAGCCACTCGCCGATGGCCAGCGTGCGTTCCGTGATGAAGGCCTCGTCGCGCGGGCCATATGGCGCGTGGTGCGAGTCGGCGACGTAGACGAACGATTCGTCCGGCAGGTGCGCGCGTGCGGCGCGCAGCACCGACAGGCCGCCGAGCCCCGAGTCGAAGATGCCGACAGGGGCGGCGGCGCGCGGCGCGGTAGCGTGGGACGGGTTCGTCATCGTCAGGCAGGCGGCGGGCTGGCGGGCAGGGCGATTACTCGGCCGAACCCATCATCGTTTGCTGATAGTTCTGCAGGCCGACCTTGCCGATCAGGTCGATCTGCGTTTCGAGCCAGTCGATGTGCTCTTCGGTGTCGTCGAGGATCTTCTCGAAGATCTCGCGCGACACGTAGTCGCGCACCGATTCGCAGTAGGCGATCGCTTCCTTGCAGGTGGACTGCGAGATCTGCTCGAGCTTCAGGTCGCACTTCAGGATCTCTTCGGTTTCCTCGCCGACGAGCAGCTTGTGCAGGTCCTGCAGGTTCGGCAGGCCGTCGAGCATGAACACGCGCTCGATCAGCCAGTCGGCGTGCTTCATTTCGCCGATCGACTCGTCGTATTCGTGCTTGCCGAGCTTGTCGAGGCCCCAGTGCTTGTACATGCGCGCATGCAGGAAGTACTGGTTGATCGCCGTGAGTTCATTCTTCAGTTGGGCGTTCAGATATTCGATGACTTTCTTGTCGCCTTGCATGGCTGTTCCTTGTTCAGTGGGGCTTCAGAAACCGAACGATAATCGCTCGAACGAGAAAAGCCAAGCCTCGAAGCCTTGTCGGGCCTGCCTTTTGCGTGTAATGAGAATCAGCCTTGAATAACCGGCCGCGCACAATAATGAGAATGAGAAGTAAAAAGGCCGGACTCCCGTCCGGCCTTTCGTTCGATCGCGCTTAAGCGGTGGCGACCGGGATCTTGCCGATCTTCGCCTGCCATTCCTTCGGACCCGTCTGGTGCACCGACGTGCCCGACGAATCGACGGCGACCGTCACCGGCATGTCCTGCACGTCGAACTCGTAGATCGCTTCCATGCCGAGGTCTTCGAACGCGAGCACCTTCGCGCCGCGGATCGCCTTCGACACGAGGTAGGCCGCGCCGCCGACCGCCATCAGGTAGGCCGCCTTGTGCTTCTTGATCGCGTCGATCGCGACCGGGCCGCGCTCGGCCTTGCCGACCATCGAGATCAGACCCGTCTGAGCGAGCATCGTCTCGGTGAACTTGTCCATGCGCGTGGCCGTCGTCGGGCCGGCCGGGCCGACCACTTCGTCGCGCACCGGATCGACCGGGCCGACGTAGTAGATCACGCGGTTCGTGAAATCGACCGGCAGCTTCTCGCCCTTCGCGAGCATGTCGGCGATGCGCTTGTGCGCGGCGTCGCGGCCGGTGAGCATCTTGCCCGACAGCAGCAGCGTCTGGCCCGGCGTCCAGCTCGCGACTTCTTCCGGCGTCAGCGTGTTCAGGTCCACGCGCTTGCTGGTTTCCGTGTTCGGTTCCCACTGCACCTTCGGCCAGGCGTCGAGCGACGGCGCTTCCAGCTTGGCCGGGCCCGACCCGTCGAGCACGAAGTGCGCGTGGCGCGTGGCCGCGCAGTTCGGGATCAGCGCGACCGGCTTCGACGCCGCGTGCGTCGGCGCCGCCATGATCTTCACGTCCAGCACGGTCGCGAGGCCGCCGAGGCCCTGCGCGCCGATGCCGAGCGCGTTGACCTTTTCGTGCAGTTCCACGCGCAGTTCCTCGACCCAGTCCTTCGGGCCGCGCGCGATGATTTCCTGGATGTCGATCGGCTCCATCAGCGATTCCTTCGCCATCAGCATCGCCTTCTCGGCGGTGCCGCCGATGCCGATCCCGAGCATGCCCGGCGGGCACCAGCCGGCGCCCATCGTCGGGACCGTCTTCAGCACCCAGTCGACGATCGAATCGGACGGATTCAGCATCACGAACTTCGACTTGTTTTCCGAGCCGCCGCCCTTCGCCGCGACCTGCACGTCGACCTTGTCGCCCGGCACGATCTCGTAGTGGATCACGGCCGGCGTGTTGTCCTTCGTGTTCTTGCGGGCGCCTTCCGGCGGATTGACGATCGACGCGCGCAGCACGTTGTCCGGGTGCGTGTAACCGCGGCGCACGCCTTCGTTGATCATGTCGGTGAGGCCCATCGTCGCGCCGTCCCAGCGCACGTCCATGCCGACCTTCACGAAGATCGTCACGATGCCGGTGTCCTGGCAGATCGGGCGTTTGCCTTCCGCGCACATGCGGCTGTTCGTGAGGATCTGCGCGATCGCGTCCTTCGCCGCCGGGCTCTCTTCCAGCTCGTACGCGCGGCCGAGGGCCTGGATGTAGTCGAGCGGGTGGTAGTAGCTGATGTACTGGAGCGAATCCGCGATGCTCTGGATCAGGTCTTCCTGTTTGATGACGGTCATGGCTGAGACTCTGTGGGGACAGTGGGGAAGGGTTTGCCGACGGTTCAGGCCGCCGGTCGGGACGCCGCGGGCGCGTGCGCCTCGTGGAAATGGGCCGGGTGCGTGTGTGTCGTCAGGCGGTCGACCCACGCCATCACGAGCGCCGACACGAGGAACGACACGTGGATGATCACCTGCCACATGATCGCGTGCGTCGTGTGCTGGTCGGGGTTGATGAAGGTCTTCAGCAGGTGGATCGACGAAATGCTGATCAGCGCCATCGACAGCTTGACCTTCAGCACGCCCGCGTTCACGTGGTCGAGCCACTCGGGCTCGTCGGGGTGGCCCTCGATGCCGAGCCGCGACACGAACGTTTCATACCCGCCGACGATCACCATGATCAGCAGGTTCGAGATCATCACCACGTCGATCAGGCCGAGCACGGCGAGCATCACGCTGATTTCGTCGAGGCCGGTCGCATGCGACAGCAGGTGCCAGACTTCCTTCAGGAACAGGAACACGTAGACGCCCTGCGCGACGATCAGGCCGAGATAAAGCGGAACCTGGAGCCAGCGGCTCATGAAAATCAGCGCGGGAAGGGGGCGAAGCGGGCGGCGGCCGGGACGGCCGGGCGAATGCGGGGCGGACATGTCGGGGTACGGGCGCGGTGCGCAGGTATCGGGGTAATCTTGAAAAGGCGCGCTATTGTAACGCGTCGGCCGGCGCCGCTGCAGCGACGCGCCGGCCCTGCCGGGGACGGATCAGGAAGCGGCCGCCGGCACGCGTTTCACGCGCAGGCTCGCGAGCACGATACCGGTGACCACACAGGCGAGCGCGATGCCGTGCGCGAGCGTCGGGCGCTCGCCGAGGAACGCGATGCCGTACGCGGCCGCGGCGATCGGCAGCACCGCGCTGAACACGCCGGCGAGGCTGCCCGGCACGTGCCGGATGCCCTTCATCCACAGCCAGAACGAGAAGATGCTGGCCGACAGCCCGTACCAGACGACGAGCGCCCAGGTGCCGGCGGGCACGCTCGCGTAATCGAAGCGCCACAGCGCGGTTGCGCCGAGCGGCAGCATCAGGAACAGGCCGAACAGGTGGGTGTACGCGCAGATGTCGATCGGCGCGAGCGTTTGCGTGAGCCGGCGCGACAGGATCACGTAGATCGATTCGCAGCAGACCGCGCCGAGGATCAGCAGGTTGCCCGCCAGCGAGCCGGACGCATCGCCCTGCGCGCCGTGGCCGGTTGCACTGCCGTTGGCGAGGTTGATCGTCACGACGCCGACGATCGCGAGCGCGATCGACACGAGCGCACGGCCGTTCGGTTTTTCACGCAGGATCAGCCACGCGAACAGCGCGACGATCGCCGGGATCGTGCTCGTGATGACGCCCGCGGCCACCGCGCTCGTGCGCTGCACGCCGTTGAGCATCAGCAGCGTGAACATGAAGGTGCCGAAGAACGCCTGCAGGAACAGGTTCAGCCATTCGCCGCGCTTCACCGCGCGCATCTTCACGGGGCTGAACAGCGGCCACAGCACGGCGATCGCGATCACGAAGCGCAGCGTGGCGAGGATGGCAACCGGGACGAATACAACGATGGATTTACCGATACCGACGTTGCTGCCGACGAACAGCATCGACAGGATGAGGAAGAGGGCGTAGCGATTCAAGCTGGAGTCCGGAAGGCGAGTTCAGTTAGGATTGTAGGGTCGCGGTTGTAACAGCGTAAAGCCGACCTCGATGCGGTGCCCTGCGCACGACGGCCATGCCGCGTAAGTGACGGGTAAGTTCGAGCGCTTATCGTGGAAACTGCCGGGCCGCGAGTCACGTTCGCGTGATGTGGTGCGGTGCAGCATCGTGCGCAGGCCTTCGCGGTCGCGTGCAGGTGGTGGGAGACAGCGGCGCGCAGGCGCCGGCCAGGACGACGCGCGGCGCGCACGATCGCGCCGCCATGCAGAGGATTCATGTTCACCAAGGGGTAGTCGATGTCTGCGATTGAATCGGTTCTTCACGAAACCCGTCAGTTCGCGCCGCCCGCGGCGCTCGAGAAGACGGCGACCATTTCCGGCATGCCGGCCTACCGCGCGCTCGTCGCCGAGGCCGAGCAGGATTACGAAGGCTTCTGGGCGCGTCTCGCGCGCGAAGGCCTCACGTGGCACAAGCCGTTCACCAAGGTGCTCGACGAGCGCAACGCGCCGTTCTACACATGGTTCGACGACGGCGAGCTGAACGCGTCGTACAACTGCCTCGACCGCCACGTCGAAGCCGGCAACGGCGAGCGCGTCGCGGTGATCTTCGAGGCCGACGACGGCACCGTCACCCGTGTCACCTATGCGGACCTGCTCGCACGCGTGTCGCGCTTCGCCAATGCGCTGAAGAAACGCGGCATCGGCAAGGGCGATCGCGTCGTCATCTACATTCCGATGTCGATCGAAGGCATCGTCGCGATGCAGGCCTGCGCGCGCATCGGCGCGACGCACTCGGTCGTGTTCGGCGGCTTCTCCGCGAAATCGCTGAACGAGCGGCTCGTCGACGTCGGCGCGGTCGCGCTGATCACCGCCGACGAACAGGCGCGCGGCGGCAAGACGCTGCCGCTCAAGAGCATCGCCGACGAGGCGATCGCGCTGGGCGGCTGCGAAGCGGTCAAGAGCGTGATCGTCTATCGCCGCACCGGCGGCAAGATCGACTGGCATGCGGAGCGCGACCTGTGGATGCACGAGTTGGTGGATGGCGAATCCGACCGCTGCGAGCCGACCTGGGTCGGCGCCGAGCATCCGCTGTTCATCCTGTATACGTCGGGCTCGACCGGCAAGCCGAAGGGCGTGCAGCACAGCACGGGCGGCTACCTGCTGTGGGCCGCGCAGACGATGAAGTGGACCTTCGACTGGAAACCCGACGACGTGTTCTGGTGCACGGCCGACATCGGCTGGGTAACGGGCCACACGTACATCACCTACGGCCCGCTCGCGTGCGGCGGCACGCAGGTCGTGTTCGAGGGCGTGCCGACGTATCCGGACGCCGGCCGCTTCTGGAAGATGATCGGCGATCACAAGGTCACCGTGTTCTACACCGCGCCGACCGCGATCCGTTCGCTGATCAAGGCGGCCGAAGCGGACGACAAGGTCCATCCGAAGAGCTATGACCTGTCGAGCCTGCGCATCATCGGCACGGTCGGCGAGCCGATCAATCCGGAAGCGTGGATGTGGTACCACAAGCACGTCGGCCACGAGCGCTGCCCGATCGTCGATACGTGGTGGCAGACCGAAACCGGCGGCCACATGATCACGCCGCTGCCGGGCGCCACGCCGACCGTACCGGGCTCGTGCACGCTGCCGCTGCCGGGCATCACGGCCGCGGTGGTCGACGAGACCGGCCAGGACGTGCCGAACGGGCAAGGCGGGATTCTCGTCGTCAAGCGCCCGTGGCCCGCGATGATCCGCACGATCTGGGGCGACCCGGAGCGTTTCAAGAAGAGCTATTACCCGGAAGAACTCGGCGGCACGCTCTATCTGGCCGGCGACGGCACCGTGCGCGACAAGGAGACCGGCTACTTCACGATCATGGGCCGGATCGACGACGTGCTGAACGTGTCGGGCCACCGGCTCGGCACGATGGAGATCGAGTCGGCGCTGGTGTCGCATGAGCTGGTGGCCGAGGCGGCGGTAGTGGGCCGTCCGGACGACACGACCGGTGAAGCGGTCGTGGCGTTCGTCGTGCTGAAGCGCTCGCGCCCGGAAGGCGACGAAGCGGCGGCGCTCGCGAAGACGCTGCGCGACTGGGTCGGCAAGCAGATCGGGCCGATCGCGAAGCCGAAGGACATCCGCTTCGGCGACAACCTGCCGAAGACCCGCTCGGGCAAGATCATGCGGCGCCTGCTGCGCTCGCTCGCGAAGGGCGAGGCGATCACGCAGGACACGTCCACGCTCGAGAATCCGGCCATCCTCGAGCAGCTCACCGAAGTGCGCTGAGCGCCTGCCGGTTGCGCATCTCGCGCACGAGCCCCTGCGCGGCAATCCCGATTGCCCGCGCAGGGGCTTTTTGCTACATAACGGCATGACCGTTCCGACCCGTTCGGCGCCTGCCGCGCCGCCCCCCGTTCCCGAACCGCTCGCGCGTGCGCACGCACGCTACTGGCGCTTCAACGTCGCGCTGATCGCGGTGCTGATGGTGATCGGCTTCGCGGTGTCGTTCATCGTGCCGTTCTTCGGGCCCGCGCTCGCCGGCGTTCGCTTCGCCGGCTTCAGCCTGCCGTTCTATGTCGGCGCGCAGGGCGCGATACTCGTGTACCTCGTGCTGATCGTCGTCTACATCGGGTTGATGCAGCGCGCGGACCGCACGCTGCGCCGCGCGTACGACGAGCATGCGGCGCGCGCCGGCCATGCGAACGGCGGGCGCTGACTCATGCTGACGCATCGACTGATACGCGCATACGCGCTCTACACGCTCGGGTTTCTCGGCTTCGTGCTGCTGATGTGGCGGATCGAGCGCGCGACGGGCTCGGGCGTCTGGATCGGCTACGTGTTCCTGTTCGTGCCGATCGCCGTGTACGCGGTGATCGGGTTGTTGTCGCGCACGTCCGATCTCGTCGAGTACTACGTGGCCGGGCGGCGCGTGCCGTCCGCGTTCAACGGGATGGCGACGGCGGCCGACTGGCTGTCGGCCGCGTCGTTCATCGGCCTGGCCGGCTCGCTCTACGCGACCGGTTACGACGCGCTCGCGTACGTGATGGGCTGGACGGGCGGGTTCTGCCTCGTCGCGTTCCTGCTTGCGCCGTATGTGCGCAAGCTCGCGCGTTACACGATTCCCGACTTTCTCGGCACGCGCTTCTCGAGCACGGCCGTGCGTGCGCTTGCGGCCGGCGCGGCGATCCTGTGTTCGTTCGTGTACCTGGTCGCGCAGATCCAGGGGATCGGCCTGATCGCGACGCGCTTCATCGGCGTCGATTTCGCGATCGGCATCTTCTGCGGGCTCGCGGGCATTCTCGTGTGCTCGTTTCTCGGCGGGATGCGCGCGGTTACGTGGACGCAGGTTGCGCAGTACATCATCCTGATCAGCGCGATCCTGATTCCGGTGTCGCTGATCGCGATGAAGAACGGGCTCGGCCCCGTGCCGCAGTTCAATTACGGCAAGCTGATGGAGCGCGTCGCGGCGCGCGAGGCGCAGGTGCGCGACGCGCACGACGAGCAGCAGGTGCGCGATGCGTATCGCCGGCAGGCCGCGGCTATCCAGACGCGGCTCGACCGGCTGCCGGCGTCCTATGCGGATGCGCGCCGGCATCTCGTCGACCAGCTTGCCGACCTGCGCCGTCACAACGGGCCGCTGCGCGAGATCAGCCAGCGCGAGCGCGAACTGGCCGATTTCCCGCGCGATCCGGCAGCGGCGCGCGTGGCGTGGACGCAGGCGCGCGACGACCTGCTCGCGCGGGCCGAGCCGCCCGTGCCGATGCACGAGCCGTTTCCGGCCGCGAGCGAAGACGAACGCAAGCCGCGGGAGCGGAATTTCCTCGCGCTGCTGCTGTGTCTGTCGCTCGGCACCGCGAGCCTGCCGCACATCCTGACGCGCTACAACACGACCACGTCGGTCGCGTCGGCGCGGCGTTCGGTCGGCTGGACGCTGTTCTTCATCGCGCTGTTCTACCTGAGCGTGCCGGTGCTCGCGGTGCTGATCAAGTACGAGATCCTCGCGAATCTCGTCGGGCGGCCGTTCGCCGAATTGCCGGCGTGGGTCACGCAATGGCATCACTTCGAACCCGACCTGATCAGTGTCGTCGAGGTGATCCGCGACGGCATCGTGCACTGGTCGGAAATCCAGATGCAGCCGGACATGGTCGTGCTGGCCGCGCCGGAGATCGCGGGGCTGCCGTACGTGGTGTCGGGGCTGATCGCGGCCGGTGCGCTGGCCGCGGCGCTGTCGACCGCGGACGGGTTGCTGCTGACGATCGCGAACGCGCTGTCGCACGACGTCTATTACTGCATGGTCGCGCCCGATGCGTCGAGCCAGCGGCGCGTGACGATCTCGAAGGTGCTGCTGCTGGGGTGGCGCTGTTCGCGTCGTATGTCGCGTCGCTCAATACCGGGAAGATCCTGTTCCTCGTCGGCGCCGCGTTTTCGCTGGCGGCGTCGAGCTTCTTTCCGGTGCTGGTGCTGGGGGTGTTCTGGAAGCGCACGACGACGCGTGGCGCGATCGCCGGGATGGTGACGGGGTTGGCGGTGTGTGTGTACTACATCGTGTCGACTTATCCGTTCTTCACGCAGTTGACCGGGTTCGCCGGGCGTACGTGGTTCGGGATCGAGCCGATCAGCTCAGGCGTGTTCGGCGTGCCGGCGGGGTTCGCGGTGGCGATCGTGGTGAGTCTGTTTGATAAGCGGCCGGATGAGTATACGCGGGCGTTGGTGGATTACATTCGGCATCCGTGAGGGGGAGGGGGCGACGAAACGCGGATAGGCCCGATGGACCGCACCTGCCGCCAGTGCGTTCGGCCGGATGTCGCCGTGTGACGCACGCCCGACCTTGCCGACTCATCAAGCCCGCTGCTCGGCTCACGTTCAATTCGTGACCCCGCGTGCCGCAACAGGCGCTTTGCATAGCGCGGCATTGTGCAAGATCGCTTTCCCCGTCGACTGGTAGTTGGTCGCGTCGCAAGGTGGCAGGCCGAACGAGGCGTCACTCTCGTTGTCGCTGTCGTCATGATTGCGCATCGCCGTCGTCTGCGAGAGCGTAGCAAGGCATTTTGCACTTTTGCCGAGATGGTATTGCGTCAGCGCGAGATCGCTGCGCACGCGATCGATCTCGATCCAGTCCATGTCGCGCGTGCATTCGTCTATCAATGATGTAAATACCATCTCGGCCGCCGCGTAGTTCTTCTTTACATAAAGAGCGCGGGCCTGCGTGAGTCGTGCCGCACGTGAGCGGTCCGTACACGCTGCGGTGGGCTGTCGATAGGCGCCGTCAAACATCGCGCGTACACCGCAATACGAACGGCACGCATCGGTATTGCCGGAATCGACCTTCACCGCGCCGTGGCCGCCAGTGATGGAAATACGACATGTTTCGCCGCCATCAGTGGCCACGCCCGTATTGCCTTTGAGCGTGCCCGTGAGTGAACAGGTGTGGCAGTTGCCTCCAATCGTATCGAGCGTGAATCGACCGCCCTTCACGACGAGCGCGCCATGCGAGTGACCGCCTTCGACATAGAAATACTCGCCCGGCTCGACAGCGGATGCGACCGCAACGAAGGCACCTGAAAAGCCCATGAAACTGCAAGCGCTCGCAAGCCATAGCGCGACATGCACACCTTTCCGTAGTGACACGTGCTTTCACCTTTTCGTATTGAGATCGAGATTCTAGAAGCCAGGCTATCGGAGGATAAGTCATCTTCTTTTCAGTGCCAACGTTGCTAGAGCCGGACGAGGGAGGAGCGCGCAATCAAGACAGATCGTTGCGTCGACATCCGCTATTAAATAACGGGCACGAAGAGCAACCACAGCGACAGGAGATACATGCCGACCTTAACGTGGTGGCTTATTCGATTCGAGGCGACGTTCACGTGGGCCCCGATGCTTCCGCATGAAAGGCGAGTGTCAGGCAGAATTTTTTACAGGAATTCGACACGCTGCCGACCATGATTCCTGCCTACTGTGACGGTGGCGCTTCACAGGATATGCGGGGCGAAATCTTCCGCCAGCGCGCATGGACCGATTCGTACGTTTGCTTGCGCTGGTTCATCGCCGTCTCGACCGACGATGCTCGACTTCACGAAGAACGGCAAGGCATTCCCGTGTCTTCCCCTATTCTGCCCCGAAGCGGCACTTTGATATCGGTTTGTGGGTCGGAAAACAAAAAGCCCCACAGAACATTGATTCTGCGGGGCTTTTTTGGTGAATCCTGGCGGAGAGAGGGGGATTCGAACCCCCGATAGGCGATTAACCTATACACGCTTTCCAGGCGTGCGACTTAAACCACTCATCCATCTCTCCGGAAGACCGAGAGTATAGCAAACTCTGGCGGCAGCCCGCCACTCCCTTCCGCGTCGGTCAGAAATCCGTCGTCATCGACAGCCACACCGAGCGCGGGTCGCCCTGCGTCAGGTATCCGCCGATCGTCGACGACCAGTACGACTTGTTCGCGACATTGCGCACGGTCGCGCGCAATGTCGTCTTCTTGCCGAACACGTTTGTCGCGTAGCGCGCGCCGAGGTCGAAGCGGTCCCACGCCTGGATCGACATCGTGTTCGCGACGTCCAGGTACTGCGGCCCCGTGTGGAGCCAGCGCGCGGTCAGCGTGAGCCCGCGCAGCATCGGCACGTCGTATTCGGCGCCCGCGTTGAGCAGGAACGACGGCACGCCGATCGGCCGGTGGCCGTCGTTCGCGCCGCTCGCCGTGTTCTGCAGCGTCGCGTTGAGGTACGTCGCGCCGGCGATCAGCCGCACACCTTTCCACGGCTCGCCGTACACGGCCGTCTCGATGCCGCGGTGCCGCTGCGTGCCGTCGGCGCCGAACAGGTTCGTCGCCGGATCGGTGTACGCCATCGGCTTCTCGATCTGGAACAGCGCAAGCGACGCACCGTACTTGTCGGTGTCGTAGCGGATGCCGGCTTCATATTGCTTCGACCGGTACGGCGACAGCGCCTGGCCTGCGTTGCGCGCGGTGTTCGGCGCGATCTCGCCCTGGGCGAGCGCTTCGCTGCGATTCGCGAAGATCGACACGTTGCGCCACGGCTTCACGACGAGACCGAACACGGGCGTCGTGATCGCGTCGCTGTAGACGCCCGTGACCGCGCCCGTGTAGCTGAAGTTGTCGACCGAAATCGACTGGCGGCGCGCGCCGATCGTGAACAGCACGCGGTCGTCGAGGAAGCCGAGCGTATCGGACACCGCGAGGCTGCGCAGCCAGGTCTTCGTGACCGTGCCCGGATCGTTCATGTCGCCGCCCGTGTAGGCCGTCGGCGGGGACGCGATCGGTGCCGGATCGTAGAGCGTCGTCGGGAACGCGTTCGACATCGTGTACGCGGACTGGCTGTCGATGCGGATGAACGACGCGCCGGCCGTCACGAAGTGCGACACGGGGCCGGTCGTGAAGCGGCCGCGTACGCCGGCCTCGGCCGACTGCGCATCTTCCTTGTGCGGCACGCTCAGGCGCGAGCCGGTCGTGCCGGACGACGAGTAGGTCGGCGTGTAGTAGTCGCCGTGCTCGTTCGTATGGCGTGCGCCGGCCGATACGTAGGCCGTCCACGCAGGCAGGAAGTCGTACTCGGCGCGCACGATGCCGACCGTGTCCTCGAGTTCGCTGAAGCTCCACGGCTGCGCATAGTTGTGCGTCGCCGACGGCACGGCGGGCAACTGATCGCCGCTGACGAGCACGACCGGGCGGCCGTTGTCGATCCGCTGCCGCTGATACAGGAAGTCGCCGGACAGTCGCAGCTTGTCGCCGCGCCAGTCGAGCGACACCGCCGTCACGTTGCTGCGGCGGCGCTCGTCGTCGACGGCCGTGTCGCCGCCGCTGATCGACTGGTTCACGCGCACGCCGAACTGGCCTTCGCTGCCGAAGCGGCGGCCGATGTCGACATGCGTGCCGAGCGAACCGGACGTGGCGCCGTCGACGGTGACGCGCGTGAGCGGCTTGTCGTCCGCGCGCTTCAGTTGCAGGTTCACGCCGCCGCCGACCGCCGAGCCGTTCGGCGACGCGCCGTTCAGGAAGGCATTCGCGCCTTTGAACACGTCGACGCGCTCGACCGCATCGGTCTGGACGAGCTGCCGCGGCGTGACGCCGTACAGGCCGTTGAGCGACACGTCGTCGCCGGCAAGCTCGAAACCGCGGATGACGAATACCTGCGAGAAATTGCCGTAGCCGGAGGCGCTGCGCACGGCCGGATCGTTGTCGAGCACGTCGGCGAGCGTGCGCGCCTGCTGGTCCTCGATCAGTTTCGACGTATAGGTGGTCATGCTGAACGGCACGTCGCTCGCCTTTTGCCGGCCGAGCACGCCGAAATCCGCGCCGCGCGCGACCTGGCCGCCGGCGTAGGTCGGTGTGAGGTCGCCGGGCAGCGGCTCGGCCGCGCCGGTCACGTTGATCGACGGCAGCATGGTGGCATCGGACGCGGCATTGGCGTTGACGGCGGCGGAAGTCGCCTGCTGGGCCCGTGCGGCGACCGGGAAGGTGCAGGCGAGCGCAATGCCGAAGGCAATCGGCGTGAGACGCCGGACGGGTAACGAAAGTGTCGACATGGGACGCAAATCGGGTGTGGTCGTTGATCCATCCCAGGGCGGCAAGTCGGAATCCGGGCGGCGTGACGCGTCCGTACTGTCGCGGACGTGTTTTTATCGAGCGGCGGAGTCTAACGTAAACGAGAATCATTGTCGTTTACGGGAGGGGCGGCCCACTATTTGAGATAACTGGGCGTTCACGGGCGATGGTGCATGACCGCCGAGGGGGCGTCGGATGGCATGCGATCATGCGAAGTCCACATTCGTCGCAATAAACCACGCGTACCGGTTGTGGTGTTCATCCGGCCCATATCGGGGATGCGAGGCGTACGGGAACGACGGTGGGACGACGGTCGAGGGGCACGGGATGGGACCGACCCGATTCGAAAGAATGTGAACTGTCGAGTCCGGTTGGGCGCTTGGAAAAAAGGATTCTAAATTCTGTCAAAAAGCCGTCATCAACTTGACAGATTTGCTATGCTCGCCGAAAACCAGACGGGCGGCACTCCCAGGACGGACCAGCGGGCGTGATTGCTCGCCGAATAACGAAATCAAACAAAATCCTGAGAGTCACGCTGTGAATACAGCCGAATTGCTACGCGCATTTGCGTCCGGGGTGGTCGATCAGAACAATCGGCCGGTGCGCATGAACTGGGGGCCCGCCCAGAAAACGCTCGAGCAGGTGCTCGCGCTTCAGTATGCCGATATCCGCGAAGGCTTGATGACGGGCATCGAGGGGCATCTGACCTGCGTGTCGGCACGGGCCGATCTTCCGATCCGCAGCTTCATCGGGCTGCCGGTCTCCGTCGAGATGACGACCGATCGCGGGCGTCTCCATACCATCAACGGCATTGTCACCGACGTTCGCACCGGACAATCGGACGGTTCACTGACCTGTTACCAGTTGACGATTCGCGACGTGCTGTCCGTGATGGAGCGGCGGACCAATTCGCGGTTGTATCGGTCCAAGAGCCTGCCCGACATCCTGGGGGTGCTGCTTCAGGAATGGCGCCAGCGCAGTTCGGCGCTCGCGGGTGCATTCGAGTTCGACCTATCCGGTCTGCAAACCGAGCGTTACCCGGCGCGTGAACTCACGCGGCAGGTCAACGAGTCGGACGCGCACTTCATCCGGCGGCTGTTGCGACGCGAGGGGGCGACCGTATTCGTCAAGGCGGGCAAGGCCGGCGAGCGGGCGAGCGGCAATGCGAACGACACGCCGGTTCATACGCTCGTCTTTGCCGACGACTCGATGAAGTTGCCGGAGACGGCCGCCGGTACCATCCGCTACCACCGCGACGCCTCTACCGAGGAGCGCGACTCGATCACGCTGTGGGCGACGAGCCGCCGATTGATCCCGGGCAAGATCGTCCGGCCGACGTGGGACTACAAGAGCGGCCGCATGTCGCAAACCGAGCAGGCGACGATCGTCGATCAGGGCGACGGCGGCAACGATCTCGGGCATTTGCTGGCCGACGTCGTCATCGATATCCCGCACGCCGGGGATTCGTCGTCCGATCTCGACCGGATCGGCAAGGACCGGATGCTGGCGCATGAACTGCGTGCCGAATCCGTCGATGGCGTGAGCAATGTGCGTGATCTGGCGGTCGGTCACTGGTTTGCGCTCGCAGAGCATCCGCAACTCGACACGTTGCCCGCCGAACAGCGGCAGTTTGTCGTCACGTCACTTCATCATTGCGTGCGGAACAACCTGCCGAAGGAACTGAACGAGCGCGCGCAATCGCTGTTCGCGGCAAGCCGCGTGCTGTTCAACGCGGTGCCGTCCGACGTGAACGGCAAGCCGGGCGACGAAAGCGACAGGCGCTACGAAAACACGTTCTCGTGCGTGCGGCGAGGTGTGCCGCTGACGCCTGCCTACGATCCCCACGTCGACCTGCCGCCTGTGCATCCGATGACGGCCGTCGTCGTCGGGCCCGAGGGCGAGGAGGTGTTCTGCGATGAAATGGGCCGCATCCGTGTGCGGATCCAGGGACTGAGCGCGGACGATCATGCGCACGCGCAGGGTGCCGGTACGAGCGGCACGCCGTCCGACAGCGCGCCGGTGCGCGTCGCCTGCGCGCTCGCCGGGCCGAATTTCGGCGCGAATACGTTGCCGCGCGTCGGCATGGAGGTGCTGATCGGTCATATCGGCGGCGATCCGGACCGGCTGGTCGTGATGGGCGTGCTGGCCAACGGGCCGAACATGCCGGCAACCTTCAGCCATACCGGCGCGCTGCCGGGCAACCGCTATCTTTCCGGCACGAAGACGAAGGAAATCAAGGGGCAGCGGTACAACCAGATCCGCTTCGACGATACGCCCGGGCAGATCAGCAGCCAGTTGGCGAGCGAGCATGCGTACAGTCAGCTGAACCTCGGCTATCTGACGCAGCCACGCGACAATGGGCAGGGGGCGGCACGCGGCGAAGGCGCCGAATTGCGCAGCGATGCGCACGTGGCGATTCGCAGCGGCAAGGCGATGCTGATTTCGGCCTGGGAACGGCTGCGCGCGAGTGACGGCCACCTCGCGCGGGACGAGTATCTGCAGTTGATGCAGGAATGCGTCGAGCTGTTCAAGAGTCTCGGCGACTATGCTGGCCAGCATCAGGGCGTGGCGCCGGATACGCAGCCGCACGATGCACTCATGACCACGGTGAAAGGCTGGCCGAATGGCGAGGCATCTGGCAGCGGCGAATCGCCAGGCGTGTCGATGGCCGCGATCGGCATCACCGCGCCGGCCGGCATCAGCATGGCGACGCCCAAGACCGTGACGACCCATGCGGGCGGCAACGTTGATGTCGTCGCGCAGAACCACCTGCAGTACACGAGCGGGCAGCGGATCAACCTGCAGGCCGGGCATGGCGTCGCGATGTTCGCCCACAGCGAGGGCGTGTCGGCGATCGCCAACCAGGGGAAGGTGGCGCTGCAGAGCCAGAACGACGACACGCAGATCGATTCGGCGAAGAACATCCAGATGACGGCGGGCGGCGGCAAGCTCGCGGGCATGGCCAGCGAGCAGGTCGTATTCGTGACGTCGGGCGGCGCGTATCTGAAGCTGCATGGCGGTGATATCGAGCTCGGGTGTCCGGGGAGTTTTACCGTCAAGTCCGCATCGCATACGTGGGCCGGGCCGGCGAGCATGAGCGCCGATTTTCCGAAGTTCGACCAAGGCTCGCTCGGGCGGGTGCCGAAGCTGGTCCGGGCCACTGACGGGCAGCCGGTCGAGGGCATGGAAGCCGAGGTGCGAAAGGCATCGGGCGAATTGATCAAGGGGAAGACCGACGCGCAAGGCAAGCTGGCGCCGGTCAGCAGCGATCAGTTCGAACAATTGGTGGTTCGCTTTTTCAAGTCGAGAACCTGAGCTGAGTCTTCAAGAAAAACAACATGTTCAACTACAACTTTGCGCAGAACCCGGGCGGGCAACCGTCGACGGATGACCCTTCGCAGACTTCGGTGGGCGGTGGACTGGGGACGACGCTATTCAACCGCAACGACCTCGAGTGCGTGATGCAGATGCCGCTGCCGGGCGTCGTCATTTTCGTGCATGGGGTGAACTCGGAAGGGGAATGGTTCAAGGAAGCCGAGAAGGGGCTGTGTGCCGGATTGAACCGGCGCATGGGGCGTTATGACGATCAGCTGTTCCATTGGGGGCCGGTGGCCGGGCAGATGACGCCGGTCAGTTATATCGAAAGCCTGACGCCAGACGGTTTCCTGAATCCGGACATGTCGTCGAAGACGTACATCACGCCCGATCCGTCCTTTTCGCCCGTCATTCACTTTCGGTGGGGCTATGCCGCGAATGCGGTGGAGTTGAAGGAGTATGGCGACAAGATCATGCTCAACGAGAAGAATTACTGGGGCGGTGGCCCGTTCGCGGGCGGGTGTTCGAGTCTGCCGGACCTGTGGAACGACGGATTGAACGATCGGCTCTTTCTGTGGCTGACCGTCCAGCACATGAACGGCATCGGCAATCGAAAGATCTATTCCACGCCACCGCGCACTTATGGCGTGCTTGGTGCTCTGCGGCTTGCACGTCTGGTCGAATCGATCCGCAAGCGACAGGCCGACGCGCCGATCACGATCGTATGCCACAGCCAGGGAAACATGATCGGCCTTGCCGCTGCATTCCTCGGTGATCGGTTGCCCGAGGTGACGGATCAATGGGGCAAGAAAGGGCGCTGCGTAGCCGATACCTATGTTCTCGCCAATCCCCCGTACAGTCTCGTCGAGGCCAACATGACCGACTCGTGGGCCCAGCGTGGGGTGCGCGACAAGAACGGGCACGTGGGGCGCGAGACCTATGTCGCGCGCAAGGAAACGCTGAGGGCATACTTCGATATCCTGCGTGCCCGGGCCGAGCTCGAGATGCCTGCGGAGGATCTCGATCGGGCAATGGAAAACGCACGACCGTCGAAGAACGGGGGCAAGCCGTATAGCGCAGCCAAGGACCGGGAGGCGCATGGGCTGTATCAGAAAAACACCTACGGGAGAGTGACGCTGTACTGTTGCCCGCACGATCAGGTCATTTCTGCCCTGACCGTTCAGGGAATCGGCTGGCGCGGGATGAGTGTCGACGAGATCAGTGCGACGAACGCGTGGGGTGTTTTTTCGCAACGCGTGTTCGCGTCGAATTTCGAGGTCGGCGGAGAGAACAAGCTCTATCGGTATTGGCAGGATGACTGGCGCAAGGACAAGAACCAGAAGGAAGGTTTCTGGTATCCGCCATCACCACCTGCGCGGTATGGTCTTGGACGAGGCATGCATTCCAATGAAGGGTGGATCGCGAAGTTTTTCACGATTGCAACGAGCCCGGCACTCTACCTGTTCAATTTGACGAACATGCCGGTCAATGAGGATCCGCCAAAAGACTGGGAAATCCCGATTACCGCACCGATGCTCGATAAGGAAACGCGCTTTCTGCCGCAGGCGTTGCGCTACGGCAAACCATCGGGTGCTCGCGATGCGCAAGGCAAACCGATTGAGGAAGGGTGCTTCAACGAGGGTTACGATCCGCCGTCGGCTGGGCGTGACGCCAACAAGGAGAACAAGCGGGATGACGATCCGTATGACAACTTCGACGCGAAGTCGGAAAAATTCAAGACTGAGGGTGATGCGCTGAAGGCGCAGGGGGATGCGGCGTCCGAGGCTGCGCAGCGGTATGAGGATCATTCGATTCTTCGCATGGAAGCGCGGAGATCCGGAAATCGTCGCTGGGTCGACAAGGAAGGAAATGTGGTCGGGGAAGACAATCCGGAGGCAGCGAGTGCTGACTATACCGAATGGCGGAACAATGAGATTTTTCAGATTCTGAACGGCGGGGACAAGAATAACCCCACCAACCATTCGACCATCATGACCAACAAGGACCATGCTGAAAAGGCGTTGGCTTATGATGTCGCAATTGGGCTTTGCTATCTGACTGAAGAAGATCTGACATATCTCAGAACTCAAGCTGATTGGAGGTTCGCCAGTGATTCCAGGAAGAGTGATCCTAATTTCAATTTGATGGATTATATAAATACTGGCAAGCATGGCGAATTGTTTTTGCCCGATTGGGCAAAAAAAGACGACAATGCCAAGATGCCAGGGAAAATATATGACGAGCGAGATGGCGGATTTTTCATGAAGCTGGGAGGTGTTTTGTGAGGGCGGTCATTTCTACCTGGCCGCGCCGAGTCGGGATTGCAAGTCTTGCGTTGTTTCTTGCTTTAGGGGCATCATTTTTGATATTGATTTTGTCTGGCAAGCCGACGGGAGAGTTATTGAGTATGGGTAATCTGATGAGACGATTGGTGCTGGTCCCTGGGCTCGTGGCAATCATGGTATTTGCGTTCGCAACAGTGATTGCCGCCCCTCGCGCGGTGGCTGCCTCGTCGACCGATAAGGCAGTTCCCATAGCTGGAGCCAGTTCATCCAAACCTTTCGTTGCTCAAGTTGTAGGGCTTGGATGGATGAATCCCCTTCAACGCAGAGATTACCCTACCGAGTGGCAAATATTGTGGACGCTTGGTCTAGTCAAGCCAAATGTCAACGACGATATGGTTCGAACGAACCCGAAGAAATATTCGACGTTGCAGGCAATTTCCATTGTCGCCGATGGTAATCGAGGTAGCGAATCTTTTTCTGGATTTTATGAGAAGTATGTTGATAAGTTGTTGTTGCTGTTCCGGGTTCCGTATTTTACCAACGAAGATTATTTTTATACCGTCAGTGCGGATGAGAAAGGGAAGTGGCGGGAGTTGGCTGGTGTGCACGTCGAACTGGCTATTCCTTCTGGTCGAATTGAGCCTGTATCGGCTGCGTCTTATCTGCGCAATCGCATTATCAATATATTCGAAATCGGCAATCCATCCGCAAAAAATCTATGGAGCCGCGACACACCGCCCGATGTGCACGTGACGACGGGCCACGGCAACGCCGGCTTCGCATCGCTGGACGCCGCGCTGGACTATCTGGCTACGCATCCGGACAAGAGTGCATGGGTGATGAACTGGGACGCGCCGAGTTTTCCGCCGAACGACGAACAGATCAACGAGAATATGGTGGTGCTATTCCTTGCTGGCCCGGATCTGAAGACTGAGCGCGAGCCGCTGGCGTGGATCGGTAAAGCCGCACGAAGCAACGTCAAGGACTTCGAGGCAAAGCAAGGCGCGAGCCGCGCGGTGCAGGCGTGGAAGTCGACGATCAATACGGCGGCGAATAATGCGGGTGTGCCGGTGTCGTCGGTGAATTACGTCGTGCACGACGCGGGTAAGGGCAGCGATGCTGCATCGACACGTATTGCCTCACTGTCGCAGACGCTGACCGAAGTGCTGCCCGAGTACGATTTCCGTACGCAGACCTTCAATACATCGGCGTTGCTCGGTGACATGGGGGCCGGCGCGGCGCTGACCGATGTGGCGTTGGCGATCGGCCGGGCGAATCACCTCGGTGGAAATGTGCTCGTAGCCGGAACGACCGACACCGAGCATCCGACAGCGATGGTAGTGATCGCGCCCTCGAAACTGACGCCGATCGACGCAAGTAAGAACTGGTTTCGTGCACGCGGTGGAAACAACGCCTATCTGCCTTGGTGGGGACATCGTCACGATGCGAGTCCTACGACCCAAGGCTATTCAAAGTAAGGAGCGCGCATGCGCGGAATCATTCGAGTCGGCGACGCAACGAGCCACGGCGGTCAAGTCGTGACCGGCAGCTCGGTCATCGAAGTGATGGGGCGGCCGGTCGCCCGGCTCGGTGATACGTGTATCTGTCCGATCGCGGGCCATCAGGCCTGCTTTATCGCCGAAGGCGATCCGCAGGTCATCGTCGATGGAAAACCGGCCGCGTTCGATGGTCACAAGACCTCATGTGGTGCGACGTTGATTTCGAGTCTCGCGTCCTCCGGACGGGAATGAATTGCCGAACCGGCGCGCTCGATTGGCCGGTTCGATCGGGACTATTCCTGCACTGCTTCACACTTGACGCATCGGGTGCGTCTCGATTGTCATGGCAACACTCTTGTCGGGCCCGCCGTTGCGGACCGAGACGAGCGCCACATCGGCGCAATTTGTCGAAGGTGTGCCGGCTGTGCCGGTTGTTGCCCAGGCTGTCGGACTTGAATGGCTCAATCCGCTGCGGCGTGACTATCCGACCGAGTGGCAATTGCTGTGGACGCTTGGGTTAGTCAAACCGAACGCCAACGACGATATGATCCGGACAGCTTTCCGAATCTCTATCCCGACTACGCGCCGCGCATCGAGCGGCACATCCGGCAACCTCGTTGAAGCCGTCGCGGCGACGACGCGCGAATTCAACGAACTCGGCGCGGCCGACATGATGGCCGGGATGTTCGCGCAGGCAACGCGCAGGGCCGGCATGTTCGAACGCTGGTTCGGTGGGGCGTCCAGCCATGTCGACTACCGCGCGGCGCTCGGTGCGCTGAAGCAGTCGCTCGGCTTTTTCCCGCGCCGTACCGAGGAGCTCGCCGCGAAGGTCCGCCATGCGGAGGAAAACCTCGTGGTCGTGCTCGCGGCGCTGAGCGCGGTGTCGGGCGTCGTGCGGGCGCCGGACGATGCGGGCGTCGAACGCACGCTGTTCGACCGTCGCAACGTCGTCGGGCAGGCCGTCCAGCCGATCCGGATGCAGCCGGCGCAACTGCGCGGGCTCGACGAGCGCGTGACCGACCTGCTGTCGCGCGCCGATCACCTGATGAACGTCGTGCTGCCGGCGGCGTTGGCCGCGCGGCCGCCGCGCTGAGCGAACGATCCGACCGCATGCGCTTCGCCGCGCGCGGTCTCGTGTCGGGCGGTACGGTTTCGCGCGGGCCCTCGCGAGTCTGCTATCTTCCCGGGCATCTCATCGCTTTCCCCGCCGATTCTCCATGACCGACCGCATCGTCGCCGCCTTCGATTTCGACGGCACCATCACGACCACCGACAGCTTTCGCCATTTCGTCCGCCAGGCGGTCGGCACGCCGCGTTTCGCGTGGGCCGGGTTGCGCGCGCTGCCGTGGATCGTCACGATGAAGGCCGGGCTGCTGTCGCGCGGCGACGCGAAGGCGAAGTTCGCGTCGTTCGCGTTCGGGCCGATTCGCGAAGACGCGCTCGATGCGCACGCGCGCACATTCGTCGACGGTTATCTGCCGCGCCTCGTGCGTCCGGAAATGCTCGAGCGCATTCGCGAGCATCGGGCGCGCGGGCATGAAGTCGTGCTGGTCAGCGCGTCGCCGTCGCTGTATCTGGAGAAGTGGGCGAAGACGGCCGGCTTCGACGCGGTACTCGCGACGCGGCTCGCGTTCGAGCGCGGCATCTTCACCGGGCGCCTCGACGGCGAGAACTGCTGGGGGCCGCAGAAAGTCGTGCGGTTGCGCGGATGGTGGGGCAACCGGCCGCCGAAGCAGTTGTTCGCGTATGGCGACAGTCGCGGCGACAAGGAAATGGCCGAGCTCGCGCACTGGTCATGGATTCGCGGGCAGGGGCCGATGCCGCCGATCGGCGATTGACGCGGCGCTGATGCGGCGCGCCGCCGCCGTTACGCGTCGGCCGGCGCGTTGCGCGCCGCGCGGGGCGGACGATAGCCGCCCCAGCGATTCGCGCGGGCGAAGGTGCCGACGTCGTTGAAGCGTACGCCGACTTCGCGCAGCGCCGCATGCGCGGTGCGCGCGGTCAGCTGGCGGATGTAGAACGGATCGCGCACCACGAAATGATGAATCGCGTGCGTGCTGCCGAAATTGAAGCAGAACAGCTGGAACGGCAGCATCCACCACGGGTTCAGCACCTGCGTCTGCTGGATCACGTTGCGCGAGTCGATGTCGCCGAAATAGTGCATGTTCGAGCTGACGAAGTTGATGCAGAAGCTGCGTACGAAGTTCGGCCCGAGCCACACCACCGCCAGGAAATCGACGACGCTCATCACGCGCTCGACGGCGGCGGGCACCGTCACCGCGACATCGAATGCATGCAGCGCGAACAGGCCGACGTGATAGACGATGAACGCGTGCCACAGCGTGTAGTACAGGTGACCGATCGGCATGTACGACGACACCTGCTCGATGCGCAACTGCAGGCGTTCGGACGGGTCCTGCACCGGTTGCGCGGCCACGTACTGCTTCACCTTGCGACGCATCGCGGCCGGCCGCAGCACGACGGCGAGCATGCCGTCCGCGATCATCAGCAGGCGCTTCGCGCCCCAGCGCTCGCCGTTGGTGATGCCGAATTCCTCCAGATCCGATTCGCCGCCCGACACCTTGTGGTGGTGCAGGTGCATGCGCCGGCGCGTCCACGGGTTGATCGTGCCGGGCCGCGTGACCCAGCATAGCGCCATCATCAGGTGATACGCCCACGGCGTCTTCTTGAAGTACATCAGGTGGATCAGGTCGTGCTCGAGCTCGTGGATCAGCGACGTGACGAACGCGGCGAGCGGCAGCGCGGCGTACCACGCGATCGCGCCGCGCGCATACAGCCATGCGATCGCGAGCATCGCGCTCACCGACACGGCCATCACGGTCGCGCCGACGAGGTTCTGGCGGTCGAGCAGCGGAAAGCGTGCGCGGATCGCGTCGCTCGCCGCGTTCACTTCGCGGCGGACGTACGCGACCCTGTCGGCGTCGTGGCGAAAGGCGGTTCGTGCGGGTTGGCTCATCGACCGGAATCCGTGCGAAAAGAGTGGGGGCAATGCCGATGTGACAAGCATAGCGCGTGCCGGAACGCAGGCGAGGGCCATCGGTGCCAATGGCGGTGTCATTTCGGGCCACGTTGGCCGACGCGCGGGCGCCTGAGCGGAGGTCGGCCCGCTAGAGTGCCGCCGCGGTGTCATCGCGGGCCAGCGACGCTACAATCCGCCGAAACCGCTCCGGAGTTCGCCGCATGGCCCTGTCCGTTCCGGATGCCGCGCGCCAGTTGAACAAGGCGACGGTGTCGTCCGCGTATGCGCTGTTCATGCTGATGCTGGCCGAGGAGCGCGGCATCGATGGCGGCCGCATTCTCGCCGGCTCGGGCGTCGCGCGCGACCGGCTCGCGCAGCCCGATGCGCGCATCACGCCGCTGCAGCAGGCGGCGATCGTGTTCAACCTGCTCGATGCGACCGACGATCCGTCGATCGCGATCGAGATCGGCCTGCGCAGCAGCCTGACGAAAGCGGGGCTGATCGGCTTCGGGCTGATGAGCTGCGCGACGCTCGGCGAGGCGATCGCGCTCGGCATCCGCTACCTGCCGACGCGCGTGCCGTTTTTCTCGGTGCGGCTCGCGCAGCTCGACGGCATCGTCGACATCGACGTGCTCGAAGCGTTTCCGCTCGGCCGGCTGCGCCAGTTCGCGGTGGAAAACTTTCTGGTCGAAACCGCGATCCTGTTCAATTCGCTGCTGTATCCGACGCCGGGACGCACGCTGCAGTCGCGTGCCGAACTCCATTTCGAATGGCCGGAGCCGCCGTGGTTCGAGCGTTATCGCGCGCGGCTGCCGCGCTGCCATTTCGACGCGAGCGCGAACCGCATCCGCTGCGACGCCGCGTTGTTCGACGAGCCGATCGGCACCGCGAACGCGCAGACCGCGCAGATGATCGTCCAGCAGTGCGAGGCCGAACTCGCGCGGCTCGGCTATGCGGAGAGCATCGTCGAGCGCGTGCGCAACCTGCTGATCTGCGGGGAGGGCGGCTATCCGTCGGTCGACGACGTCGCGCGCGAGTTGCATGTGTCGGCGCGCACGCTCAAGCGCAAGCTCGCCGAATACGGCGCGACCTATTCGGCGCTGCTCGACGAGATCCGGCTGCGCGACGCGCTGCGGCTGCTCGAAGGCACGCGGTTGCCGGTCGACGAGATCGCCGCGCGCGTCGGCTATACCGACCGCGCCAATTTCACGCGCGCGTTCAAGCGCTGGACGGGCGTGACGCCGAGCGAGCGGCGCTGAACGTCGCGTCGGCGCCGGCTTTTGCCGGTCCTCGCGCAGGCGCGGATGCTTTTTCAAACCTTCAAGCTTTCAGACAATCGCGATCCAGTTCGCGCCGCGGCCGCCCGGCACGCGCGTGTGCAGCGACAGCGTGCCGTCGCCCGGCGCGATCGCATACAAGGCCACGTGCTCCGACTGCTCGCCGCAGGCGACGAGCCAGCGCCCCGACGGATCGATCGCGAAGCCGCGCGGCTGCGTCTCGGTGGGCGTCGCGTGGGTGGGCTCGAACGACCCGTCTTCGTTGCGGCGGTAGCCGAGCAACCGGCTCGACGTGCGCTCGCTGACGTACGCGAAACGCTCGTCTGGCGTCAGGTGCAGATCGGCGGCCCACACGGACGGTTCGGTCGGGGCGGGCGGGCGCGCATGGCCTTGCGCGAGTTCGGCGAGGGCCGGATGGCGCGCGCTCACATGCGGGTCGCCGAGCCGGCCGGTGTCGGTATCGCGCGCGAAGGTCGCGAGCGTTCCCTGGAATTCGCTGACGACGACGAGCGTGCGGCCGTCATCCGCGAACCGCAGGTGACGCGGGCCGAAGCCGGCCGGCACGCGCGTTTCGCCGTGCTCGATCGCGCGCAGGCCGGCGGCGTCCTCGACGAGCGCGAAGCCGAACACGCGGTCCGAACCGAGCGAGCTGACGTACGCGAAATGGTTGTCCGGCGACACGATCACCGCGTGCGCGTTCGCGATGCCGCTCGCGACTTGCAGCGGCGTGCCGTCGCCGTCGCGCACGCGGGCGGCGTCGTAGAGGCTCAGCGAATTCCCGCCGTACGACGCGCCGAGCAGCCAGCGGCCGCTGCGGTCGAGCGACAGGTACGCATGGCTCGCGTCGATCGCGGTCGTGCCGATGCGCGCGAGCGCGCCCGCGGCGGCGACGCGGAACGCGACGATCGTCGGCTGCTCGCCGCGCGTTGCGACGTAGAGCCGCGTGCGGTCGGCCTGCACGGCGATCGGCATCGCGACGTCGGCGGCCGGATAACGGGCGAGCGGCGCGAGCGTGCCGTCGCCGGTGAGGGCGAAGGTGGCGAGGTCGCCGTCGACGGCATTCGAGACGACGACGGTCAGGCGGTCAGTGTTCGGCATGGCGGAGCATCGAGGCGTGCGAGAAAGTTTCGTCGGCCGGCTGGCCGCGCGGCGGATCGCTGCGCCGGTGCGTGCGCGCGAACAGCGCGGCGACCGCGGCGACGAGCGAAGCGATCGCGAGCGCATACAGCCCGCCCGTGATCGAACCCGTATGTTGCTTCAGATAGCCGAAGGCCGTCGGCGCGACGAAACCGCCGAGGTTGCCGACCGAGTTGATCAGCGCGATCACGGCCGCGGCCACCCGCGTATCGAGATAGCCCTGCGGAATCGGCCAGAACAGCGACGACGCGGCCTTGAAGCCGAGCGCGGCGAAGCAGATCGACGCGAACGACCAGACCGGATCATGCGACGTCGACGCGAACAGCCCGCACGCGGCCAGCACGAGCGCGCACGCCAGCCAGCGTTGCGGATGCTTCCACTTCGACGACAGCACCGCGAAGCCGTACATCGCGCCGATCGCGATCATCCACGGAATCGTGTTGTACAGGCCGACCTGGAAATCGGTGAGCCCGCCCATCTTGCGAATGATGGTCGGCAGCCAGAACGTGGCCGCGTAGATCGTCAGTTGGATCGAGAAGTACAGGAAGCAGAACAGCATGATCTGCGGATCGCGCAGCAGCGTGGTGGCGCGCACCGGCACGTTCGAGCGGACGTCGCGCGTCGCGCGCTCCTCGTCGAGTGCGTTCTGCAGCGCCGTCCGTTCTTCGGCGGTGAGCCACGTCGCATCGCGGATATGCGATTTCAGCAGCAGCCAGCTCGCGCCGCACAGCGCGACCGAGAACAGCCCTTCGATCAGGAACATCCATTGCCAGCCTTCCAGGCCGAAGCCGCGGATCGACAGCAGCGCGCCGGTGACGGGCCCGGACAGCACCGACGCGAACGCGGAGCCGCCAAGGAAGATCGCCATCGCCTTGCCGCGTTCCTGCGGCGGCAGCCATTGCGACAGGTACAGCACGACGCCGGGGAAGAAGCCGGCCTCGGCCGCGCCGAGCAGGAAGCGCAGCGCGTAGAACGACGTGTCGTTCCACACGAACGCCATCGCGGCCGCGACGATGCCCCATGTCGCCATGATCCGCGCGAGCCAGATGCGCGCGCCGTAGCGCTGCATCAGCAGGTTCGACGGCACTTCGAACAGCGCGTAGCCGACGAAGAACAGCCCGGCACCGAGCCCGTACGCGGCCGCGCCGATGCCGATCGACGCTTCGAGATGGCGATCGACGAAGCCGACGTTCACGCGGTCGATGTAGTTCGCGATGAACATGATCAGCACGAGCGGCAGCACGTGCCACTTCACTTTCGAGACGGCGGACGCGAGCGGGTCGCGGCCGGGCAGGACGGACGAGGGCGGGTTCAAGGGTGTCTCCGGTCGGGGGACGGCGGACGGGGCGGCGGCCCGCGTCGGCGTCTGGATGCCGATTCAATGTAGTACGTCGTCGTATGACATGGTACGCCGGTGGACCGAGGATGACGTCACGGGTTTACCCGGAAATATCCCGCATTCTGCATAAATATCGGGAGGAGAAGCGAGCGCTTTCATATCTGATGACGTATGACATGGAACGATGCTGCGTCCGTCGGCGGTCCTTGGGGGGCGGCGTGAAATCCGAGGTCGAGGCGGCGCGTTCATTCGTGCGTGGTCGATTTCCGGAGCCGGTGGAGAAAACCGACCTCGACGGGGCTGCGCTCGATACCCGTGTGTTTCACACGCTGGTGCGCATGGGGCAAGGCGTGCCGCACATGGAGCGGCGGCAACGCGATCGTGATGAACGACACGGAGGCACCCCGCAAGCCGTTTGCGGGGGGAGGGCGGCTCCGCTCCATTGAGTTGAAGAACGCGCTCGCGGTTGCGGCAAAATATCAGGCACGCGAACTCGCCGTGCACGCCACTCGACGCAAACGGCGGCGATTTCATACCTTGACGATGGAGCAACGGATCATGCAGGACAACCGGTACGCGCGGCACGTCTTCGCATTCAACGGCGACGCGGACGGCCTGTGCGCGCTTCAGCAATTGCGGCTCGCCGAACGCGTGCACGGCACGCTCGTGACCGGCGTGAAGCGCGACATCCGGCTGCTCGAACGCATCGACGCGGGCGCGGGCGACATCGTCACCGTGCTCGACGTGTCGCACGACCAGAACCGCGACGCGTGCGTGCGGCTGCTGCGCGACGGCGCGACGGTCCGTTACTTCGACCACCACTTTGCCGGCGAGCTGCCCGACCATCCGCGTTTCGACGCGCATATCGACATGGCGGCCGACGTCTGCACGAGCGCGATCGTGAACCGCTATCTCGGCGGCCGGTATGTGCGCTGGGCGATCGTCGCCGCCTATGGCGACGAACTGCCGGCGCTCGGCGATGCGCTGGCGCGCGAGCATGGCGTCGACGAAGCCGAGCGTTGCATGCTCGCCGAGCTCGGGCGCTATCTGAACTACAACGCATACGGCGAGTGCGTCGGCGATCTGCATTTCGATCCGGCGACGCTCGCGGACGCGATGCTGCCGTGCATCGATCCGCTCGATTTCGTGCGCGACACGGCGGTGTTCGCCGCATTGCGCGACGGTTACCGCGACGACATGGCGCGCGCGTGCGCGCTCGCGCCGCTGCGCGAGGTGCCGGGCGCGACGCTGGTCCGGATGCCCGATCATCCGTGGGCGCGGCGCGCGACCGGCATGCTCGCGAACGAACGGATGCGCAATGCACCGCATGCGGCGCTCGCGGTGCTGTCGCCGCGCGCGGGCGGCGGGCTGGTCGTCAGCGTGCGCGTGCCCGACGGCCGGCCGATCGGCGCGGACGAGTTCTGCCGCGGCTTCGCGACCGGCGGTGGGCGCAAGCGCGCAGGCGGCATCAACCATCTGCCGGAAGACGAGTTCGACGCATTCGCCGAGCGCTTCGAGGCCGCGTTCCGGCTCGATTGACGCGACGCATCGTCGACCGGATCGGCCGGCCGCACTGGCGAGCACGGTCGCCCCGTCGGGCGGTCGTGGCGCGACTCGATGGATTCGGCGCTGCGTCAGCCGTGCGTGGCGTGCACGAGCCGGTCGCCGTATCCCGGACCGAGAAACCTTCCGGGCGTGCTGCCGGTCGGTAGCGCGACTTCCATCGGATTGAAGCGGATCGTGTGCCCGAGCGCGGTGTCGCACGTGGCGTGCCGGCCATGACGGCCGGCGTCGACACCGCGCAGCGCAGCCGCGACAATACGCGTCTCCTTTTGCTTTCGCCATCGAGGTGCCTGCCCGTGTCTGCCAAGCCGTCCGTTGCTCCCGCGATCGTTTGGTTCCGCGACGATCTGCGCGTGACTGATCAGCCCGCGCTGACGCGCGCGGTCGAATCCGGCCGGCCGCTCGTCTGCGTGTTCATCGACGACACGGGCGCCGGCGCCGGGCCCGCACTCGGCGGCGCGGCGCGCTGGTGGCTGCACGGGTCGCTGGCCGGGCTCGACACCGCGCTCGCGCGTCACGGCGGGCGCCTGCTGCTGTTGCGCGGCGACGCACAGCGCGAGATCGAGCGCGTCGTCGGTGACACGGGCGCGGCAGCCGTGTACTGGAACCGCCGCTATGCGCAGCCGCAGCGCGACGCGGACGCGGCGCTGAAGGCGTCGCTCAAGGCGCGCGGCGTGACGGTCGAGAGCAGCAACGGCAGCCTGCTGAACGAGCCGTGGGAGGTGCTGACGGGCAGCGGCGGCCCGTACCAGGTGTTCACCGCGTACTGGCGCGCGGCGCGCCGCGATCGCACGGTCGCCGCGCCGTTGCCGGCACCCGAGCGGATCGCGTTTCATCCGTGGCCGCAAGCCGTGCGCGACCGCGCGCTGGCGCTCGATGCACTCGCGTTGCGTCCGCATGCGCCGGACTGGGCCGGCGGCCTGCGCGATGCGTGGCCGGCGCCCGACGAAGCCGGCGCGCTCGCGCGACTCGACACGTTTCTGACGACCTCGCTCGCCGGCTATGCGGATGCGCGCGACCGTCCCGACCGCCCCGCGACGAGCCGGCTGTCGCCGTTCCTGCGTTTCGGCAACGTGTCGCCGCGACAGGTGTGGCATGCGGTGCAGGGCGCCGCGAACGCAGGCGGCGCGGCATACGCGGCGCACGCCGACAAGTTCCTCAGCGAACTCGGCTGGCGCGAATTCAGCTACACGCTGCTGTATCACTTCCCGGCGCTCGCGACCGACAATTTCCGTGCGCAATTCGATGCAATGCCGTGGCGCGACGATCCCGCCGCGTTACGTGCGTGGCAGCGCGGCCGCACCGGCTATCCGCTCGTCGATGCGGGCCTGCGCGAGCTGTGGACGACCGGCTGGATGCACAACCGCGTGCGGATGGTCGTCGCGTCGTTCCTGATCAAGCATCTGCTGATCGACTGGCGCGCGGGCGAAGCATGGTTCCGCGACACGCTGGTCGACGCCGATCCCGCGAACAACGCGGCGAGCTGGCAATGGGTGGCTGGCTGCGGCGCCGACGCCGCGCCGTATTTCCGCATCTTCAATCCGGTCGCGCAGGGGCAGAAGTTCGACCCGGACGGCGCGTACGTGCGGCGCTGGGTGCCCGAGCTTGCCGGCCTCGACGACGCGTCGATCCATGCGCCGTGGGAAGCGTCGCCGCTGGCGCTCGAGGCGGCCGGCGTCCGGCTCGGCATCGACTATCCGGCGCCGCTCGTCGAGCATGCGGCCGCGCGCGCCCGTGCGCTCGATGCGCTGGCCGCGTTGCCGAAGCGCCGCTGACCGCACGCGCCGGTTCGCCGCATCAATTGCAGAACGCGACGTGCTCGAGCAGCGCGTACGCGACGCCCGAATCGAAGTAGGCCGCGCCGCACCACGCGACGAACGCGAGCGTGCCGGCGGCCAGGGCCGCGCGGATCATGCCCATGCCGCGTGGCCCGACGCCGGGCGCGCGACGCGCGCGTCGTCGATCGGCAGGTGCAGTAGCGCCGCGAGCACGCCGAGCGCGATCGAGCCGAGCCACAGCGGCATATACGAGTGCGTCGCGTCGTACACGATTGCACCGAGCCACACGCCGAAGAAGCTACCGAGCTGGTGCCCGAAGAACACGAAGCCGAACAGCGTCGCGATGTAGCGCACGCCGAACACCTGCGAGATCACGCCGTTCGTCAGCGGCACCGTGCCGAGCCACGTGAACCCCATCACGGCCGCGAACACGTAGACGCTCGCGGGCGACAGCGGCGCGGCGACGAACGCGGCCATCGCGAGCGCGCGCACGAGGTACAGCACCGACAGCACGTACTTGCGCCGCAGCAGCCCGCCGAGATGGCCGCACGCGTAGGTGCCGGCCACGTTGGTCAGCGCGATCAGCGCGAGCGCGACACTCGCGTGGCGCGCCGGCAACCCGTGGTCGAGCAGGTACGCGGGCAGGTGCGTCGCGATGAACGCGAGCTGGAAGCCGCACGCGAAGAAGCCCGCGTTCAGCAGCCAGAAGCCGCGATGCGCGAACGCCTCGCGCACGGCTTCGCCGATCGACTGGTCGGCGCCGGCAGCGGCGCCTGCCGCTTGCGCGGGCCGGTCGCGCAGCAGCACGGCGAGCGGCGCGAGCAGCGCGGCGACGAGCGCCAGCGCGATGAACGCGTGCCGCCAGCCGATGCCGCCGATCAATTCCTGCGCGACGGGCACCATGCAGAACTGGCCAAGCCCGCCGATCGCGCCGGCGACCCCGAGCGCCCAGCCGCGCCGGTCGGGCGGAAACAGGCGGCTCAGCGCGCCGTAGATCGACGCGAACGCGGAGCCCGACAGCGCGATGCCGATCACGAGCCCGGCGCCGACCGTGAACAGGCCGGTCGTGGCCGCCTGCGCCATCGTGACGAGCCCGGTCGCGTACAGCAGCGTGCCGGCGACGATCACGCGCACCGAGCCGAAGCGGTCGGCGACCATTCCGGTGAACGGCTGCGCGACGCCCCAGATCAGATTCTGCAGTGCCAGCGCGAGCCCGAACGCCTCGCGCGACCAGCCGTGGTCGAGCGACACGGGTGCGAGGAACAGGCCCTGCACGTGGCGGATGCCGAGCGCGGCGCCCATGATCAGGCCGCCTGCCAGCACGGGCAGCCAGCGGCGCCGGACTTCCTGCTCGATCGGGGTCATGCGTGTCTCCGGATGAAGGCGCGACGAAACGGCCGCGCTCGATCCGATTAGACGAGCGGGGCGGCCGTCGCTCAAGCGATCGTTCAGTCAGGTTGGCATGCGTCACGGGAATGTGAAGGGGCGATGGCGGTTGCCGGTGGTCACGCGCATCCGCACCGCCGGCTCAGGCCGACGTCGTATCGTGCGCGTGCATCGCCGCATCGCATTCGGCTGCTTCGGCGAGCATCCAGTCGCGCACGTCGGCGACTTCGCGGCGCGGGGCCGGATCGTGCTGGAACAGCCAGTAGCCGTACGTCTGCGACAGCGTCTGCGTGTGCGGCCCGAGCACCGCGAGCCGGCCGTCGGCGAGCATCGGCGCGACGAGCGCGAGCCGGCCGAGCGCGATGCCCTGGCCCGCGATCGCGGCCTGGATCACCTGGTCGTACTGGTTGAAGCGCAGCACGCCTTTCGGGCGCGCGTCGCCGAGCCCGGCCGCGTGCAGATGCGCGTGCCACTGCAGTTGCGGTTGCGGCGGCCCGTCGAATTCGAGCAGCACGTGATCAGCGATCGCGGCCGCGCTCGTGACCGGTCGCGCGGCGAGCGCGGGGTGTGCGACCGGCACGACGATCTCGTCGAACAGGCGCAGCGCGCCGGCCGGCGCCCGCTCGCGCGGGCAGTAGCGGATGCCGAGGTCGATGCCTTCGGCGCGCAAATCGAGTACCTTGTCGTTCGCGGCGACGCGCAGGTCGATCCCGGGCAGCCGCGCCTGCAGCCGCCCGAGCCGCGGCAGCAGCCACAGCGCCGTCACGCCGATGCTGGCGGTGATCGTCACGGGCTGGCGCTCGCGCGCCGCGGCGAGCGACGCGACGGTGTCCTGCAGGCCGAGCAGCGCCGCATCGGCGACGCGGAACAGCCGGTCGCCTTCCGGCGTGAATGAAATCTTCCGGTAGCCGCGCTGCAGCAACGTCACGCCGAGATGCGCTTCGAGCGCATGGACCTGGCGGCTGACCGCCGACTGCGTGACGCACAGATCCTGCGCGGCGAGCGTGATGCTCATGCGGCGGCCGACGGCGACGAAACCGCGAACGAGGTCGAGCGACGGGAGACGGACGAGTGGCGTTGACATGCGCGTGACTCATGCGAACGGAGCAGCAAGATTGGTTGAGAATGCGGCACGCGTCAAGTTCAATGGAGGCGGGTTGATCGCGGAGGACGGGGCGAGTAGGCGCTGAAGCGCTAACCCCGACCGACCGCGATGCATGGGACCCCAGTAAGCGCTAAAGCGCTAACTGGGGATCGACAGGAGACACGATGACGATTTCGAACGAGGAAAGCGACGCGGCGCAGGCCAGTCGCGCGGCGGGCGCGTTGCCGCCCGAGCCCGTGACGCTGCGCGCAGCCGACGGCTACGAACTGCGCGGCCATGTCTGGCGCCATCGCGGCGGCGGCGCCGTGCGGCCCGTGACGGTCGTCAATTGCGCGACGTCGGTGCGCTGCGACTACTACTTTCGTTTCGCGGCCTGGCTGTTCGCGCAGGGGCGCGACGTGCTCGTCTACGACTATCGCGGCATCGGCGGGTCGCGTCCGGCGCGGCTTGCGAAGCTCAGCGCGAACTGGCTCGACTGGGGGCGGCTCGATTGCGAGGCCGCGCTGCACTACGCGCGCGACGCGTTTCCGGGCCAGCCGCTCGATGTGGTCGCGCACAGCATCGGCGGCTGTGTGCTCGGCCTCGCGGCATCGAACGTCCACGTGCGGCATGCGGTGACCGTCGGCGCACAGTACGCGTACTGGCGCGACTATCTGCCGGCCGAGCGGCGCCGCATGTGGTGGAAGTGGCATGTCGCGATGCCGGCGCTCGCGGCCGTGTTCGGCTACGTGCCCGCAAAGCGGCTCGGCTGGATGGAGGACACGCCGCGCGGTATCGCGCTGTCGTGGGCGCGTTCGCAGCCGCGTTTCGAGGAGGGCTACGTCGGTCGCGTGCTGGACGACAGCGGCGGAAGCCGCGCCGCGTTGCCGGCGCGCTTCGCGGGGCTGTCGGCGCCGATGCTCGCGGTCGGCATCGACGACGACGCGTTCGGCACGGTCGACGCGGTCGAGCGGCTGGTCGGCTACTACACGGGCAGCAACGTCACGCATCTGCGGATCGCGCCGGCCGACATCGGCGTCGACGCGATCGGTCATTTCGCGTTTTTCCACAGCCGCTTCACCGACACGTTGTGGCCCGTCGCGCTGTACTGGCTGCAACACGGCGTGTTGCCGGCCGATGCGCCGGGCGCCGTGCACGCGCTGCATCCGGCGTCGCGCGGGCGGGTGACGGGGAGCGGCGTGCCGGGCATCGCCGCGAACGGGTGATCCAGCGTATGCGAGCATGACGCGCAGCCTCGTTCGCGTCACGAGCCTGCCGCAGCCGCCGGCCGCCGGTCGGCGCGATCGATTAACATCGGACGTTTCGTTCCAGAACACAGGCTGCTGCGCGCCGATGCCCATTCCGTCCGATTCCGCTTCTCCCGTTGAAACGCCGCACGCATGGCGCGTGCATGCACTCGACGTGCCGCCTGCCGCGGCGCGGGCCGGCGTGCGGATCGCGCGCGTCGATTTCGACTGGCGCGTGCCGCTCGTGTCGCCCGCGTACGCGGCGCTGAACGACGACGAGCGCGCACGCGTCGCGCGCTTCCTGCGGCACGAGGATGCGGTACGCAGCGCCGCGACGCGCGCCGCGCTGCGCGACGTGCTCGGCGCGGCGCTCGGCCTCGCCCCGCACGCGGTCCAGATCATCGTCGACGCGGCGGGGCGGCCGTCGCTGGACCGCGCGCATCGAGCGTCGCTCGACTTCAACGTATCGCACGCGGGCGATCATGCATTGATCGCGTGGGCGCCGGCGGGCCGCGTCGGCGTCGATATCGAGGGCTGCAACCGCGCGGCCGACTGGCGCGCGCTGACACGCGAAGTGTGTGCGCCCACCGAGGTCACGTATCTCGACGGCCTGCCGGCCGGCGCGCGCGAGCGCGAATTCATGCGGGTGTGGGCCGCGAAGGAGGCGCTGCTCAAGGCGCTCGGCACCGGCATCGTCGGCGGATTGCGCGCGTTCGCGGTCGTGCCGCCGCGCGACGCGGCGACGCCCGCGACGACGATCGTCGAGCCCACCGCGCCCGCCGCCGGCGTCGCCGCGTTCGACGCGGCATGGCTCGACGCGGCGCCCGGCTACGCGGCGTGCGTCGCGTGGACGCGCGCGTAAGCCGGGCGTGACGCGCGGCGCTTATTCGAGCGGCGCGTCATTCGGCGCCGCGTAACGCGCCTTGATCACGTCGCTCATCGGAAAGTCGAACGACAGGCCCTTCGGCGGCACCGGCTTCATGAACCATTTGTCGTACAGCGCGTTGATCTCGCCGCTTTTCATCAGCTGCACGAGCACGCCGTCGACGAGCGCCTTGAACTGCGGATCGTCCTTGCGCAGCATGAACCCGTAGGCTTCCGACGATTGCGGCGTGCCGACGAGCTGCCAGTCGGCCGGTTTCGCGGCGAGCTGGCGCACGCCCGCGAGCAGCACGTCGTCCATCATGTACGCGGCCGCGCGGCCCGATTCGAGCGTGAGGCGTCCTTCGCCGTAGTCCTTCGCGCTGATGATCTGCATGTTCATCTTCTTTTCCTCGTTCATCTTGCGCAGCAGGCGTTCGGACGTCGTGCCCTGGTTCGTCACGACCGTCTTGCCGGCGAGATCGGGGAAGTCGCGGATGCCCGACGTGGTGCGCGTGAGCAGGCGCGTCGTCGCGACGAAGAAGGTGGTCGAGAACGCGACCTGCGCATGGCGCGCGGCGAGGTTGGTCGTCACGCCGCATTCGAGATCGACGGTGCCGTTCTGCACGAGCGGAATGCGGTTCTGCGACGTGACCGGAATGAAGCGCACCTGCAGGTCGGGCTTGCCGGTGCGCGCCTTCACCGCGGCGATCACGCGGTCGCACAGGTCCTGCGAGAAGCCGATGACCTTGCCGCCCGCGTCGACATAGGAGAACGGCACCGACGTTTCGCGATGGCCGATCGAAATCAGGTTGGATTGCCGGATCTTCTCCAGCGTGCCGGCCAGCGGCTCGGCGGCGACGGACGCGCCGCACGCGAGCGCGCATGCGGCGACGAGCAGGGGGCGGCCGACGCGGGCGGCGAATCGGGACGGGAAGGGCATGACGGTCTCCGTGGCAAGTGATGATTCGTATGTTGCCAAAAACAAAATAATTGCAACACATGTTAAGCGCCGGATCGCACCGACCGGCCTGCCGGGCCGCGCCGGCATCAGGGAAACTCCTGAGGCCGGAATATTGAAAAACGGGTTGTCTAGACAAGTTCCGATGGCTACACTTCAATCCATTCCGAACTTGTCTAGACAGGATTGCTCACATGATTACGTTGACCCCCGGCCACCTGACCCTCCCGCAACTGCGCCGGATCGCCCGCGAGCCCGTGCAACTGAAGCTCGACCCGGCCAGCTTCGCGAAGATCGACGCGGGCGCGAAGGCCGTCGCCGACATCGCCGCGAAGGGTGAGCCGGCCTACGGCATCAACACGGGTTTCGGCCGTCTGGCCAGCACCCACATCCCGCACGACCAGCTCGAACTGCTGCAGAAGAACCTCGTGCTGTCGCACGCGGTCGGCGTGGGCGAGCCGATGGCGCGTTCGTCGGTGCGCCTGCTGATGGCGCTGAAGCTGTCGAGCCTCGGCCGCGGCCACTCGGGCATCCGCCGTGAAGTGATGGATGCGCTGATCACGCTGTTCAACGCCGACGTGCTGCCGCTGATCCCGGTGAAGGGTTCGGTCGGCGCATCGGGCGACCTCGCGCCGCTCGCGCACATGTCGGCCGTGCTGCTCGGCGTCGGCGAAGTGTTCATCCGCGGCGAGCGCGCGAGTGCGCTCGACGGCCTGCGCGTCGCGGGCCTCGCGCCGCTGACGCTGCAGGCGAAGGAAGGCCTCGCGCTCCTGAACGGCACGCAGGCGTCGACCGCGCTGGCGCTCGACAACATGTTCGCGATCGAGGACCTGTACCGCACCGCGCTCGTCGCCGGCGCGCTGTCGGTCGACGCGGCAGCCGGCTCGGTGAAGCCGTTCGACGCGCGCATCCACGAACTGCGCGGCCATCAAGGCCAGATCGACGCGGCCGCGTCGTACCGCGAACTGCTCGAAGGCTCGCCGATCAACCAGTCGCACCGCGACTGCGACAAGGTGCAGGATCCGTACAGCCTGCGCTGCCAGCCGCAGGTGATGGGCGCGTGCCTGGACCAGATGCGCCATGCGGCCGACGTGCTGCTGGTCGAAGCGAACGCCGTGTCGGACAACCCGCTGATCTTCCCGGACACCGGCGAAGTGCTGTCGGGCGGCAACTTCCACGCGGAGCCCGTCGCGTTCGCGGCCGACAACCTCGCGCTCGCCGCGGCGGAAATCGGCGCGCTGGCCGAGCGCCGTATCGCGCTGCTGATCGACGCGACGCTGTCGGGTCTGCCTCCGTTCCTCGTGAAGGACGGCGGCGTGAACTCCGGCTTCATGATCGCGCACGTGACGGCCGCCGCGCTGGCATCGGAAAACAAGACGCTCGCGCACCCGGCATCGGTCGACTCGCTGCCGACCTCGGCCAACCAGGAAGACCACGTGTCGATGGCGACGTTCGCCGCGCGCAAGCTCGCGGACATCGCGGACAACACCAAGCACATCCTCGCGATCGAACTGCTGGCCGCCGCGCAAGGCGTCGACCTGCGCGCGCCGTATCACACGAGCCCGAAGCTCGCGCCGGTGATGGAGACGATCCGCGGCAAGGTCGCGCACTACGAACTCGACCACTACTTCGCACCGGACATCGCGGTGATCGCGAAGCTGGTCGGCGAGCGCGCATTCGCGAAGGTCGCGCCGTTCTCGTTCGCGTCGGAACAGTAAGCCGATGAGTGCGCCGGTCTACCAGGAGATCAAGGATTTCATCCTGGCCCGCATCCATGCCGGCGAGTGGGAGGAGGGCGATCAGGTGCCGTCCGAGAACGAGCTGGCGCGCGAGTTCAAGGTGGCGCGCATGACCGTCAACCGCGCGCTGCGCGAACTGACGGCCGAACAGGTGCTCACGCGCATGAAGGGCGCGGGCACCTACGTCGCGCGGCCGAAGTACGAGTCGACGCTGGTGGCGATCCGCAGTATCTCCGAGGAAGTCGGCGCGCGCGGGCATGCGTACCGCGCGAGCGTGCTCGGGCTCGACACGATCCGCGCCGACGAGGCCCTCGCCGACGAGATGCAGGTGGCCGTGCGCACGAAGCTGTTTCATTCGCAGGTGCTGCACTTCGAGAACGACGAGCCGGTGCAGCTCGAAGAACGGTGGGTGAATCCGGCGGTCGCGCCGGATTACGCCGAGCAGGACTTCACGAACACGACGCCGAACCAGTACCTGATGCGCGCGGCGCCGCTGCAGCGCGTCGAGTACCGGATCGAAGCGGCGGCCCCGGCGCCGGAGCGGCGCGAGCAGCTGCGGATGGACGGCGTCGAGCCGTGTCTGGTTTTACATCGGCGCACCTGGTCGCAGGGCGTCGTCGCCTCGGTGGCGAATCTGTGGCATCCCGGCAGCCGTTATCGCTTCACCGGGCATTTCTGATTCCTATTTGATCTTCAATTTCCTTCGGGAGCAGTCGTCATGAACCATCCGAAACACATCGATCCCCGTCTCGATCCGACGCGCACGATCCGCGCGCCGCGCGGCAGCGAAAAGACCTGCAAGACCTGGCTGGCCGAAGCGGCCTACCGGATGATCCAGAACAACCTCGACCCGGAAGTCGCCGAGCATCCGCATGCGCTCGTCGTGTACGGCGGTATCGGCCGTGCGGCGCGTAACTGGGAATGCTACGACCAGATCCTCGCGTCGCTGAAGGATCTCGAGGAAAACGAAACGCTGCTGATCCAGTCGGGCAAGCCGGTCGGCGTGTTCCGCACGCACAAGGATGCGCCGCGCGTGCTGCTCGCGAACTCGAACCTGGTGCCGCACTGGGCGAACTGGGATCACTTCCACGAACTCGACCGCAAGGGCCTGATGATGTACGGCCAGATGACGGCCGGCAGCTGGATCTACATCGGCAGCCAGGGCATCGTGCAGGGCACCTACGAAACCTTCTTCTCCGTCGCGAACCAGCACTTCAACGGCGATCCGTCGGGCCGCTGGATCCTGACGGGCGGCCTGGGCGGGATGGGCGGCGCGCAGCCGCTGGCCGCGACGATGGCCGGCTTCTCGATGATCGCGGTCGAATGCGACGAGACGCGCATCGACTTCCGCCTGAAGACGCGCTACGTCGACAAGAAGGCGACGACGCTCGACGAAGCGCTCGGCATGATCGAGGAAGCGAAGCGCACCGGCAAGCCGGTGTCGATCGGCCTGCTCGGCAACGCGGCCGACGTGTTCGCGGAACTCGTCACGCGCGGCATCACGCCGGACTGCGTGACCGACCAGACGAGCGCGCACGACCCGATCAACGGCTACCTGCCGCAAGGCTGGACCGTCGCGCAATGGCGCGAAGCGCAGAAGGTCGACCCGCAGAGCATCGTGAAGGTCGCGAAGCAGTCGATGGCCGTCCAGGTGCGTGCGATGCTCGCGCTGCAGGAACGCGGCGCGGCGACGCTCGACTACGGCAACAACATCCGCCAGATGGCGCTGGAAATGGGCGTCGAGAACGCGTTCGACTTCCCGGGCTTCGTGCCGGCGTACATCCGCCCGCTGTTCTGCGAAGGCAAGGGCCCGTTCCGCTGGGTCGCGCTGTCCGGCGATCCGGAAGACATCTACAAGACCGACCAGAAGGTGAAGGAGCTGATCCCCGACGATCCGCACCTGCACAACTGGCTCGACATGGCGCGTGAGCGTATCGCGTTCCAGGGCCTGCCGGCGCGGATCTGCTGGGTCGGCGTGAAGGATCGCTATCGCCTCGGCCAGGCGTTCAACGAGATGGTGAAGAACGGCGAACTGAAGGCGCCGATCGTGATCGGTCGCGATCACCTCGATACGGGTTCGGTCGCGAGCCCGAACCGCGAGACGGAATCGATGAAGGACGGTTCGGACGCCGTGAGCGACTGGCCGCTGCTGAACGCGCTGCTGAACACCGCGGGCGGCGCATCGTGGGTGTCGCTGCACCATGGCGGCGGCGTCGGCATGGGCTTCTCGCAGCACTCGGGCGTCGTGATCGTCGCCGACGGCACGGCTGACGCGCACGAGCGTCTCGGTCGCGTGCTGCTGAACGATCCGGCCACGGGCGTGATGCGCCATGCGGATGCCGGCTACGAACTCGCGCAGCAGACGGCCCGCGAAGCCGGCCTGAAGCTGCCGATGCTCGGCCGCTGAGCATGACGGCGCTCGACCACGCGCCGGGGAATGCGACGCTGGCCGTCGCGCTGATCCGCGCGGCGGATCTCGTCGCGTCGCCGTGGAAGAACGGTGGCGGCGTGACGCGTGAAATCGGCGCGTTCCCGCCCGGCGCGGCGCTCGATACGTTCGCGTGGCGCGTGAGCGTCGCCGACGTGGGCACGGCCGGGCCGTTCTCGCGTTTCGACGGCATCGACCGCACGCTCGTGCTGCTGTCCGGCGCGGGCATGACGCTGGCCGAGGAGGGCGGCACGCGCCACGTGCTCGATGCGCCGCTCGCCCGCGCGGATTTCGCGGGCGAGACGGCGATCGACGCGACGCTGCACGACGGCGCGACGCGCGACTTCAACCTGATGATGCGCCGTTCGGCCGCGCGTGGCGCACTCGACGTGTGGCGCGCGGGCGTGCACCGCGTCGCGCCGGCCGATACCGTGCTGCTGTCTTGCGCGGCCGGCGCGGTGGGCATCGACCTCGACGGCACGCACTACGCGCTGGAAGACATGGACACGTTGCGGCTCGACGGGCCGCGGCGTGCGTTTGACGTCGTCGTGAGCGGAGGCGGCGCACTGCTGGCCGTCTCGCTTGCCGTCGGCGAACGAGACTGAACGCATGAAACCGACTGTCTGGCATCACCTGAGGCTGTGTCCGCACGGCCATCCCGACGAGACGATCGACGACGCGGCGATCGCCGTCGACGAAACCGGCACGATCGCGTGGCTCGGCGCGTTGTCCGCGCTGCCGCACGGTTACGCGCACTGGCAGCGCGAGGACCTGCACGGCGCGTGGGTGACGCCGGGCCTCGTCGATTGCCATACGCACCTCGTGTACGGCGGCACGCGCGCCGACGAATTCGCGCAACGCCTCGCGGGCGTCAGCTACGAGGAAATCGCGCGGCAGGGCGGCGGGATCGTGTCGACGGTGCGCGCGACGCGCGCGGCCGACGAGACGACGCTGTTCGTGCAGGCCGCCGCGCGCCTGCAGCCGCTGCTCGCCGAAGGCGTGACCGCGATCGAGATCAAGTCGGGCTACGGGCTCGACCTCGCGAGCGAGCGCAAGATGCTGCGCGTCGCGCGCCAGCTCGGCGAGCGCTTCCCGGTCACCGTCTATACGACCTTTCTCGGCGCACATGCGCTGCCGCCGGAATACGCGGGCCGCGCGGACGAATACATCGACGAAGTGTGCGACCGCATGCTGCCGACGCTGGCCGACGAAGGGCTCGTCGACGCGGTCGACGTGTTCTGCGAACGCATCGGCTTTTCGCTCGCGCAGACCGAGCGCGTGTTCGAGGCCGCGACGCGGCGCGGGCTGCCGGTGAAGCTGCATGCGGAGCAACTGTCGAATGCGGGCGGGACGGCGCTCGCCGCGCGTTACCGCGCGCTGTCCGCCGACCATCTGGAATTTCTCGACGAAGCGGGCATCGAGGCAATGAAGGCGGCCGGTACGGTCGCCGTGCTGCTGCCCGGTGCGTACTACTTCATCCGCGAAACGCAGCTGCCGCCGATCGAGCTGCTGCGCAAGCACGGCGTGCCGATCGCGCTCGCGACCGATCACAACCCCGGCACGTCGCCGCTCGAATCGTTGCTGCTGACGCTGAACATGGGCTGCACGCTGTTCCGCATGACGGTGCCCGAGGTGCTGCAGGGCGTCACGCGCCATGCGGCCGCGGCGCTGGGCCGCGCGGATCGCCACGGCGCGCTCGAGGTCGGTCGCCAGGCCGATTTCGCCGTGTGGTCGGTCGGCTCGCTGGCCGAGCTGGCGTACTGGATCGGCCGGCCGCTGTGCGAGCAGGTCGTACGCGGCGGCACGACCGTGTTTCGCCGGATGAACGGATAAGTTTGACGACGGACCGGGCTCGGTACGTGACGTACCGGGTCCGGCCGACGCTTTGCAGGGGACCGGAGCCGGTGCGCAACGGGCGCACTCCGGTCGATCGCCGCAAGGCTGGCGCTGGCGCGACGCGCTCGCGCCTGCCGGCTGCGGCACCGGGCCGGACGGGATTGCTCAAGCGCTCGATCCGGTCGATGAGGACACGCAATGACCGACACCCTGTTGTTCGCGGACCATGCCTATCTGCCCGAGGGCTGGCGCCGCAACGTGCTGCTGCGCTGGGACGCCACCGGCACGCTGACCGACGTGACACCCGACACCGATGCGCCGGCAGGCGTCGCGCGCGCGGTCGGGCCGGTGCTGCCCGGCATGCCGAACCTGCATTCGCACGCGTTCCAGCGCGCGATGGCGGGCTCACCGAATACCGCGCGAATCCCGCCGACAGCTTCTGGAGCTGGCGCGACCTGATGTACCGCTTCGCGCTGAAGATCACGCCCGACGCGCTCGCGGCGATCGCGCGCTGGCTGTATGTCGAGATGCTCAAGTGCGGCTACACGTCGGTGTGCGAATTCCATTACGTGCATCACGCGCAGGACGGCTCGCGCTATCCGCAGATCGCGGAGCTCGGCACGCGCGTGATCGACGCCGCGCGCGCGGCCGGCATCGGCATCACGATGCTGCCGGTGTCGTACCAGTTCGCCGGCTTCGGCGACAAGCCGCCGCGCGACGACCAGCGCCGCTTCATCAACACGCCCGACGGCGTGCTCGAACTGCTCGACGCGATGCGTCGCGTGGCGCCGGAACATGGCGGGCTGCGCTATGGCGTCGCGCCGCACTCGCTGCGCGCGGTGTCCGAGAACGGGCTGCGTGTGCTGCTCGAAGGGTTGCCCGGCGATGCACCGGTGCATATCCACATCGCCGAGCAGACGGCCGAAGTCGACGACTGCGTGCGCGCCTACGGCGCACGCCCCGTGCAATGGCTGCTTGATCGCTTCGACGTCGATGCGCGCTGGTGCCTCGTGCATGCGACGCACGTCGACGCGGCCGAGACGGCGGCGCTCGCGAAGCGTCGCGCGGTCGCGGGCCTGTGCCTGACGACCGAAGCGAACCTCGGCGACGGCGTATTTCCGGCCGTCGACTACCTCGCGCAGGGCGGCGTGATCGGCATCGGCTCGGACAGCCACGCGTCGGTCGACTGGCGCTCGGAGCTGCGCCTGCTCGAATACGGGCAGCGGCTCGTGCACCGCGCGCGCAACGTGCTGGCGAGCGACACGCAGGCGCACGTCGCCGATCGCCTGTTCGATGCGTCGCTCGCGGGCGGCGCGCAGGCGAGCGGGCGGCGCATCGGTGCGCTGCGCGCAGGCTGCCGCGCCGACTGGCTCGTGCTCGATCCCGATCATCCGGCGATCGCCGAACACGACAGCGCCGCATGGCTGTCGGGCATCGTGTTCGCCGAGCACGGCGAGACGCCGGTGCTCGACGTCTACACGGGCGGCGAGCGCGTCGTGAGCGGCCGCCGCCATCGCGACGAAGCCGCCGCGTATGCCGACTACCGCGCCGCGCTGGCGCAACTGCTGCGCTGAACGCGCGGCAACCGGCGCACGCGGCGTGCGTGCGCCGGCCGACTCTTACGGTGAGGCGACATGACTGAACAACCGGCTGTATTCACGCTGAAGCAGGGCACGCTGCCGCTGCTGATCTCGATTCCGCACGCAGGCACGCACATCCCCGACGACATCGCCGCGACGATGACGCCCGACGCGCGCTTCGTCGACGATTGCGACTGGCATCTCGAGCGGCTGTACGGCTTCGCGGCCGATCTCGGCGCATCGATCCTCGTGCCGTCGCATGCGCGTTACGTCGTCGACCTGAACCGTCCGCCCGACAACGAGAACCTGTATCCGGGGCAGGACACGACGGGGCTCGTGCCGGTCGATACGTTCGACAAGGCGCCGCTGTATCCGGCCGACGCGCTGCCCGGCAACGACGAGATCATGCGTCGCCGCGATCGCTACTGGCTGCCGTATCACGACGCACTGCAACGCGAGATCGCGCGCCTGAAGGGCGAACACGGCCGCGTGCTCGTGTGGGAAGCGCATTCGATTCGCTCGCACGTGCCGCGCTTCTTCGACGGCCGCCTGCCGGACTTCAACTTCGGCACGTCGAGCGGCGCGAGTGCGGCGCCCGGTCTCGCGGAAGCGCTGGCCGCGCGCGTGCTCGCGCACGGCGGCTATACGGCCGTCGCGAACGGGCGTTTCAAGGGCGGCTACATCACGCGTCACTATGGCGTGCCCGATACCGGCGTCGAGGCCGTGCAGCTCGAACTGTCGCAGATCACCTACATGGAAGAGACGCGTCCGTACGCCTACGACGAAGCGCGTGCAGCGCGGATCGTGCCGCTGCTGCAGACACTCGTCGAAACCGCGCTCGCGCATCGTTGAGCCCGGGCCGCCTCCATGCGGCACCGCGGCGGGGCAGTGCGCTCCGCCCCGTCGGCACGTAGCAGGCAAGCCGACGCAATGCACAAAACGGCGTCGATCCGGCGCGATCGATGCCGTTTTTTTCGTCTGACCGATGTCGTCATCGACCCCTGAAAATTTGACGCAATTTTTAAGTGATATAAGCTGAATGTCAGGAAGTCGTCACGCGCGCGCCGGCGGCGAGGCCATCGACGATGGCCGGACTGCGCCGGAATGCGCTGCGAGACATCTTGCTGACGTGTCGCCACGCGGCATTGCGACACGTGTCCTGCCTCCATCAGTCAGTCGAGTACGATCGTGAAAGCCGCCAGCCCTTCGATACGCCGGACGCGAAGTCCGTCGGCGGGCGCGCCGCCTCAGGCCGGGCCGAACCGGCATGCTGATCGCGGCACGCGCGCCGCCCCGTTACGCGAGCCTCGCTTCTTCGCCATTTCCCATTGCGGCACGCGCCGCTTCAATCTCGTGACCGCGCACCTGTGCAGCGCGGTGCAGTGCGACGGCAGCGCATCGTTGTTGCCCTAGCGCCCCTTTCCGCTACCGTCCCGGGCCGTACCGCCGGTTGCCGCGGCATTCGGGCGGCAGGATCGCGCCTGCGCCGGCGCTGCGCGATTGCGCGCATGTGCGGCGTAGCCGCAAACCTGCATCGTTGCGCGCGCTAGCGTGTCGCGCGCCATTACCGGAGAGACGTCGATGCGCGCACGACCGATCGTAGCCGTCACCGCGGACCGCATCCTGCGCGGCGCCCATCCGAACCACACGGCGGGTGAGAAGTACCTCGCCGCCGTCGTCGACGGCGCCGGTGCGCTGGCGTTCGTGCTGCCCGCGCTCGGCGCGCGGCAGCCGGCCGACGCGATCGTCGCGGCAATCGACGGGCTGCTGTTGACCGGCAGCTATTCGAACGTCGAGCCGCATCGTTACGGCGGCGCCGCCAGCGCGCCCGACACGCTGCACGATCCGGCGCGCGACGCGACCGCGTTGCCGCTGATTCGCGCGGCGATCGACGCGGGCGTGCCGGTGCTCGCGATCTGCCGCGGCATGCAGGAGCTGAACGTCGCGTACGGCGGCACGCTGCATCAGCGGCTGCATGCGACGACCGGTTTCGACGACCATCGCGAACGGCCGGCCGACCCGCTCGAACGGCAGTACGGTCCCGCGCACGTCGTGCAGCTCGCGCCGGGCGGCCTGCTGCAGCGGGTCGCGCGCGGCGCGCACGAGGCGACGGTCAATTCACTGCACGAGCAGGGCATCGCGCGTCTGGGCGCCGGGCTCGCCGTCGAGGCGAGCGCGCCCGACGGGCTGGTCGAGGCCGTCAGCGTGCGCGGCGCGCGTGCATTCGCGCTGGGCGTGCAGTGGCATCCCGAATGGCGCTACGCGGAGCAGCCGCTGTCGCGCGACATCTTCGCGGCATTCGGCGTGGCGTGCCGCGCGCGCATGGCGCACCGCATGCATGCTGCCGGCGGCGCGATACCGTCGCCGGCCGCATCCGACATCGACATCGACCAACGAGGCCGATCATGCAACCCGAACTGAGCGAATTCCTGCGACAGCACCGCATCACCGAAGTCGAGGCGATCATTCCCGACATGGCCGGCATCGCGCGCGGCAAGATCATTCCGCGCAACAAATTCGAATCCGGCGAATCGATGCGCCTGCCGCAGGCCGTGATGGTGCAGACCGTCACCGGCGACTATCCGGAGGACGGCACGCTGACCGGCGTGACCGATCCCGACATGGTGTGCGTGCCCGATCCGTCGACGATCTGCCTGATCCCGTGGGCGGTCGATCCGACCGCGCAGGTGATCCACGATTGCGTGCATTTCGACGGCTCGCCGGTCGAGATCTCGCCGCGCTACGTGCTGCGCCGCGTGCTCGACCTGTACGAGGCGAAGGGCTGGAAACCCGTGGTCGCGCCCGAGCTCGAGTTTTATCTGGTCGACATGAACGCCGATCCCGATTTGCCGCTGCGTCCGCCCGTCGGCCGCACGGGGCGGGCGGAAACGGGCCGCCAGTCGTATTCGATCGAGGCCGTCAACGAGTTCGATCCGCTGTTCGAGGACATCTACGAGTACTGCGAAATGCAGGGGCTCGATATCGAGACGCTGATTCACGAAGTCGGCGCCGCGCAGATGGAGATCAACTTCGTGCATGGCGACGCGCTGCCGCTGGCCGACCAGGTGTTCCTGTTCAAGCGCACGGTGCGCGAGGCCGCATTGCGTCACAACATGTACGCGACGTTCATGGCCAAGCCGATGGAAAACGAGCCGGGTTCCGCGATGCACATTCATCAGAGCCTCGCGGACATGCGCACCGGGCGCAATCTGTTCGCCGACGAAAACGGCGCGGTGTCGCCGCTGTTCCGCAGCTATCTGGCGGGGCTGCAGAAGTACACGCCGGCGCTGATGCCGATCTTCGCGCCGTACATCAATTCGTACCGCCGCCTGTCGCGTTTCATGGCCGCGCCGATCAACGTGCAGTGGGGCTATGACAACCGCACGGTGGGCTTTCGCATTCCGCAGTCGAGCCCCGTCGCGCGCCGCATCGAGAACCGGATTCCGGGCGTCGACTGCAACCCGTACCTCGCGTTCGCGGCGACGCTCGCCGCCGGCTATCTCGGCATGACGCAACAGCTCGCGCCGACGGAGCCGATCGCATCGGACGGCTACGACCTGCCGTACCAGCTGCCGCGCAACCTCGAGGAAGGGATCTCGCTGATGGCCGCGTGCGAGCCGCTCGCCGGCATCCTCGGCGACAAGTTCGTGAAGGCTTACCTGGCGTTGAAGGAAACCGAATACGAAGCGTTCTTCCGCGTGATCAGCTCGTGGGAACGCAGGCATTTGCTGCTGCACGTGTAAGCGTGCGGGGCTGTTTGACGGAGAAAACATGACCGATCGAAACGAAGCTTTTCCGCCGCGCTCGACCGCCGATTTTCGCGCGCTCGACGCCGCCCACCACATCCACCCGTTCTCCGACATGGGCGCGCTCAACCGCGCCGGCAGCCGCGTGATCGTGAAGGCCGACGGCGTCTACCTGTGGGACTCGGACGGCAACAAGGTGATCGACGGGATGGCCGGCCTCTGGTGCGTGAACGTCGGCTACGGTCGCAAGGAGCTCGCCGACGCCGCCTATCGCCAGATCCAGGAACTGCCGTTCTACAACACGTTCTTCAAGACCACGCACCCGCCGGTGATCGAGCTTTCCGCGATGCTCGCGGAAGTGACGCCCGCCGGCTTCAACCACTTCTTCTATTGCAACAGCGGCTCGGAAGGCAACGACACCGTGCTGCGTCTCGTGCATCAATACTGGCGCGTGCAGGGCAAGCCGCAGAAGAAGGTCGTGATCTCGCGCAAGAACGGTTACCACGGCTCGACGATCGCAGGCGGCACGCTCGGCGGGATGGGCTACATGCACGAGCAGATGCCGTCGAAGGTCGAGCACATCGTGCACATCGACCAGCCGTATTTCTTCGGCGAAGCGCAAGCAGGCGAGACGCCCGAAGCATTCGGCCTCGCGCGTGCGCAGCAGCTCGAAGCGAAGATTCTCGAACTCGGCGCGGAGAACGTCGCGGCGTTCATCGGCGAACCGTTCCAGGGCGCGGGCGGCGTGATCTTCCCGCCGTCGACGTACTGGCCGGAAATCCAGCGGATCTGCCGCAAGTACGACATCCTGCTGGTCGCCGACGAAGTGATCGGCGGCTTCGGGCGCACCGGCGAATGGTTCGCGCACCAGCACTTCGGCTTCGAGCCGGACCTGATCACGATGGCGAAGGGCCTCACGTCGGGCTACGTGCCGATGGGTGCCGTGGGCATTCACGAGCGCGTCGCGCGCCCGATCATCGACAACGGCGAATTCAATCACGGCCTCACGTACTCGGGTCACCCGGTGGCGGCGGCCGTCGCGGTCGCGAACCTGAAGCTGCTGCGCGACGAGGGGATCGTCGAGCGGGTGAAGACCGACATCGGGCCGTATTTCCAGCGTCGGCTGCGTGACGTGCTGGGCGACCATCCGATCGTCGGGGAGATTGCGGGAGCGGGGCTGGTCGCCGGCGTTCAACTGGCGCGCGACCGGAGCCGGCGCGAGCGCTTCGGCGCGGACGTCGATATCGGCACGATCTGCCGCGACTTCTGCTTCAACGGCAACCTGATCATGCGCGCGACCGGCGACCGGATGCTGCTGTCGCCGCCGCTCGTGATTCGCGAGGCGGAGGTCGACGAGATCGTCGACAAGGCGAAGCGCGCGTTCGACGCGACGGCGGAGCGGGTGGGGCGCGCACGGTAAGCCGGTTCCTGCGTGCGGCGTGGCGTCGAATGACGTGGCGCCCGCGTCGCGCAGGGCACGCGCGACGCCAAAACGAAAAGGGCCTGCGTCGTGAGACGCAGGCCCTTGAATTCTTTGGTGGGCGGTACTGGGATCGAACCAGTGACCCCTGCCGTGTGAAGGCAGTGCTCTACCGCTGAGCTAACCGCCCAAAGAAGAATCAAATTATGTCAGAGATTTTGGGGCTCGTAAAGCCCTTTCTGCAAATTTTTTCAAATAGCCGCAAGCACCGGTTCGCGAGCCGCGCGCTCAGCCCGCCAGCGCGGGCAGCGCATCGATCGACGCGCGTACGTAGCCGGCAAAGCGCAGCGCCACCGGTTCGGCGGTGCCGCTGCGTTTCAGCGCGAGCGTACGCGATTCGAGCGACGCATCCTTCAGCGGCAGGAACACGAGCCGATCGCTTTTCGCCTGCTGCAGCACGCGCGGCACCAGCGCGATGCCCATCCCGAACTCGATCATCGACAGGATCGTCTGCCACAGCCGCGCCTCGTGGCGGATCAGCGGACTGAATCCCGCGTTCACGCACTGCGCGATGATCAGGTCGTGATAGTGCGGCGCGGCGTCGCGCGGAAACAGGATGAACGGTTCGGTCGCGAGCGTGGCGAGCGCGACCTGCCTGCGCCGCGCGAGCGGATGCGCGGCCGGCAGGCAGCACACGAACGGCTCCGCATAGACGAGCACCGATTCGACCTCGGGCGGGAAGTGGCCCCAGTGCGCATAGCCGAGATCGATCTGGCCGCGCTGGATCGCCTGCACCTGCGCGTGCGTGTTCATCTCGCTCAGCACGACCTCGACGCCCGGATAGTCGGCCTCGAAGCGCCGCACGGCATCGGGCAGCCCGCGATACAGCATCGAGTGGACGAAGCCGATCCGCAGCCGGCCGGCGAGCCCCGACGCGGAGCGCACCGTCAGGCGCTCGGCTTCGTCCGCCTGCAGCAGCAGCCGGCGCGCTTCGCCGAGCAGCACCTCGCCCGCGTTGGTCAGCGCGACCGTCTTGTTGGTGCGCGAGAACAACTGCACGCCGAGCGCGTCCTCGAACTTGCGGATGTCGAAACTCAGCGCCGGCTGCGAGATGAACAGGCGCGTCGCCGCGCGCCCGAAATGCAGCTCCTCCGCCACCGCCACGAAGTAGCGCAACTGCCTCAGTTCCATGGTGTCTCCTCCCGGCGTCGGCATCGATAAGCGATATCTATCGTACCGGACAAATCCTGTATTGGACGCTTATCGATCGCGCGCCTACGCTCTGCGGGAGGCTTGACGCAGGACCGGCCGGGCGCTGCGGCGCATGGCCTGGTCGCCGCGCAGGCAACCCAGGAGACGCACGCATGAACGACACCGCTCGCACGCCGGACACCGGCGCATCCAATATTCCCGATACCCGGGGCATCAATTTCTTCACCGTCGATCCCGATCTCGGCGCGTTGCTGAAGCTGCATCTCGGCGACGCGCACTATGCCGAACTCGAGCCGCGGTTGCACGCGCTCGGCGCGCGCGTGTCGGGCGAACTCGACGAATGGGCGTCGCGCGCGGACAAGCATCCGCCCGTGCTCGAGCATCGCAACCGGCGCGGCGAGGCCGTGCAGCGGATCGACAAGGACCCGGCGTACGTCGCGCTCGAACGCGTCGCGTATGCGGAGCTCGGGCTCGCATCACTGAGCCACAGCGCCGAAACCGTGCCGCCGCTCGTCAAGTACGCGCTGACGTTCCTGTTCGTGCAGGCGGAATTCGGGCTGTGCTGCCCGGTCAGCATGACCGATTCGCTGACGCGCACGCTGCGCCGCTTCGGCGATCCCGCGCTCGTCGCGCGCTACCTGCCGCGGCTCGCCTCGCGCGACTTCGATACGCTGTACCAAGGCGCGATGTTCATGACCGAGCAGGCGGCCGGCTCCGACGTCGGCCGTATCGCGACGCGCGCGACCAGCGAAACCGACGCGCACGGCGAGACCGTCTGGCGGCTGACCGGCGACAAGTGGTTCTGCTCGAACGCGGACGCCGATCTCGCGATGGTGCTCGCGCGGCCCGACGGCGCGCCGGACGGCATCAAGGGCCTCGCGCTGTTCCTGCTGCCGAAGACACTCCCGGACGGCACGCGCAACCGCTACCGGATCGTGCGCCTGAAGGACAAGCTCGGCAGCCGTTCGATGGCCAGCGGCGAGATCGCGCTCGAAGGTGCGCAGGCGTACCTGATCGGCGAGATCGGTCGCGGCTTTCACCAGATGGCCGACATGATCAACATGTCGCGGCTGTCGAACGGCGTGCGCGCGGCGGGGCTGATGCGGCGCGCGCTGAACGAAGCGCTGCACGTCGCCGCGCATCGCGAGGCGTTCGGCCGCAAGCTGATCGAGATGCCGCTGATGCAGCGCCAGTTGATGAAGATGCTGCTGCCGGCCGAGGCCGCGCGCGCGATGTTCATGCAGATCGCGCTGCTGCTGCCGCAGGCCGACGCGGGCGACGAGCAGGCCGCGCGCTGCGTGCGGATCCTGACGCCGCTGATCAAGTTCCGCGCCTGCCGCGACGCGCGCCGCGTGACGGGCGACGCGATGGAAGTGCGCGGTGGCACCGGCTATATCGAGGAATGGAGCGATGCGCGGCTCGTACGCGACGCGCATCTCGGTTCGATCTGGGAAGGCACGAGCAACATCGTCGCACTCGACGTCGCGCGTGCCGCGCAGCGCGAGCATGCGCTCGACGCGCTGCGGACGTTCCTCGGCGATCGTCTGGGCGCGGCGCCGCTGCCCGAGGCGAGCCGCACGGCGCTGCGGCGCATCCTCGTACGGGCATGCGATGCACTTGCGAGGGTGGCCGGGGAAGGCGACGACGCGCGCGTGCGGCAGGCCGCGTCCGCGCTGTACTACGCGAGCGCGGCCGTGCTGATGGCCTGCGAAGGCGCACGGCTCGCGCCGGATTTCCGGCGTCTCGCGCTCGCGCACCTGATCGTGCGGCACAAGCTGCTGCCGGTCGATCCGCTCGCGCCGGCCCCGCGCGACGACGAATCGGCCGCGTCCGATGCGCTGCTGCGTGGCCTGCCGGTCGCGCTCGACATGGCGCTCGACCTGCTGCCGGAGGTCGAGCGATGAACACGACGCGTGGCGCACTGGACGGCCTGAAGGTCGTCGACCTGAGCCGGGTGCTCGGCGGCCCGTACTGCACGCAGGCGCTCGCCGACCACGGTGCGACGGTGATCAAGATCGAGCCGCCCGCCGGCGACGAGACGCGCGGCTGGGGGCCGCCGTTCCTCGGCGACACGGCGTGGTATTTCATGGGCGTGAACCGCAACAAGGAGGGGCTCGCGCTCGACCTGTCGCACGACGAAGGGCGCGCGATCCTGTGGCGCCTGCTCGAAGAAGCCGACGTGCTCGTGGAGAATTTCAAGCCGGGCACGCTTGCGCGCTGGGGATGGACTACGCACGCGACCTGCAGCCGCTTTTCCCGCGCCTGATCCACTGCGCGGTGACGGGCTTTGGCGACGACGGCCCGCTCGGCGGGCTGCCGGGCTACGACGCGGTGATCCAGGCGATGGCCGGGCTGATGAGCGTGAACGGCGAACGCGACGGCGACGCGACCCGCATCGGTTTGCCGATCGTCGACATGGTCACGGGGCTCAACGCGCTCGCCGGCATCCTGCTCGCGCTCGCGGAGCGCGAGAAGAGCGGGCGCGGGCAGTCGATCGACGTCGCGCTGTACGACTGCGGCGTGTCGCTGTTGCATCCGCACCTGCCGAACTTCTTCGGCTCGGGCCGCGTGCCGGAACGCAGCGGCAACGCGCATCCGAACATCGCGCCGTACGACAGCTATCGCACGGCGACCGTGCCGATCTTCCTCGCGGTCGGCAACGACCGGCAGTTCGCGCGGCTCGTCGCGCATCTCGGCGCGCCGGCGCTCGCCGACGATCCGCGCTTCGTCGACAACCGCAGCCGCTGCGCGCACCGGCCCGAGCTGAAGGCCGAACTGGAAGCGCGGCTTGCCGCGCATGCGTGCGAGCCGCTCGCGCGCGACCTGATGGCGGCCGGCGTGCCGTGCGGGCCGGTGCGCACGGTGGCCGACGTCGCGCACGATCCGCATGCGCTGCATCGCAACCTGTTCGTCGAGATCGGCGCGTATCGCGGCACCGCGTCGCCGGTGAAGCTGTCGCGCACGCCGGCCACCTACCGGTCGGCGCCGCCCGCGCTCGGGCGCGATACGCGCGCGGTGCTCGACCGGCTCGGCGTCGATCGCGCGCTTCAGCAGCAACTGCTCGATGCCGGCGTGCTGAAGACGGCCGCCGGCGAGTCGCCGCCCGACTGACACGACGCCGCCGGCCGGCGGCGTGATGCCGGCCACCCGGGAAAGGCGCGCGCGAGTCGCGCCCCCGATCATCACAATATGGAGACATCGATGAGTCGTCCGCAATCCCCGAGCGCCGCGCAGCCGCGGCCCGGCCGCGCCGCCCTCGCGGCGTTCGTCGGCACCACGATCGAGTGGTACGACTTCTACATCTACGGCACGGCCGCGGCGCTCGTGTTCGGCAAGGTGTTCTTTTCGAGCACGATGAACCCCGGCGTCGCGACGCTGCTCGCGTTCGTCACGTTCTGGGCCGGCTTCGCCGCGCGGCCGCTCGGCGGCATCGTGTTCGGCCATCTCGGCGATCGCGTCGGCCGCAAGACCGCGCTCGTGATCACGCTGGTGATGATGGGGCTCGCGACGACCGGCATCGGCCTGCTGCCCGGTTACGCGTCGATCGGCGTCTGGGCGCCGGCGGGCCTCGTCGTGCTGCGCGTGCTACAGGGCATCGCGGTCGGCGGCGAGTGGGGCGGCGCGGTGCTGATCGCGAGCGAGAATGCACCGAAGCATCGCAGCATCCTGTATGCGGCGTTCGCGCAGCAAGGCTCGCCCACCGGCAACCTGCTGGCCACGGCGGCATTCTTCGCGCTGAGCACGCTGCCGGCCCCGTCGTTCCTGATGTGGGGCTGGCGTATTCCGTTCCTGCTGTCGGCCGTGCTCGTGATCATCGGCATGGTGATCCGGCTGAGGCTCGAGGAGTCGGTCGACATGCAGCGCGTGCTCGCGCGCAAGCGCACGGTGAAGCTGCCGCTGCGCGACGTCGTGCGCGACCACTGGGTCGTCGTGCTGCTCGCGGCCGGCACGCTGCCGGTGATCAACGTCACGTATTTCCGCAGCACGTTCGCGCTGTCGTGGGCGACCAAGGAGCTCGGTTACGCGCAGGGCACGTTCCTCGGCATCCTGTCGATCTCGCTCGTCGTGCAATTCCTGATGCAGCCGGTCGGCGCGTGGTTCGTGTCGAAGGTCGACATGCGACGCGCGATGTGCTGGATCCTGATTCCGGAAATCGTGCTGATGCCCGTGATGTTCCATGCGCTCGCGACGCGTTCGTACTGGGTCGCCGTCGCGGGCATGTGCATCTCGACGATTCCGTCGGCGATGTTCTACGGCGCGGTCGGCGGCGTGCTCGCCCGCGTGTTCCCAGCCAACATCCGCTATACGGGCCTGTCGCTCGCGTATCAGTTGAGCGCGCTGGTCGTCGGCGGCGGCACGCCGGTGCTCGCGCAGGCGATTCTCAATGCGACCGGCAGCATCGTCGGCGTCGCGATCGCGTCGGGGCTCTATGCGCTCGTGTCGCTCGCTTGCATGCTGGCGCTGCTCAATCGCACCGGATATCGCGCCGACGAGCTGTCGAGCGCCGAGCGTGGCGATGCGGCAGAGTGGGGCACCGAAGGCGCGAGCGCCGATCGTCCGGTCGGCGAGCCGGCGCAGCCGGACGATCGCGGCACGTTGAAACCGGCGGGTTGAGCGGGGGAGGCCGGAGTGATTCGGCACGCTGGCGATGCGGCGATTCGGTGATTCGGCGCTCCGTCGGCATCGCGCGTCGGACCGAGCACGCGTGGCGCAGCCTCGACTCGTTCCGATTACGCAGCCCAAAAGCAAACGGCACCGTGCGATCCACGGTGCCGTTCGGGCGTTTGCTTCAAGTCACGACGAGATCGGCGCTGCCGGCCGTCGCGAGTCGAGCGTCGCTTAGCCTTCCGTCGGCGGCACGTAGCCGGACGCCTGGTCCGCGCCGTCGCCGAAGAAGTACTTCTCCGTCTGCTTCATCAGGTACTGGCGCGCGCGCGGGTCGGCCATGTTCAGGCGGTTTTCGTTGATCAGCATCGTTTGCTGCTTGAGCCAGCCTTGCCACGCTTCCTTCGAGACGCTCTCGTAAATGCGCTTGCCGAGTTCGCCCGGCAGCGGCGGGAAATCGAGGCCTTCGGCTTCCTTGCCGAGCTTCGCGCATTGGATCATTCGAGCCATCGTGTACTTCTCCTGTAATCGGTGTCTGGGGGGAAGGGCAGTCGTGCCTGCGCTCAGAGCTGCTTCATCAGCACGAGCGACTTGCGCTGCCAGTTATAGAGTTTGCGGCGGTCTTCCGGCAGGTCGTCGACGCTGACCTTGACGAAGCCGCGCTTGAGGAACCAGTGCTCGGTGCGCGTCGTGAGCACGAAGATGTGCGTGAGGCCGCGCGCGCGGGCGCGCTGCTCGATGCGCTTGAGCAGGCGTTCGCCGTCGCCCGAGCCCTGCGCTTCCGGCGCGACCGTCAGGCACGCCATCTCGCCGATCTTCTCCTGCTGGTACGGGTACAGCGCTGCGCAGCCGAACAGCACGCCATCGTGCTCGATCACCGAGAAGTGGTCGATGTCGCGTTCGATCTGGTGGCGGCCGCGCCGCACCAGCGTACCGTCGGACTCGAGCGGCTCGATCAGCGACAGGATGCCGCCGACGTCGTCCGGCGTCGCCTCGCGCAGGCTTTCGAGGTTCTCGTACGAGATCATCGTGCCGACGCCGTCGTGCAGGAACAGTTCGAGCAGCATGCTGCCGTCGAGCGACTGCGGGATCAGGTGCGCCCGGGTCACGCCGCCGCGGCATGCGCGGATCGAGTGCTTCAGGAAGAACGCGTCGTCGCCCTGGATGTTGCCGGAATCCAGCAGCTCGGCCGCCGCGTCGAGCGACATTTCGCGCACCAGCTCGCCTTCGTCGTCGACGATGCCGGGCCCGTCGGTGAGGAAGATGATCTTGTCGGCGCGCAGCGCGATCGCGGCCGCCGACGCGACGTCTTCCATCGACAGGTTGAACGCCTCGCCGGTCGGCGAGAAACCGAGCGGCGACAGCAGCACGAGCTTGCGGCTCGCGAGCGAATGACGGATCGATTCGGCGTCGATCTTGCGCACGATGCCCGTGTGCGCGAAATCGACCCCGTCGAGAATCCCCACCGGCCGCGCGGTCACGAAGTTGCCGGACACGACGCTGATGTGCGCGTGCGCCATCGGCGAGTTCGGCAGACCCTGGCTGATCGCGGCCTCGATGTCGAGACGCACTTCGCCGGCCGCTTCCTTCGCGGATTCGAGCGCGCGCGCATCGGTGATGCGCAGCCCGTGCGAAAACTCGGATTCGACACCGTGCAGGCTCAGCTGCTCCTCGACCTGCGGCCGCGAGCCGTGCACCAGCACGATCTGGATGCCCATCGCCTGCAACAGCGCGATGTCGGAGACGAGCGCATTCAGCAGACCCTGCTGCACCACCTCGCCGCCGAACCCCACGACGAACGTGCTGTTGCGGAACTTGTGGATATAGGGCGCGACGGAGCGCATCCAGTCGACGAACTGCGCGTGGCTGGCGGCCGAATCGTCGGCGGCCGGCGGCGTCGCGGCGCCGGTCTGGGCGGGAGGGAGGTCGGTTTGGGAATTCATGGGCGGGATTATAATGCGCCCCCATGTCGAATGTTTCTAAAAGTCCCGCGCCGACGCGGGCCAATACGCCGTCGGCGAAGCACCCGGATGGTGCGGCCGATGCGCGCGAGCAGCAGGGCCAGCCGCCGCGCCAGCAGCAGGGCACGCCGGCGGGCAAGCCGGCACCCGCACCGCGCGGGCCGCGCAATGACGAACGGCGCGGCGACGCGCGCCAGCCGGCCGTGAAGGGCGCGCCGCAGACAACCGGCGAGCGGGCCCCGCGCCGCGAACGTGCGCCGCGTGCCGCGGTGGCACCGAATCCCGTCCCGCCGATCACGTACCCCGAAAGCCTGCCCGTGTCGGGCAAGCGCGACGAAATCGCGCGCGCGATCGCCGGTCATCAGGTTGTCATCGTCTGCGGCGAAACCGGCTCGGGCAAGACCACGCAGTTGCCGAAGATCTGTCTCGATCTCGGCCGCGGCCTCGGCGCCGGCGGCACGGGCCTGATCGGCCATACGCAGCCGCGACGCCTGGCCGCATCGTCGACCGGCCGCCGCATCGCCGAGGAACTCGGCACGCCGTTCGGCGAGGTGGTCGGCTACAAGGTGCGCTTCACCGACAACCTCGCGCCGGGCGCGTCCGTCAAGCTGATGACGGACGGCATCCTGCTCGCCGAGACGCAGACCGATCCGCTGCTGAAGGCGTACGACACGCTGATCATCGACGAGGCGCACGAGCGCAGCCTGAACATCGACTTCCTGCTCGGCTACCTGAAGGAAATCCTGCCGCGGCGGCCGGACCTGAAACTGATCGTCACGTCCGCGACGATCGACGCCGACCGTTTCGCGCGCCATTTCGGCACCGACGAACGTCCGGCGCCCGTGATCGAGGTGAGCGGGCGGCTGTATCCGGTCGAGATGCGCTACCGCCCGGTGGCCGAGGATCGCCCGGCGGTGAAGAACGCCGAAGGCACCGGCGGCCGCGATCGCGTGAAGACCGCGCGCGAGGCCGAGCGCGACCTGATGGACGCGATCGTCGACGCGGTCGACGAGCTGTGCCGCGAAGGCCCCGGCGACGTGCTGGTGTTCCTGCCCGGCGAGCGCGAGATCCGCGAGGCGGCCGAGGCGCTGCGCAAGCACCATCCGCCGCACACCGAGATCCTGCCGCTGTTCGCGCGGCTGTCGGCGGCCGACCAGGACAAGGTGTTCAAGGCGTCGAACGCGCGCCGGATCGTGCTCGCGACCAACGTGGCCGAAACCTCGCTGACGGTGCCGGGCATCCGCTACGTGGTCGACACCGGCCTCGCGCGCGTGAAGCGCTATTCGTACCGAAACAAGGTCGAGCAACTGCAGGTCGAGTCGATCTCGCAGGCGGCCGCGAACCAGCGTGCGGGCCGCTGCGGCCGCGTGGCCGATGGCGTCTGCATCCGCTTGTACGAGGAAAGCGACTACCAGGCGCGCGCACGCTTCACCGACCCGGAAATCCTGCGCTCGTCGCTCGCGTCGGTGATTCTGCGGATGAAATCGCTGCACCTGACGGCGATCGAATCGTTCCCGTTCCTCGAACCGCCGCCCGGCCGCGCGATCGCGGACGGCTACCAGTTGCTCAACGAACTCGGCGCGGTCGACGACGACAACGCGCTGACGCCGCTCGGCCGCGAGTTGGCGCGGCTGCCGCTCGATCCGCGCGTCGGCCGGATGATTCTCGCCGCGCGCGACCAGCAATCGCTGCGCGAGGTGCTGATCATCGCGAGCGCGTTGTCCGTGCAGGACCCGCGCGACCGCCCGATCGAGGCGCAGGAGCAGGCCGACCAGGCGCACCGCCGGTTCGCCGACGAGCGCTCCGAATTCCTGCAGTGGCTGAAGATCTGGGCGTGGTTCGAAGAGGCCGTCGCGCACAAGAAATCGAATCGCCAACTGATCGACGCATGCCGGCAGAACTTCCTGTCGCACCTGCGGCTGCGCGAATGGCGCGACGTCCATTCACAGCTGCTGACGGTCGTGCGCGAGCACGGCTGGCGACTCAACGAAGTCGAGGCCACCTACGAACAGATTCATCTGGCCCTGCTGACGGGCCTGCTCGGCAACCTCGGGATGAAGGCCGACGACGATCCGCATTACCTCGGCGCGCGTGGCATCAAGTTCTACCTGTGGCCGGGCTCCGCGCTCGCGAAGAAGGCCGGCCGCTGGGTGATGGCGGCCGAACTGGTCGAGACGAGCCGGCTGTACGCGCGCTGCCTCGCGAAGATCGAGCCTGAGTGGGTCGAGAAGATCGGCGCGCACCTGTTGAAGAAATCGTTGTCGGAGCCGCACTGGGAAAAGCGTCCGGCGCAGGTCAGCGCATTCGAGCGCGCGACGCTGTACGGGCTGCCGATCTACCACCGGCGGCGCGTCGCGTTCGGCAAGCAGGACCCGGCGCGCGCCCGCGAGCTGTTCATCCGTGGTGCGCTGGTCGAAGGCGAATTCGACACGAAGCTGCCGTTCTTCGCGCACAACCGCAAGCTGCTCGCCGACATCGAGCAGCTCGAACACAAGTCGCGCCGCCAGGACGTGCTGGTCGACGACGAACTGATCTACGCGTACTACGACCAGGCGATTCCCGAAGGCATCCACACGGGCGCCGCGTTCGAGCGCTGGTATCGCGACGAGGTGAAGAAGGGCGGCCAGGCGGAGGACAAGCAGCGGCTGCTGTACCTGTCGCGCGACGACCTGATGCGCCACGAGGCGGCCGGCGTCACGACCGACCTGTTTCCGAAGCGCGCGACGATGGCCGGCGTCGAGATGGCGCTCACGTATCACTTCGAGCCGGGCACGCCGCGCGACGGCGTGACGCTCGCGGTGCCGCTCTTCGCGCTGAACCAGGTCGACGCGCGCCGTTGCGAGTGGCTCGTGCCGGGGATGCTGAAGGAAAAGGTGCAGTTGCTCCTGAAGTCGCTGCCGCAGAAGCTGCGCCGGCACTGCGTGCCGCTGCCCGAGTACGCGGCCGGCTTCGTCGAGCGGATGGGCCGCGAGCGCTTCGGTGCGGGCGGGCTCGTCGAGGCGCTGATCGCCGACGTGCGCGGCGAGACGCAGGTCGCGATGAAAACGGCCGACTTCAAGCTCGAGACGTTGCCCGCGCACCTGTTCATGAACTTCAAGGTGATCGACGAGCACGGCCGCCAGCTCGCGATGGGGCGCAATCTCGCGCAGCTTCGCCAGGAACTGGGCGCGCAGGCGCAGCAGCAGTTCCAGAAGATCGCGGCGGCGTCGACGATCGCGACCGGCGGCGCCGATGCCGGCGCGGGCGACGCAGGCGATACGCCGGCGCCCGCTGCCGCGCCGGGTTCGGCGGCGAAGGGCGGCAAGCCGGGCAAGGGCGCGGCGCCGCAGACGGCCACCGCGGCGGAAACCGGCGCGACCGCGCTGTACGAGAACCTGACGACGTGGAATTTCGGCAAGCTGCCCGAGCTGCTGGAAATCCGCCGGCGCGGCCAGACGCTGTACGGCTATCCGGCGCTCGTCGACCGCGGCACGCATTGCGACGTCGAGGTGTTCGATTCGCCGGAGGAGGCCGCGCGCATCCACCGGGCCGGCTTGCGGCGGCTGTTCGCGCTGCAGCTGAAGGAGCCGATCAAGTTCCTCGAAAAGAACCTGCCGGGCCTGCGCGAGATGGCGATGCAGTACATGTCGCTCGGCACGCAGGACGAGCTGCGCGACCAGCTGATCGATACGGCGCTCGACCGCGCGTGCCTGCAGGACCCGCTGCCCGACGACGACGCGAGCTTCCACGCGCGCCGCGACGAGGGCCGCAGCCGCCTGAACCTGCTCGCGCAGGAAATCGCGCGGCTCGTCGGGCAGATCCTGGCCGAATACGCGGGCCTCGTGAAGAAGCTCGCGCAGGCGAAGCCGTTCGCGCAGGCCCATGCGGATCTGCAGCAGCAACTGGGCGCGCTGGTCGGCAAGCGTTTCGTGATCGACACGCCTTACGCGCAGCTTGCGCACTTCCCGCGCTACCTGAAGGGCATCGCGCTGCGGATCGACAAGCTGAAGGCCGATCCGGCGCGCGACGCGAAGCAGTCGGCCGACCTGCTGCCGCTCGCCCAGCAGTACCAGCGCGCGGTGTCGCAGCGCGGCGGCGTCGCCGATGCGCGGCTCGCGGAATTCCGCTGGCTGCTCGAGGAACTGCGAATTTCGCTGTTCGCGCAGGAACTGCGCACGCCAATGCCGGTCTCTGTCAAGCGTCTGCACAAGGTCTGGGAGTCGATGCAGCGCTAGCGCAACTTCGATGGGCCGGGCCGGCCTCGGCGGCCGGCCCCGGTCGGCCGCACGGCGCCTGCCGCGGCGGCTCGTCCGGCAGGCGGGGCGTGCGTCGAAGCGGCGCAATGCCGGCCTGGGTCAACCGGCGGGGCCCGCCGAACGTTCTACAATGACTGCTGTTCCACGACGTGAGTCTTCATGCGCACTTTCCTTTCCCTCGGCCGCACGCTCGCGCTGGCCGCCGCCGTCCTGGCGCCCGCCGCCCACGCGAATAACGTGATCGTTCTCAACTCGGCCGAAGCGACGCTTTCCCTGATCGACCAGCAGACCCGCGAAGTCGTTTCCACGATGCCGACCGGCAAGGAACCGCACCATTTGATGGCGACGCCCGACAACGCGTCGCTGATCGTCGCAAATTCGGTCTCGAACAGCCTGATGTTCCTCGATCCGAAGACGGGCACGCTGCAGCGCACCGTCGAAGGGATCGACGATCCTTACCAGCTCGGTTTCTCGCCCGATCGCAAGTGGTTCGCGGCGGCCGGCCTGCGGCTCGACCGCGTCGACATCTACGGCTACGACGGCCGCGACCTGAAGCTCGTGAAGCGCGTGCCGCTCGCGGTGATGCCGAGCCACCTCGCGTTCACGAAGGACAGCAAGACGCTGCTCGTGTCGCTGCAGGTGTCCGGCGAGATCGCGGCGATCGACCTGCCCACGCAGACGGTCAAATGGAAGATGAAGGTCGGCAAGGTGCCGGCCGGCCTGTGGCTCACGCCGGACGACAAGTTCCTGCTCGTCGGGATGACCGGCGCGGATTATGTCGCGGTCGTCGACTGGCGCAACCAGAAGGTCGTCAAGCAGATCTACACGGGCAAGGGCGCGCACAACTTCCGCTCGCTCGCCGACGGCACGCACGTCGCGGTGACGAACCGCGTCGCGAACACGATCAGCATCATCGACGAGAACACGCTCACCAACGTCGGCGACATCACGGGCCTGTTGCCGGGCCCCGACGACATGGAGCTGTCCGCCGACAAGAAGACGCTGTGGGTGACGTTCCGTTTCGCGAAGAAGGTCGGGATCATCGACCTGGCCTCGCGCAAGCTGGTGCAGACGATCGCCGTCGGCCGCTCGCCGCACGGCATCTACTTCTACGACCGCGCGCCGTGGAGAGCGGCGAACGGCGCGTGACGGGCGGAGGCGAACGATGCTGCACCTGATCGATGCGTTCGTGTCGGACATCCAGACCTGGCTGTACGTCGACGTCGTGCAGCCGCTCCTCTTCAAGTTCAACCTGATGGACTATGACGAGGACACCTACGACGCGCTGTACTGGGTGATCATCGGCGCGCTGCAGATGGTGCTGATGTTCGCGCTGCTGCGCCCGCTCGAGGCGCTGCTGCCGGTCGAGCGCTGGAAGAACCGCCGCGCGGTGCGGGTCGACGTGATCTACACGGCGATCTCGAAGCTCGGCATCTACACGCTGTTCTTCTTCTTCGCGCTGCAGCCGGTGTTCGACAACTTCCAGGCGTGGCTGCGCCTGCACGGTGTCGCGAACGTCAACCTCGACTATCTGTGGCCGGGCGTGACCTCGCAGCCGATCGTCGCGTTCGCGATCTACCTCGTCGTGCTCGATTTCGCCGGCTACTGGTATCACCGCTGGCAACACAAGTTCGGCGTCTGGTGGGAGCTGCACGCGGTCCATCACAGCCAGCGCCAGATGTCGCTGTGGTGCGACGACCGCAACCACCTGCTCGACGACGTGCTGCAGTCGTGCTTCTTCGCGGCGATCGCGCTCGTGATCGGCGTGACGCCGTCGCAGTTCGTCGTGCTCACCGCGGTCACGAACTTCGTGCAGAGCATCCAGCATACGAATGCGCGGCTGTCGTTCGGCTGGCTCGGCGAGCGCCTGCTCGTCAGCCCGATCTTCCACCGCCGCCACCATGCGGTCGGCTACGGCCACGAAGGCACCAAGTACGGCTGCAACTTCGGCGTGCTGTTCCCGTGGTGGGACATGATGTTCGGCACCGCGTCGTGGAGCCGCACGGTCGAGCCGACCGGCATCCGCGAGCAGGTCGAGGGCGTGTCCTATGGCGACGGCTTCTGGTCGCAGCACGGCCTGGCGTTCGTGCGGATCTTCCGGCGCCTGTTCCCCGCCAAGCGCGGCGCGGCGTCGGCCTGATCCCCTCCGGCCGTTCTCCCGTTGAACGACCCTTCCACGCGGCCCGCATGCGCTTTGGCGCATGCGGGCCGCGTGGTTTATCCTTTCCCCGTTTTTCTCCGTCAATCCAGATTCCATAGGCTCGCATGAACGACTTGCTGCGTTCCTTCGTCCGGGCGCTCGCCAGCGCGCTGCACCCGCGCATGCTGTGGCTCACCCTGATGCCGTTCGTCGTGTCGGCGCTGCTGTGGGGCGCCGTGCTGTGGTTCTCGTGGCAGACGCTGCTGGACCTCGCGCGCGGCGCGCTCGACGGCTTCGTGCTGACGGCCATGCTGTACCGCGCATTCGACGCGATCGGCATGTCGCAACTGCATGCGGTCGTCGCGCCGTTCGTGGTCGTGTCGCTCGCGATCCCGCTGATCGTGCTGACCGTGCTGCTGCTGATCGCGACGATCTCGATGCCGGTCGTGATCAAGCACCTGTCGAATCGCCAGTTCGCGGCACTCGAAGCGAAGCGGGGCGGCACCTTCTTCGGCAGCGTGGTCAATTCGCTCGGCGCGGCGATCGTCGGCGTCGTGCTGCTCGTCGTCACGATCCCGCTGTGGCTGATTCCGCCGTTCTTCGCGCTGCTGCCGCCGGTGATCTGGGGCTGGCTCACGTACCGCGTGATGACCTACGACGCGCTCGCGCTGCACGCGAGCCGCGACGAGCGCCGCGCGCTGGTGCGCCGGCACCGCTGGCCGCTGATCGGCATCGGCGTCGCGACCGGGCTGCTCGGCACCGTGCCGACCTTCGTGTGGGTCTCGTCGGTCTGGATGATGGTGCTGTTTCCGTTCGTCGCGGCCGCCATGATCTGGGTTTACGCTTTCATCCTCGTCTTCTCGGCGCTGTGGTTCGGGCACTACTGCCTGCGCGCGCTGGAGGACCTGCGCGCGAGTGCGCGCGCCACCGCAATCGACATGGGGCAGGCATGAGCATCGGCATCATCATCATCGGCGACGAAATCCTTTCGGGCCGTCGGCAGGACAAGCATCTGGCGAAGATCATCGAGCTGCTCGGCGCGCGCGGCCTCGCGCTCGACTGGGCCGAATACGTCGGCGACGATCCGGCGCGTATCACCGCGACGCTCGCACGCGCGATCGCGTCGGGCGACATCGTGTTCTCGACGGGCGGGATCGGCGCGACGCCGGACGACCATACGCGCCAGTGCGCGGCCGCCGCGCTCGGCGTGCCGCTCGAGCTGCATCCGGAGGCGAAGGCGTTGATTTCGGAGCGCATTCGCGAAACGCATACCGATCCGGCCGCGCCGGTCGATTTCGATTCCCCGGAGAACCAGCATCGCTTCAACATGGGCGTGTTCCCGGCGGGCGCGACGATCATCCCGAACGGCTACAACCGGATTCCCGGCTTCTCGGTCGGCGATCTGCATTTCGTGCCGGGCTTCCCGGTGATGGCGTGGCCGATGATCGAATGGGTGCTCGATACGAAGTACGCGCACCTGCATCACGCGACGCCGCATGCCGAGCGCTCGCTGTACGTGTTCGAGCTGCCGGAATCGACGCTCACGCCGTTGATGGAGAAGATCGAGCGCGATTTCCCCGGTGTGCGCGTGTTCAGCCTGCCGAGCGTCGGCGACGCGGAGCGCGGGGGCATCTATGCGCGCCGTCACATCGATCTCGGCGTGAAGGGCGAGCCGGAAGCGGTCGCGGCCGCGTTCGTGAAGCTGCGCGAAGGCGTGCACCTGCTCGGCGGCGACGTCGTCGAGCCCGATACGCCGCGCGCCTGAGCGGCCTGCCACGCCGCCTTGTCAAAAGCAACGGGCCGCGCAACGCGGCCCGTCATCGGCATGTCATCGCCCGGCTCGACGATGAGGTCGTCGCAGCCGGCGTGAGCGGCGCGCGCTCAGGCGCCGATCCACGGCAGTTTGCGGAAGCACCAGCCGTCGACCGTCTTGCGGTGGCCTTCGGCGTCCTTCGCGCCTTCGAAGCCTTCGAGCAGGTCGAACGCCTTCGTGAAGCCGGCCTGCGCGGACGCGACCGCGGCGAGCTTCGAGCGCGCGGCGCTGCGGCACAGGAACAGCATGGGCGTATCGGCCGGGAGGGCCGCCTTCAGTTCGTTGACGAATTCGGCGTTCGGCACGCCGCCCGGGTAACGCGTCCATTCGAGGTGCAGGTACTGGCCGTCGCCGACGAGCGGGCGGCCGATCCAGTCGAGCTCGGCGCGGGTGCGCACGTCGACGAGGCGCGCCGACGGGTCGAGCTGCAGCAGTTCGAATGCTTCAACGGGCAGCAGCGCGCCGGCATAGTTGAGCGCGCCTTGTGCGCGGCGTTCGTCGGCCTTCGCGTAAAGCTGGTCCAGCGTACTCATGGCAGGGAGTCTCCGTATCGGTCAAACGATCATTCTAGCGCGACGTCGCGGCATGGACGTCCGCCTGCGACACGGTGCATGGGCCGTACACGCGCTCACCAAAAGAGTGCAGAATGGCGTGAATGCACCAAAATAACTCGCTCGAAGCGACGGGGCTCGATGGTTGCACCACGTCGGTGCTTTCGGGGCGGGGCCGACGGCGGGTAAAGCCCCGGAATCGCGCAGCGCAGCCCTGTCGTGGCGAGCCCTGACGCGATTCGCGCCGATCCTGCATGAAGGTGGCACGGAAGCTGCTATATAGAATTCGGTCGAATCGGGGCGCGCTGCGCCAAAGCAAGACCCCGATCAGCTCGATAAACGAGGCGGTTTCCCAGTCCGCCGGAATTGTTCAATCAGGAGAAGAGGTTATGAGTAAAACCGTCGCCGACGTCATGCAGCTCGTGAAGGACGAGGACGTCAAGTTTGTCGATTTCCGCTTCACGGATACGCGCGGCAAGGAACAGCACGTGTCGGTGCCGGTTTCGGCGTTTGACGAAGACAAGTTCGAAAGCGGCCATGCATTCGACGGTTCGTCGATCGCGGGCTGGAAGGGCATCGAGGCGTCGGACATGCTGCTCATGCCGGACCCGACCGCTGCCTTCGTCGACCCGTTCTACGAAGAGTCGACCCTCGTGCTGACCTGCGACGTGGTCGAGCCGGCCGACGGCAAGGGCTACGAGCGCGACCCGCGTTCGCTCGCGAAGCGCGCGGAAGCCTACCTGAAGAGCACGGGTATCGGCGACACGGCGTACTTCGGTCCGGAACCGGAATTCTTCATTTTCGACTCGGTCCAGTGGAACACGGACATGTCGGGCTGCTTCGTGAAGATCAACTCGGAAGAAGCACCGTGGTCGGCCGGCAAGGAATTCGAAGGCGGCAACACCGGCCACCGTCCGGGCACGAAGGGCGGCTACTTCCCGGTCGCGCCGGTCGACACGTTCCAGGACATGCGTTCGGAAATGTGCCTGCTGCTCGAGCAGCTCGGCATCCCGGTCGAAGTGCACCACCACGAAGTGGCGGGCCAGGGCCAGAACGAAATCGGCACGAAGTTCTCGACGCTGGTTCAGCGCGCCGACTGGACGCAATGGTCGAAGTACATCATCCATAACGTCGCGCACTCGTACGGCAAGACGGCGACGTTCATGCCGAAGCCGGTCGTCGGCGACAACGGTTCGGGCATGCACGTTCACCAGTCGATCTGGAAGGACGGCCAGAACCTGTTCGCGGGCAACGGCTACGCCGGCCTGTCGGAACTGGCGCTGTTCTACATCGGCGGCATCATCAAGCACGCCCGTGCGCTGAACGCGATCACGAACCCGACGACGAACTCGTACAAGCGTCTGGTCCCGCACTTCGAAGCACCGGTCAAGCTCGCCTACTCGGCACGCAACCGTTCGGCATCGATCCGCATTCCGCACGTGTCGAACCCGAAGGGCCGCCGTATCGAAACGCGCTTCCCGGACCCGATGGCGAACCCGTACCTGTTGTTCTCGGCGCTGATGATGGCCGGCCTCGACGGGATCCAGAACAAGATCCATCCGGGCGAAGCAGCCGACAAGAACCTGTACGACCTGCCGCCGGAAGAGGATGCAAAGATCCCGACCGTCTGCGCAGGCCTCGACCAGGCACTGGAAGCGCTCGACAAGGATCGCGAGTTCCTGACCCGTGGCGGCGTGTTCACGGACAGCATGCTCGACGCGTACCTCGCGCTGAAGGAGCAGGAGCTGGCGAAGTTCCGCATGACGACGCACCCGATCGAGTTCGAGATGTACTACTCGCTCTAATCGGCGATGGCGCTTCGATTCAGCGCCGTCATGCCGGTTCGTTCCCGTCGCGCGGCTGGCGGCGGGAACGGCGGAGTCTGAAAGGGGACGGCGTCCGGCCGTCCCTTTTTTGTTCCGACGATTTTCATTTTCTGGCCCGGTGAGGCGCGACAAGCACGCAGATGGTTCTGAAGAATCTGATCAAGGCGAAAACGGGGCAACCCGAACGACTGACGGACGACGAGCGGCTCGCGCGCTCGGGTCTGCTGGCGGGGCTCGAAGCGCTGCCGACGGTCGTGATCGTGCTCGACCGCAAGACGCTGCGGGTCGCGTTCGCGAACCCGTCCGCGGAGGCGATGCTCGACATCTCGCGGCGGCAGCTCGCGCAGCGGCCGTGGGGCGAGATTTTCCCGAACGCGAACGAGCTTGCGTCGACGATCACCGCGATCGGCCAGGAACGCTTTCACGCGACGCACCTCGATACCGTGCTCGACCGGCCCGGCCGCGAACCGCTGCACGTGCATGCGATCGTCGGCTTCCTCGAGAGCGCGCCCGATTTCGTGCTCGTCGAGCTGTTCGAGAACGAACGGCAGTCGCGCACCGATCGGGAAGAGCGCATCCACGACCTGACCGCGGTCAACAAGCAACTGATCCGCAACCTCGCGCACGAGATCAAGAACCCGCTCGGCGGCATTCGCGGCGCAGCCCAGCTGCTCGAATTCGAACTGGGCGAGCGCGAGCGCGGCGAGTTGCGCGAATACACGCAGGTGATCATCAAGGAATCCGATCGCCTGCAGACGCTCGTCGACCGGCTGTTGGAGCCGCACCGGCATCCGCACATCGTCGGCGACGTGAACATTCATGAAGTGTGCGAACGCGTGCGCGCGGTGATGCTCGCGGAATTTCCGCGCGGGCTCACGATCGAGCGCGATTACGACGTGAGCGTGCCCGACCTGCGCGGCGACAAGGAGCAGTTGATCCAGGCGCTGCTCAACATCGTTCGCAACGCCGCGCAGGCGCTGCGCGAGCGGATCGCGCAGGGCGACGCGAAGATCGAGCTGCGCACGCGCATCGCGCGCAAGATCACGATCGCGAAGCGCCTGTACAAGCTGGCACTGGACTTGCACGTGGTCGACAACGGGCCCGGCATTCCGGAAGAGATCCGCGACCGGATCTTCTATCCGCTCGTGTCCGGACGCGACGACGGCAGCGGCCTCGGCCTCACGCTCGCGCAGACGTTCGTGCAGCAGCACGACGGGATGATCGAGGTCGAAAGCCGGCCCGGACGTACCGAATTTCAGATTCTGCTGCCGCTCGACCATTGAGCGGCAGCATTGCGATTCACCCATACCTGACCGACCTATGAAGCCGATCTGGATAGTAGACGACGACCAATCGATCCGCTGGGTGCTTGAAAAGGCACTCGCCCGGGACAGCTTCGCGACGAAGAGCTTCGCGAACGTGCGCGATGCGCTGGCCGCGCTCGACCACGAGACGCCGCAGGTGCTCGTGTCCGACATCCGGATGCCGGGCGGCTCGGGCCTCGAGTTGCTGCAGGCGATGCACGAGCGGCTGCCGGGCCTGCCCGTCATCATCATGACGGCGTTCTCCGATCTCGACAGCGCCGTCGCGGCGTTCCAGGGCGGCGCGTTCGAATACCTCGCGAAGCCGTTCGACGTCGACAAGGCGGTCGAGCTGATCCGCCGCGCGGTGGAAGAAAGCCTGCGCGGCGGCGCGCCGCAGGACGAGCGCGTGGCCGAGGCGCCCGAGATGCTCGGCCAGGCGCCGGCGATGCAGGACATGTTCCGCGCGATCGGCCGCTTGTCGCATTCGGCCGCGACCGTGCTGATCACCGGCGAGTCGGGCACCGGCAAGGAGCTCGTCGCGCGGGCGCTGCACCGTCACAGCCCGCGTGCGAACGGACCGTTCATCGCGCTGAACACGGCGGCGATTCCGAAGGATCTGCTGGAATCCGAACTGTTCGGCCACGAGCGCGGCGCGTTCACCGGCGCGCAGACGACGCGGCAGGGCCGCTTCGAGCAGGCCGAGAACGGCACGCTGTTCCTCGACGAAATCGGCGACATGCCGTTCGATCTGCAGACGCGCCTGTTGCGCGTGCTGTCGGACGGGCAGTTCTACCGCGTGGGCGGCCACAACCCGCTGCGCGCGAACGTGCGCGTGATCGCCGCGACGCACCAGAATCTCGAGTCGCGCGTGCGGCAGGGGCTGTTCCGCGAGGATCTTTATCACCGGCTCAACGTGATCCGGCTGCGTCTGCCGCCGCTGCGCGAACGCAGCGAGGACATCGCGCTGCTCACGCGTCACTTCCTGCAGAAGAGCGCGCGCGATCTCGGCGTCGAGCCGAAGCGCGTGTCCGACGACGCGCTCGCGTACCTGACGTCGCTGCCGTTTCCCGGCAACGTGCGGCAGCTCGAGAATCTCGCGAACTGGCTGACCGTGATGGCGCCCGCGCAGACGGTCGAGATCAAGGATCTGCCGCCCGACCTCGTGCCGGCCGGTGCGCCGGTCGTCGCGACGGGCGACGGCGCGGACGCGCACGGCAGCGGCGGTCACGCAGCGGCGCCTGCCGCGATCGGTGCAGCGCCGACGGCCGCGCCCGTCGCGAGCGCGGCGAACGGCAGCGCGCCGGCCGGCTACCCGTTGTGGGAGCACGGGCTGCGCACCGAAGTCGCGCGGCTGTTGCGCGAGAACTCGGCCGACGTGATGGACGAACTCGCACGCCGCTTCGAAGCCGCCGTGATCCGCGAGGCGCTCGACTTCACGCGCGGTCGCAAGGTCGAGGCCGCGGAGCGGCTCGGCATCGGCCGCAACACGATCACGCGCAAGATCCAGGAACTCCATCTGGAACCCTGAGCACGATTCGCGGCATGCGCGGGCCCGCGCATGCCGCGATCGGACATAATCGCGGTTTGCATGCAGCTTGCCATTCCGCGATCCTCAATGTCCGAATCCTTCCGCTGGCCCGCCGGGGCCGACCCGTTCCGTTTCCTCGAAGCACTCGACAGCAAGCGCGCCCGCACGTGGGTCGACGAGCAGAATGCGCGCACCCGCGCCGCGTTGCGCGACGACGATGCCTATCGCGCGCTGACCGCGCGTCTCGCGAAAGCGTATCTGCCGCGCGAACGCCCGGTGATTCCGACCCGCTGGCGCGACTGGGCGTACGACCTGTGGCAGGACGATCTCCATCCGAAGGGGCTGTGGCGCCGCACGCGCTGGGCCGACTGGCGGGCCGGCCAGCCGGCCTGGGAAACGCTGCTCGACATCGACGCGCTCGGCGCCGAAGAGGGCGAGTCGTGGGTGTTCGAGCAGGAGGCGATCCTGTATCCGGACGGCGATCGCGTGCTGCTGTCGCTGTCGCCCGGCGGCGCCGACGCGGTCGTCGTGCGCGAATTCGATCTCGTCGAGCGCCGTTTCGTCGACGACGGTTTCACGATCGACGCGCCGGGCCATCACACGGTCGGCTGGATCGACCGCGATACCGTGTACGTGAGCTGGGATCGCGGCGAAGCGCATGCGACCGCCGCCGGCTATCCGTATGAAGCGCGGCGCTGGGCGCGCGGCACGGCGCTTGCCGACGCGCCCGTCGTGTTCAGCGGCGAACCGGACGACATCAGCGCAGGAGCGTGGTACGACCCGATCGACCGCCGCCACGTCGCGTGGCGCAGCGTCGATTTCTTCGACGCACACGCGTACTGGTTGACCGACGCGGGCGAATGGGCGCGCTACGACGTGCCGACGCATGTCGAGGTCGGGTTCTGGGAGGGCTGGCTCGTGCTGGAGCCGCGCCTCGACTGGGATTGCGACGGCGTGCGCCACGCGGGCGGCTCGCTGCTCGCGATTCGCGAAGAGGCGTTCCTGGCCGGCGCGCGCGATTTCACGACGCTGTTCGCGCCGCGGCCGACGACGTCCGCCTGTACGTGGACGCATACGCGCACGACGCTGATCGCCAGCTGGCTCGACGACGTGCACAACCGCACGATGCTGTGGCAGCCGCGGCAGGCCGACGACGGGGCGTGGACGTGGGACGCGCGGCCGTTCGACTGGCCCGGCGACGCGCAGATCGACGTCGAGCCCGTCGAATCGACGCTGAACGACGAAGTGTACGTCGACGTCGACACCTATCTCGATCCGCCCGAATGCTGGCTGGCCGATCTGGCCGACCGCGCGGACGATGCACCGTCGCGCCGCGTGCTGCTCGACCGGCCGCCGGTGCAGTTCGACGCGGCCGGCCTCGTCGTGCGCCGCGCGAGCGCGCGTTCGCACGACGGCACGGTGGTGCCGTACACGCTGATCGGGCCGAGCGATGCGCTCGACGCACCGGAAGGCGAGACGCGCGTCGCGCGGCCGTGCCTGCTGTCGGGCTATGGCGGCTTTGCGATCCCGAACCTGCCGGGCTACAGCGATGCGTTCGGCATCGGCTGGCTCGAACGCGGCGGCGTGATGGCGTTCGCGCACATCCGCGGCGGCGGCGAGTTCGGACCGCGCTGGCATACCGACGCGCAGCGCGAACACCGTCAGCGTTCGTTCGACGATTTCATCGCGGTGGCCGAGGATCTGATTGCGACCGGCGTGACGAGCGCCGCGCAGTTGGGGATCGAGGGCGGCAGCAACGGCGGGCTGCTGGTCGCCGCGTGCATGATGCAGCGGCCGGAGCTGTTCGGCGCGGTGCTGTGCCGCGTGCCGCTGCTCGACATGCAGCGCTATCCGAAGCTGCACGCGGGCGCCGCATGGCTCGACGAATACGGCGATCCGGACGATCCGCGCGAAGGCGCGGCGCTGGCAGCGTATTCGCCCTATCACCGCGTGCGCGAAGGTGTCGTGTATCCGCCGTTGCTGCTGACGACGTCGACCCGCGACGACCGCGTGCATCCCGCGCATGCACGCAAGCTGGCCGCGCGCATGCAGGCGCTCGGTCACGAACGGGTGTGGTACTGGGAGAACACCGACGGCGGCCACGGCAGCGCCGACGATCTCGAACGCGCGGAAGCCGATGCGGCCGAATTCGGCTTCCTGTGGGCCCATCTCGGGCCGGCGCCCGCGCGGCGCTGATCGCGCGTGAACAGGCCCTGGGCGATCAGCCGACGATCGCGACGACGGGCGTGTGGTCGGACGGCTGTTCCCACGTGCGCGGCGTGCGATCGACCTCGCACGACGCGCAGGTTGCCGCGAGCGCCGGCGACAGCAGGATGTGGTCGATGCGCAGCCCCGCGTTGCGGCGGAACGCCATCATCCGGTAGTCCCACCACGTGAAGGTTTTCTCGGGCTGCTCGAAGCGGCGGAACGCATCGACGAAGCCGAGTTCGATCAGCTGCGCGAAGTGCGCGCGCTCCTGCGGCGACACGAGGTTCTGGCCTTCCCATTTCGCGGGATCGTGCACGTCGCGGTCTTCCGGCGCGATATTGTAGTCGCCGAGCAGCGCGAGCTTCGGGTAGCGCTGCAGCTCGGTGCGCAGCCATGCCTGCAGCGCGTCGAGCCACTGCATCTTGTAGACGAACTTGTCGGAGTCGAGCGCCTGGCCGTTCGGGAAGTAGGCGGACACGATGCGCACGCCGTCGACCGTCGCGGCGATCACGCGCTGCTGCGGGTCGTCGAAGCCGGGGATGTTGCGCACGACGTCCGATTCGTCGACGGCGAGCGTGTCGCGCACGAGGATCGCGACGCCGTTGTAGGTCTTCTGGCCCGTGAACCAGCTGCGGTAGCCGACCGCCTCGAGATCGGCGCGCGGGAATTTCTCGTCCGGCAGCTTCAGTTCCTGCAGGCACAGGACGTCGGTGCCGCTTTGCGCGAGCCAGTCGAGCACGTGCTGTTTGCGGACGTTGAGCGAGTTGACGTTCCAGGTGGCTATTTTCATGAACGGGAGGGGCGTGCGGCGTGAATTCGGAGGCCGTCATCTTACCGCGAGCATGGGGTGCGAACGCGGATGTCGTGCAGGGTCACGCATCGTCGCGCGAGGAAGGGAGGCAGAAATTGTGACAAAAGTATTGACGTGAGTATTTCCTCACCCTATAATTTATTTCTCTGACGCGGGGTGGAGCAGTCTGGCAGCTCGTCGGGCTCATAACCCGAAGGTCACAGGTTCAAATCCTGTCCCCGCAACCAAGCACACCAGACGATGTGCCGCGCAATTGACCGATGCGCACCTCGTCCACGAAAAACCCGGCTCCATGCCGGGTTTTTTGTTTTCCGCGTCCGCTTGTTATTTCGGCGCGCCCGGGCTCCCGGGCAGGAAGCCGTTCTCGAGCAGATAGGTCGTCGTGTTGACCAGCGTGGTCCGTGCGTTCGGCGTGCCCGAGAGCACCGCGCACTTGTCCTTGCCCGTATTCAGCCGGATCGACCGCTCGGTCGCCGGGTAGTCCACATCCTTCAGGTAGAAATGCGGCAGCGACGTCATGTAGCGCGCATACGGCACGCACGGCCGCTGCATCGGGTCCTTCGACGCGGCGTTGAACGGGAAGTACTCGTCGAACAGGTAAGCCGAGCTCGACAGGCCGCCCCAGTCCGCCGGCACCGCGATACTGCCGGTCGGCGTCGTGGCGCCGGTGGCGACGTCCGTGATGAAGCCGTCGACGGTCGAGCGCCCGTCGCTGCGATTGGCCTGCGTCACGGTGACCTGCAGCCGATAGGCGTGGCCGGTTTTCCACGGGTAGGCGATCGAGCACGACGTGCCGGAGCCGCCGTCGGCGCCGCCGCGGCAATTCGCCGACAGCGGCGCCGTGCCGGTGCCGAACGCGCTGAAGATCACCACGTTGGTGCTGCGGGTGCGCGGCTGGATGCCGGTGTAGATCGCGTGTCCGCCGTGTTGCGACGACAACTGGTTGGCCCAGTAGTAACTGGCGTTGACCTGGGTCGGCACGACTTCGGGCGTGATCTCCCACGTCATGCGATCGAAGCCGTCCCTGGGCGTCGTGGCGGCCGATGCGGTGATGCTGGGGTCCGCGTGCGCGTTGAGCGTGGCCGACACGGCGAGCAGCGCGCCGAGCACGGTGCTGAGTCTTTTCATGTTCCTGTTTCCGGTTGGTGGAAAAAAGAGACCGCGACGAGCAGCGTCGAGTGCGGTGCCGCTGCTCGCGTACCAATTTGCGGTCACTTTATTACCAAGGGATCAGCAGTCGCGCCGGCGCGTCCGCGTGAAGCGAGCCGCGTGATTCGTGGGTCGTTCGTGCCGGGCCGGTGTGATGGGCGAGAGCAGGGAGTCGGGCGCACGGCGACACGTACGCCGGGAGAGTGAATCCCGGTGCGCGGAACAATGCGGCGATGCCGTCCGACGACGGTTTTCTTTATGCGATGGCGCGCATCGTTCAGCGCGCCGCCCATTCGACGGCTGCTTTCGCATGCAGCGCGGTCGTATCGAATACCGGCAGCGGCGAGTCGTCCGCACCGATCAGCAGCGTGATTTCCGTGCAGCCGAGGATCACGGCCTGCGCGCCGCGCTGAGCCAGCCCATCGATGATCGACACATACGTGGAGCGCGATTCCTCCGAGATGACGCCGTGGCACAGCTCGTCGTAGATGATCCGGTGCACGTCGTCGCGCCCGCGTTCGTCCGGCACCAGCACGTCGAGCCCGAACTTCTCGCGCAGCCGCGCCGCATAGAACGGCAGTTCCATCGTGTAGCGCGTACCGAGCAGCGCGACGCGCTCGACGCCCGCGGCGCGCAGCGCGCTGCCGGTCGGATCGGCGATATGCAGGAACGGCAGCGTCACCGCGGCCTCGATCGCGTCGTGCACGCGATGCATCGTATTGGTCGTCAGGACGACGAGGTCGGCGCCGGCCGCTTCGAGCTGTCGCGCGGCGTCGGCCATCCGTTCGCCGAGCGCGGCCCAGTCGTGCGTGCGCTGCAGCGCTTCGATTTCGGCGAAGTCGACCGTGACCAGCACGCTCTTCGCGTTGTGATGGCCGCCGTGCAATGCCTTCGAGTGCCGGTTGATCATCCGGTAGTACTCGGCCGACGATTCCCAGCTCATGCCGCCGATCAGTCCGATCGTCTTCATCCGTCACCTTTGGATTTCGTGTGTCGCGGCAGACGAGTATAGGTGCCGCTGCCCGTGCCCGGCCGGTACGATCCGCACGAACCGGGCCGGTACGGCGCAGTCGGCGCCAGGCGGCCAGTTGCGGGAGGGCTGGCTGCGGCCGGCGAGCGACGGACGTATGCGGCAGTTGAAACCGGCACTGTGTTTTTGTACAGTATCGGCACCGTGAGCCCGACCACCATCCCGCCTGCCGATCTACCCACGCCGCTGCCCGGCGACGCGCCGCCGCGCACGCGCAAGATCATTCACTGCGATTGCGACTGCTTCTACGCGTCGGTCGAGATGCGCGACGACCCGTCGCTGCGCAACCGGCCGCTCGCGGTCGGCGGCCGCCCCGACCAGCGCGGCGTGATCGCGACCTGCAACTACGAGGCGCGGCGCTACGGCGTGCATTCGGCGATGTCGTCCGCGCTGGCGATGCGCAAGTGTCCGGACCTGCTGATCCTGCCGTCCGCGATGGACAAGTATCGCGCGGCGTCGCGGCAGATCATGGCGATCTATCGCGACTACACGCCGGACGTCGAGCCGCTGTCGCTCGACGAGGCGTACCTCGACGTCAGCGGGTCGGAACGTTGCCAGGGCAGTGCGACGCTGATTGCGCGCGAGATCCGCGAGCGGGTGCGCGATACGGTCGGCGTGACCGTGTCGGCGGGCGTCGCGCCGAACAAGTTCATCGCGAAGATCGCGTCCGACTGGAACAAGCCCGACGGGCTGTTCGTCGTGCGGCCGCACGAGATCGACGCGTTCGTCGCGGCGCTGCCGGTGCGCAAGCTGCACGGCGTCGGCAAGGTGACGGCCACGCGGCTCGACCGGCTCGGCATCCAGACCTGCGCGCAATTGCGCGACTGGCCGCTGATCGACCTGCACCGCGAGTTCGGCGCGTTCGGGCGGCGGCTGTACGAACTGTCGCGCGGGATCGACGAGCGGCCCGTGCAGGCCGACCAGGAGCGCAAGTCGGTCAGCGTCGAGACGACCTACGTGACCGACCTGACGACACTCGAACAATGCGCGGACGAAATCCGTCGCCTCGTCGTGCAACTCGACGCGCGGATCGATCGCGCGGGCGCCGCGCGGTCGATCCGCAAGCTGTACGTGAAGATCCGCTTCGCCGATTTCCAGCGCACGACGGTCGAGTGCGTGGCCGACGCGACGAATGCCGAGACGGCCGTCACGCTGCTCGCGAAGGGGTTGTTGCGGCGCGCGCAGCCGGTACGGCTGCTCGGCGTCGGCGTGCGCATCGACGAGGATACGGCCGAACGCCACGGGCAATTCCTGCTGTTCGACGACGAAGTGGGCGGCGACACGCCCGCGCCATGAAAAAAGGCACCGCCGAAGCGGTGCCTGTCGATGCAGCCGGCGTGGCCGGGCAGCCCATTCAGTGCGCGGACGCGGCCATCCCGTTGTGGCGCAGCAGCGCGTCGATCTGCGGCTCGCGGCCGCGGAACGCCTTGAACGATTCCATCGCCGGCCGGCTGCCGCCGACCTCGAGGATTTCGCGGCGATAGCGCGTGCCGGTTGCCGCGTCGAGCACGCTGCCGCTGGCGGCGGCCGCTTCCTCGAACGCCGCGTATGCATCGGCCGACAGCACTTCGGCCCACTTGTAGCTGTAGTAGCCGGCCGCATAGCCGCCCGCGAAGATGTGGCTGAACGTGTTCGGCCAGCGCGAGAACGCCGCCTGCGGGATCACGTGATAGCGCTCGTTGATCTCGCGCGCGAACGCGGTCACGCCGGTGGTGCCGGCCGGGTCGAAGTCGACGTGCAGCAGCATGTCGAACATCGAGAACACGATCTGGCGCAGCGTGCCGAGCCCGCTCTGGAAGTTCTTCGCGGCGATCATCTTGTCGAACAGCTCGCGCGGCAGCGATGCGCCCGTATCGACGTGCGACGACATCGACGACAGCACGTCCCATTCCCAGCAGAAATTCTCCATGAACTGCGACGGCAGTTCGACCGCATCCCATTCGACGCCGTTGATGCCCGACACGCCGAGCTCGTCGACGCGCGTGAGCATGTGATGCAGCCCGTGGCCGAATTCATGGAACAGCGTGATCACTTCGTCGTGCGTGAAGCATGCGGGCTTGCCGCCGACCGGCGCGGAGAAGTTGCAGGTGAGGTACGCGACGGGCGTTTGCACGTCGCTGCCGCGCTTCGCGCGCGAACGCGCATCATCCATCCAGGCGCCGCCGCGCTTGCCTTCGCGTGCGTACAGGTCGAGATAGAACTGCGCGACGAGCGAGCCGTCGCGGTTCTCGACGCGGAAGAAGCGCACGTCCTTGTGCCATACCGGCGCGTCGTCCGGCTTGATCTTCACGCCGAACAGCGTTTCGGTGACGGTGAACAGGCCCTTCAGCGCGGCCGGTTCCGGGAAGTACTGCTTGACCTCGTTTTCCGAGAACGCATAGCGCTGCTGGCGGAGCTTCTCGGCCGCGTATGCGACGTCCCACGGCGCGAGTTCGGCGAGGCCGAGCTCCTTCGCGGCGAACGTGCGCAGCTCGTCCCAGTCCTTGTCCGCGTGCGGGCGGGCGCGCGTCGCGAGATCCTCGAGGAATGCGATCACCTGCTGCGGCGATTCGGCCATCTTCGGCGCGAGCGACACTTCGGCGAAGTTGCGGTAGCCGAGCATCTGCGCCTCTTCGCGGCGCAGCTTCAGCGCGTCGACGACGATCGCCGTGTTGTCCCATTCGGCCTTGCCGTCGCCGTACTGCGGCCCGAGCTCCGACGCGCGCGTCGCATAGGCGCGGTAGAGCGTCTCGCGCAGCGCGCGGTTGTCCGCGTACTGCAGCACCGGGAAGTACGACGGGAAATGCAGCGTGAATTTCCAGCCTTCCTTGCCGTCCTTCTGCGCGGCTTCGCGAGCAGCCTCGATTGCGTCGCCGGGCAGGCCGGCCAGCTCGGCTTCGTCGGTGACGAAGTACGCGTACGCGTTGGTTGCATCGAGCACGTGATCGGAAAACGCCTTCGACAGCGCGGCCTGCTGTTCCTGCAGTTCCGCGAAGCGCGGCTTCTGGTCCTCGGGCAGCTCGGCGCCCGACAGGCGGAAGTCGCGCAGCGCGTTGTCGAGAATCTTCTTGCGCTCGGCGGACAACGTTGCGTATTCGGCGCTCGCGGCGATCGCCTTGTACTTTTCGTACAGCGCGAGATTCTGGCCGACGCTCGACCAGAACTCGGTCACGCGCGGCAGGTTTTCACCGTAGGCAGCGCGCAGTTCGGGCGTGTCGGCGACCGCATTCAGGTGGCCGACGATGCCCCAGGCGCGGCCGAGCGGCTCCGTGGCCTGCTCGACCGTCTCGACGACGGCGGCCCAGGTCGACGGCGTGTCGCTCGCGCTCGCCGCTTCGACCGCGCGGCTGGCGGCGTCGAGCAGCGTATCGAGCGCGGGCGTCACGTGTTCCGGGCGGATCTCGCCGAAACGGGGCAGGCCGGAGAAGTCGAGGAGGGGATTGGTGTTGGCGCTGGCGGACATTGAGACTCCCTGTCTGTTGCCGGATGAACCGGGGTGAAAAGGGTGAGGCGCGATGAAGCGGCGCCCGATACCGACATTATTGGGGCGCATCGTGCGCTTTCCAATCGTTAGTTTCTAATGACGCGATTGACGCAGGGTCGGATGTGGGCGCCCGGCCAGGGGCGGCCGGCGGCGGGCGAGCAGCGAGGTGCATCGGCGCGCCGGCCGGCGCGATGCAGCCGCGCGATTGCGGCTGGCGAGGCGCCGGCGCGCGGACCGCGCACCGGCTGGGCAAAGGCAGCTTCAGGCTGCGGCGGCAGCGGCGCGTTCGGCGGATTCGATCGTGTTGATCAGCAGCATCGTGATGGTCATCGGGCCGACGCCGCCCGGCACCGGCGTGATGTAGCCGGCGACTTCCTTCACGCCCGCGAAATCGACGTCGCCGCACAGCTTGCCCGCGTCGTCACGGTTCATGCCGACGTCGATCACCGTTGCGCCCGGCTTCACCATGTCGGCGGTCAGGATGTTGCGCTTGCCGACCGCGGCGACCACGATGTCGGCCTCGCGCGTATGCGCGGCGAGGTCGCGCGTCTTGCTGTGGCAAATCGTCACGGTCGCGCCGGCGTCGAGCAGCATCATCGCCATAGGCTTGCCGACGATGTTCGAGCGGCCGATCACGACCGCGTTCGCGCCCTGCAGCGCAATGCCGTGCGCTTCGAACATCTTCATCACGCCGTACGGCGTGCACGGGCGGAACAGCGGCTTGCCGGTCATCAGCGCGCCGGCGTTCGCGACGTGAAAGCCGTCGACGTCCTTTTCCGGCGCGATCGCCTCGATCACCTTGTGGCTGTCGATGTGCGCCGGCAGCGGCAGCTGGACGAGGATGCCGTGGATCTTCGGGTCGCGGTTCAGTTCGTCGATGCGTGCAAGCAGGTCGGCTTCGGACAGCGTGGCCGGGTACGCATCCTTCAGCGAGAAGAAGCCGTTGTCCTCGCACGCCTTGATCTTGTTGCGCACGTAAACTTCGCTCGCCGGGTTGGCGCCGACGAGGATCACCGCGAGACCGGGCTGGTGGCCGCGTGCGGTCAGCGCGGCGGCGCGTTCGGCGGCCTGGGCGCGCAAGGTCTTCGAAAGGGCGTTGCCGTCGATGAGGAGGGCTGTCATGGTGGTGGGTCCTGCCGGGAAGTTGGAATGCGGGCGTACGGCGCGCAAAGCGCCGTAGCAAAGCACGTAATTATACCGTTCGCCTGCTGCCGTCCGACAGCGAATCAACGGGAAGCGTCATGGCCGCGGCGCTCGCGCGCCGGGAGAAACGGCCGCCGCCGCGCGAGTGGGCCGCATCGCGCGGGGCGGCAAACACCGGTTCCGAGCCGGGCGGCCGGCGGTGGGCCGTGCCGCCGCGGCCGGAGAACCCGCTCAGGCCTGCTTCTTCGACAGCGCGAGGCGCAGCAGGTCGGCCACCGTGTTGACGTTGAGCTTTTCCATGATGTTCGCGCGGTGTGCCTCGACCGTCTTGATGCTGATGCCGAGGTCGTCGGCGATCTGCTTGTTCAGGCGGCCGGCGATGATCCGCTCGAGCACCTGCTGCTCGCGCGCGGTCAGCTTCGACAGGCGTTCGCTCGCGGCACGCTGCTCCTGCACGCTCTTGCTTTCGCTTCGGGCCTTGTCGAGCATCCGCTCGACGAGCTTGCGCAGCTCGGCTTCGTCGAACGGTTTCTCGATAAAGTCCATCGCACCCTTTTTCATCGTCGACACGGCCATCGGCACGTCTCCGTGACCGGTGACGAAGATGATCGGCAGCGCGGCATTGTCGGCGATCAGGCGTTCCTGCAATTCGAGGCCGCTCATGCCCGACATCCGCACGTCGAGGATCAGGCAGGCGATCTGGCCGGCCTGCTGCGCCGGCTGATAGGCATCGAGGAACTGCTCGGCGCTCGAGAAGCATTGCACGCGATAGCCGTTCGCCTCCAGCAGCCAGCGCAGCGAGTCCCGTACGGCCTCGTCGTCGTCGACGACAAAGACGGTTTCCTGAGTGGTGGTGACAGGGCTATTCATAGTTCTCCCGTAACGGTATGTGATGCCGATGCCTCGCGCCCCCCTTGGCCGAGATCAGCGGGTTCCCCAATGGGCAGGCTGCAGTGGAACGTCGCGCCGGAAATGCGGCCATCCGGCTCGACGTTGTTGACCACCCACAGACGCCCCCGATGCGATTCGATGATCGAACGGCAGATGTTCAGCCCCATGCCCATGCCATCGGACTTGGTGCTGTAAAACGGTTCGAACAGGCGCTCGGCGGTCGCTTCGTCGACGCCCGGGCCCTGGTCGATCACACGGATGTCGACGAAGCCCGCATCGATGTCGGCGACCACGCGGATCACGCCGTCCGCCGACGCCGGCTTCACGTCGGCCATCGCCTCGGCTGCGTTCTTCATCAGGTTCATCAGCACCTGTTCGATCAGCACGGGGTCGACATAAATAATAGGCATTCTTGCGAGGATTTCCGTGACGATCCGGATCCTGCGCTTTCTGGCCTCGATTTCGGCCAGCCCGACCGCGTCGGCGACGATGTCCGCGACCCGCGCCGGCTGGCGCTTCGGCTCGCTGCGCTTCACGAATTCGCGAATCCGCTTCACGATCATCCCGGCCCGCAGCGCCTGCTGCGCGGTCTTTTCCAGCGCGGGCTGCAGCGTCTCGGGCGTGCCGCGGCCGCTCTTCACGAGCGCGAGCGTGCCCGAGCAGTAGTTGTTGATCGCGGCGAGCGGCTGATTCAGTTCGTGAGCAATCGACGACGCCATTTCGCCCATCGTCATCAATCGGCTCGTGAACTGCAGTTTCTCTTCCTGCTGGTGCGCGAGCTCCTGCGCCTTCTTGCGGGTCGTGATGTCGGTCGCGATCTGCATCTGCGCGAGGTGGCCGTCCACCCACTGGATGTACTGGCGGCGCACCTCGAACCACTTCTGGATGCTCTCGACGTACACCTCCTGCGCATCGGCGGTGCTGCTCGTCAGCGCGGCGGCCGGCAGGCCCGCGAACGCATCGACCATGTCGATCGAGTCGGACGACGCCTGCGCGCGGTCGAAACCGCCGCCCGACAGCTCCAGATGGCCATCCGGGCGGATGCCGAACAGGTGGCGGTAGTAGCGGTTCGCGAACAGGAGCTCGGCTTCGTCGGCGGCCAGCACCGACACCGCGGCGTCGAGGCTTTCGAGCACCGTCGTGAAGCGTTCGTGCGCGGCCGCGAGTTCTTCGCGCGCGCGCTTCGGCTCGGTGATGTCGGTCATCGACGACATCCAGCCGGTCTGGCGGCCCGAACTGTCGATCAGCGGCGACACGTACAGGCGCGCGTGGAACAGCGTGCCGTTCTTGCGCCGCACGCGCAGCTCGAAGCCCGAGCTCGGCGCCTTGCCGCGCAGCGTCATGTCGAGCTGGCGCTGCATTTCCGGGTACGCGTCGCGCGGCCAGTACGGGAACGGCGCGACCTTGCCGACGAGATCGGTTTCGTCCCAGCCCGTCATCCGGCAGAACGCGGGGTTCACGTGCGTGATGCGGCCGTGCATGTCGAGCACGCGCATGCCGATCAGCACCGAGTTTTCCATCGCGCGGCGGAAGAACGCTTCCGCGTACAGCGCCTGCTGCGCCTCGAAGCGCTGGCGCGTGTGCTTCCACAGGCTCCAGAGGCTCCACAGCACGAAGCACGACAGGCCGGCGACGAGCCACACGAGCGTGTTGTTGGTCAGGTTGGTGAGCTGCGGGAACGCGTACACGCGCACCGTCAGCCCCTGGCCGGGCGGGTCGAGCGGAAGATCGTAGTGCGAGTCGCGCGGCAGGCGCGGGCGTGTCGACGTGGACGACAGTTCGCGGTTGTTCGAATCGGTGATGGAGATCTTGTACTTCGACGACAGTTCCTGCGGGATGTCGTGCTTCAGGATGCCCTCGACCGAGAACACCGCGGCGATCGAGCCGAGATATTCGCGGTCGCCGCGCATCACGGGCGTCTGCAACGTGATGAAGCCGTTGCCGAAGTCGTCGTAGATCAGCGGAGAATAGGCCTGGCGGCGCGTGCTGCGCGCCTCGTCGTACGCACCGCGCACGGCGTCCTGCATCTGCGCGTCGCCGGGCTTCGCGAGGCGCTGGCCGAGCAGCGGCGGATGCACGGTCGGCCAGCGCTGCACGCCGGGTGCCGTGTACCAGTTCAGGTAAAGGATTTCCGGATGCGTCTGCATCACGTCCGCGACGGCCATCTGGAATGCGTTCTGGTCGAGGCGGCCGGACGCGAGGTCGCGCGACAGCGCCTGCAACTGTTCCTGCGCGCCCGTCATCGACAGGCGGATCTGCTGCTGGGCCCACGCGACGTTGCGAAACAGGGTGTCTTCCTGCTGCTGCTGTTCGCGCCGGTTGAGGCTCCACAGGATGAGGCTCATCACCACGAGGAACACCAGGATCGACAGCAGCGGCGTCAGCAAATAGGAGTTGGACCACCACGGTCCGTGGTGCCAACGGGACGGCTGCGACTCCGCCGGCGGGCCCGGCGGTCGCGCCGAGCGTGCGAAAAGCCGATCGGTCAACATGGCAGGATTGTAGCGCAGCGCAATACATGGAAAACCGATACCGGATATGTTGAACGGAAACGGTTTTGTTCGGACGAGACGGGCCGCGGAGCCCCGAAGTATGGGTGCAGCGCAGCAATATTCCGCATTACGAGAAAAGATCTCACAATTCGAAAATTTTGTTGCGCAGGCCCGTCCACGCTCATTACAATCCGTCGGAGCTTGCCCGCAGCCGGCCGCGTCGCGTCGTCTGCACGAGAGCGATCCTCACATTCCAGGACCCAGGAGACGAGAATGTCCGCTGTACCGAACGAAGTGATGAAATATGTCGCCGCCGAACGTGACGACGACCCGCAAGAAACCGTCGAGTGGCTGGAGTCGCTCGATGGCGTGATCTCCTCCGTGGGCACCGGCCGTGCGCATTACCTGATCGAAAAGCAGATCGAATTCGCCCGCATGCACGGCGAACACCTGCCGTTCTCCGCCAATACCCCGTACATCAACACGATTCCGGTCGAAGCCCAGGCAAAGATTCCGGGCGACCAGGACATCGAGCACCGCATCCGTTCGTACACGCGCTGGAACGCGCTGGCGATGGTGCTGCGCGCAGGCAAGGACACGAACGTCGGCGGCCACATCGCGTCGTTCGCATCGGCGGCGACGCTCTATGACGTCGGCTACAACCACTTCTGGCACGCAGCGTCCGACCAGCACGGCGGCGATCTCGTGTTCGTGCAGGGCCACTCGTCGCCGGGCGTGTACTCGCGCGCGTTCCTGCTCGGCCGCCTGAAGGAAGAGCAGCTCGACAACTTCCGTCAGGAAGTCGACGGCAAGGGCATCTCGTCGTATCCGCACCCGTGGCTGATGCCGGACTTCTGGCAGTTCCCGACCGTGTCGATGGGGCTCGGCCCGATCATGGCGATCTACCAGGCACGCTTCATGAAGTACCTGGAATCGCGCGGCATCGCGAAGACGGAAGGCCGCAAGGTGTGGGCATTCCTCGGCGACGGCGAGACGGACGAGCCGGAATCGCTCGGCGCGATCGGCATGGCGAGCCGCGAGAAGCTCGACAACCTCGTGTTCGTGATCAACTGCAACCTGCAGCGTCTCGACGGCCCGGTGCGCGGCAACGGCAAGATCATCCAGGAACTCGAATCGGAATTCCGCGGCGCCGGCTGGAACGTGATCAAGGTCATCTGGGGCAGCCGCTGGGATGCGCTGTTCGCGCGCGACAAGTCGGGCGCGCTGATGCGCCGCATGATGGAGTGCGTCGACGGCGAATACCAGACGTACAAGTCGGAGTCGGGCGCGTACGTTCGCGAGCACTTCTTCAACACGCCTGAACTGAAGGCGCTCGTCGCCGACTGGTCGGACGACGACATCTGGGCGCTGAACCGCGGCGGTCACGATCCGCACAAGATCTACGCGGCATTCCACGAAGCCACGAACACGAAGGGCGCGCCGACCGTCATCCTCGCGAAGACCATCAAGGGCTACGGGATGGGCGAGTCGGGCCAGGCGATGAACATCACGCACCAGCAGAAGAAGCTGCCGGTCGAGCAACTGAAGAAGTTCCGTGACCAGTTCCGCCTGCCGATCACCGACGAGCAGATCGCCGACGTGCCGTACCTGAAGTTCGAGGAAGGCTCGAAGGAACTCGAATACATGCGCCAGAAGCGCATGGACCTCGGCGGCTACCTGCCGCACCGCCGCGAGAAGGCGACGTCGTTGCCGGTGCCGGCGCTCGACGCGTTCGAGCCGCTCCTGAAGGGCACGGGCGAAGGCCGCGAGATCTCGACGACGATGGCGTTCGTGCGGATCCTGAACATCCTGCTGAAGGACAAGGCGCTCGGCAAGCGCGTCGTGCCGATCGTCCCGGACGAATCGCGTACGTTCGGCATGGAAGGCCTGTTCCGCCAGATCGGTATCTGGAACCAGGAAGGCCAGAAGTACGTGCCGGAAGATTCCGACCAGCTGATGTTCTACAAGGAATCGCAGACCGGCCAGATCCTGCAGGAAGGCATCAACGAAGCGGGCGGCATGTGCGACTGGATCGCGGCGGCGACGTCGTATTCGACGCACGGCGAGATCATGGTGCCGTTCTACATCTTCTACTCGATGTTCGGCTTCCAGCGGATCGGCGACCTTGCCTGGGCCGCGGGCGACATGCGTTCGCGCGGCTTCCTGCTGGGCGGCACGGCGGGCCGTACGACGCTGAACGGCGAAGGCCTGCAGCACGAAGACGGTCACTCGCTGCTGTGGGCGGCATCGGTGCCGAACTGCGTGAGCTATGACCCGACGTTCGGCTACGAACTCGCGGTGATCATCCAGGACGGCCTGCGCCGCATGGTGCAGGACCAGGAAGACGTGTACTACTACATCACGGTGATGAACGAGAACTACGAGCACCCGGCGATTCCGCAGGGCGAGCACGTGGCGGCCGACATCATCAAGGGCATGTACGCGTTCAAGAAGGCCGACGCCGACAAGAAGGCACCGCGCGTCCAGCTGCTCGGCGCGGGCACGATCTTCAACGAAGTGATCGCCGCCGCCGACCTGCTGAAGAACGACTGGGGCGTCGCCGCCGACCTGTGGAGCGTGCCGAGCTTCACCGAACTCGCGCGCGAAGGCCATGAAATCGAGCGCTGGAACCTGCTCCATCCGACCGAGGAGCGTCGCCTGTCGCACGTGCAGAAGTGCCTGAAGGACACGCAGGGCCCGGTCATCGCATCGACCGACTACGTCCGTGCGCTGGTCGACCAGATCCGTGGCCAGATCGATCGCCGCTTCGTCGTGCTGGGCACCGACGGCTTCGGTCGTTCGGATACCCGCGAGAAGCTGCGTCACTTCTTCGAGGTCGACCGTCACTGGGTCACCGTCGCCGCGCTCAACGCGCTGGCCGACGAAGGCACGATCGAGCGCAAGGTGGTCGCGGACGCGATCGCCAAGTACAACCTCGATCCGTCCAAGCCCAACCCGATGACCGTTTAACGCACACGCCGTGTGATGCCGCGCGCCGCTCCCGCGAGGAGCGCGCGCGGCCATGGAGACAGAAACAGATGAGTCAAGCGATCGAAGTGAAGGTGCCGGATATCGGCGATTACAAGGACGTGCCGGTCATCGAGATCGGCGTGAAGGTGGGCGATACGGTCGAGCCCGAGCAGTCGCTCGTCACGCTCGAGTCGGACAAGGCGACGATGGACGTGCCGAGCCCGGTCGGCGGCGTCGTGAAGGAAATCAAGGTCAAGGTCGGCGATTCCGTGTCGGAAGGCTCGCTGATCATCCTGCTCGAAGGCGGCGCTGGCGCTCAGGCGAATGGCGCGGCCGCGCCGGCCGCGGCTCCGGCTCCGGCAGCAGCGCCGGCACCGGCTGCCGCAGCCCCCGCTGCCGCACCGGCGGCGTCCGGCGGCACGCTGGAAGTGAAGGTGCCCGACATCGGCGACTACAAGGACGTCCCGGTGATCGAGATCGGTGTGAAGGTCGGCGACACGGTCGAGAAGGAACAGTCGCTCGTCACGCTCGAATCGGACAAGGCGACGATGGACGTGCCGAGCCCGGCCGCCGGCGTCGTGAAGGACATCAAGGTCAAGGTGGGCGATTCGGTATCGGAAGGCACGCTGATCGTGCTGCTCGAAGCCGTCGGCGCACCGGCTGCCGCACCGCAGGCCAGCGCACCGGCTCCGGCCGCTGCCGCACCGGCACCCGCGCCTGCGAAGGCTGCGCCGGCACCGGCTGCCGCCGCCCCGGCCGCCGCGCCGTCGGGCGAATACCGCGCCAGCCACGCATCGCCGTCGGTCCGCAAGTTCGCACGCGAACTCGGCGTCGACGTCGCGCGTGTGCAGGGTTCCGGTCCGAAGGGCCGCATTACGAAGGAAGACGTCACCGGCTTCGTGAAGGGCGTGATGACCGGTCAGCGCGCGGCGCCGGCCGCGGCAGCCGCACCCGCAGGCGGCGGCGAGTTGAACCTGCTGCCGTGGCCGAAGGTCGACTTCTCGAAGTTCGGCCCGTTCGAAGCGAAGCCGCTGTCCCGCATCAAGAAAATCTCGGGCGCGAACCTGCATCGCAACTGGGTGATGATCCCGCACGTCACGAACAACGACGAAGCGGACATCACCGAACTCGAAGCGCTGCGCGTCCAGCTGAACAAGGAGCACGAAAAGGCGGGCGTGAAGTTCACGATGCTCGCGTTCGTGATCAAGGCAGTCGTCGCCGCGCTGAAGAAATTCCCGACCTTCAACGCGAGCCTCGACGGCGACAACCTCGTGTTCAAGCAGTACTTCCACGTCGGTTTCGCGGCCGATACGCCGAACGGCCTCGTCGTGCCGGTGATCCGCGATGCGGACAAGAAGGGCCTCGTCGACATCGCGAAGGAAATGAGCGACCTGTCGAAGGCTGCGCGCGAAGGCAAGCTGAAGCCGGACCAGATGCAAGGCGGCTGCTTCTCGATCTCGTCGCTCGGCGGGATCGGCGGGACGAACTTCACGCCGATCATCAACGCGCCGGAAGTGGCGATCCTCGGGTTGTCGCGCGGCCAGATGAAGCCGGTGTGGGACGGCAAGCAGTTCGTGCCGCGGCTCATGCTGCCGCTGTCGCTGTCGTATGACCATCGCGTCATCGATGGCGCGGAAGCCGCGCGGTTCAATGCGTATCTCGGAGCGTTGCTCGGGATTTCCGTCGCATCATTCTTTGATGAGCGTGGGAGTGGCTCGCGGGGCGTGGGGTCGATGTCTGTGATCCTCGCCCTGTCGTTGAACCTGTTGCGCTAACGGTCTATTAGCGTCGCCCCTGCGCGGGGCGGCGGTCACTTTTCTTTGTCTTCCAAAGAAAAGTAACCAAAAGAAAGGCGCGTCCTTGGGCGGACGGCAAAGGTGGTTCTGCCCAGGTTCACGTTCTTTTGTCAGGCCGTAGCCGTAGTTGGGTTCTCTCGCGGGTTCCTCCCCTCTGTCTGCAGTCAATCAAGAAGGGGACAGTCATGAGTCTCATCGAAGTCAAGGTTCCGGATATCGGCGATTTCAGTGGCGTCGATGTCATCGAAGTCAACGTCAAACCCGGCGACGTGATCGAAAAAGAGCAAACGCTCATCACGCTCGAATCCGACAAAGCCTCCATGGAAGTGCCCAGCGACGTCGCCGGCACCGTCAAGGAAGTCAAGGTCAAAGCCGGCGAGAAAGTCTCGCAAGGCACCGTCATCGCCATCGTCGAAGCTTCGGCAGGCGCAGCCGCGCCCGCACCCGCGAAAGCACCCGAAGCGCCGAAGCCCGCAGCCGCCGCACCGGCTCCGGCCGCCGCTGCGCCGGCGCCCGCGCCGCAAGCCGGCAGCTACAGCGGCGCCGCCGACATCGAGTGCGACATGCTCGTGCTCGGCGCCGGCCCCGGCGGCTACTCGGCCGCGTTCCGCGCCGCCGACCTCGGCATGAAGACCGTACTCGTCGAACGCTATTCGACGCTCGGCGGCGTGTGTCTGAACGTCGGTTGCATCCCGTCGAAGGCGCTGCTGCATACGTCGCTCGTCGTCGAGGAAGCCGCGGCGCTCGCGTCGCACGGCATCACGTTCGGCAAGCCGCAGGTCGATCTCGACAAGCTGCGCGACTTCAAGGGCGGCGTCGTCAAGAAACTGACGACGGGCCTCGCCGGCATGGCGAAGGCACGCAAGGTCGAAGTGGTGACCGGCGTCGGCGCGTTCGTCGATCCGTTCCACATGGAAGTGCAGGGCGAAAACGGCAAGAAGGTCGTCAAGTTCAAGCAGGCGATCATCGCCGCCGGCTCGCAGGCCGTGAAGCTGCCGTTCATGCCGGAAGACCCGCGCGTCGTCGATTCGACGGGCGCGCTCGAACTGCGCCAGTTGCCCAAGCGCATGCTGGTGATCGGCGGCGGCATCATCGGCCTCGAAATGGCCACGGTGTACTCGACGCTCGGCGCCGAGATCGACGTCGTCGAAATGATGGACGGCCTGATGATGGGTGCCGACCGCGATCTCGTGAAGGTCTGGGAAAAGTACAACGCGAAGCGCTTCGGCAACGTGATGCTGAAGACCAAGACGGTCGGCGCGGAAGCGAAGGAAGACGGCATCTACGTGAAGTTCGAGGGCGAGAAGGCGCCAGCGGAAGCGCAGCGCTACGACCTCGTGCTCGTCGCGGTGGGCCGCAGCCCGAACGGCAAGAAGATCGGTGCCGACAAGGCCGGCGTCGCGGTCACCGACCGCGGCTTCATCGACGTCGACAAGCAGATGCGCACGAACGTGCCGCACATCTTCGCGATCGGCGATATCGTCGGCCAGCCGATGCTCGCGCACAAGGCCGTGCATGAAGGCCACGTCGCAGCGGAAGCCGCGCATGGCGAGAAGGCGTACTTCGACGCGCTGCAGATCCCGTCGGTGGCCTACACCGATCCGGAAGTGGCGTGGGCCGGCAAGACCGAAGACCAGTGCAAGGCCGAAGGCATCAAGTACGGCAAGGCCGTATTCCCGTGGGCCGCTTCGGGCCGCGCGATCGCGAACGGCCGCGACGAAGGCTTTACGAAGCTGATCTTCGACGAGGAAACCCATCGCGTGATCGGCGGCGCGATCGTCGGCCTGAACGCGGGCGACCTGATCAGCGAAGTGTGCCTCGCGGTCGAGATGGGCGCGGACGCGGAAGACATCGGCAAGACGATCCATCCGCACCCGACGCTCGGCGAATCGGTCGGCATGGCCGCCGAGCTGTACGAAGGCGTCTGCACGGACCTGCCGCCGCAGCGCAAGAAGTAACGCGACCGGCACGGCCGGCCGAAGGGTCGGCCATGACAAAACGCCGCCGCCCCGGGGAATCCGGGCGGCGGCGTTTTCTTTTGCGTGGCGCGTGACAGGCTCGAATGTGGCGGGCAGTTGCCGCTCGCGCGCATTCCGGCGCCAGAAACGAAAAAGCCGCGCTGGGCGCGGCTCTTTCAGGAGCAGGGGACGCTTACGCGGCCGGCTTGCTCGAACGACGTGCGGCAGCGGCGGTGGCAGCCTTCGTTGCGACGGCAGCAGCGGCGTTGAAGTTCGTTTCAGCGATTTCCACTGCTTGCTTCGTGGCCTTCTGAACCGTTTCGTACGTGGTGTTCGCAGCGTTCAGCGCCGACTTCAGTGCGGCGACGGCCGTTTCCGAACCGGCCGGGGCGTTCTTCGCGACGTTGTCGACGAGCGCCTGGACCTTCTTGTTCTGCTCTTCGAATTGCGCTTCGGCGACCTTCGCGAACTCGGCTTGCGTCGACGATGCGATTTCGTACAGGTGACGACCGTACGACAGCACCTTTTCCGCGACCGGCTGCGACAGGCTCGCTTGCAGCGCGATCAGTTCCTGCGCGTCCTTCACCGACAGCAGGCGCTGCGCGTTTTCCTGGCTCTCGGTCAGCGTCGACTTCACGACCTGCAGGTTGAGTTCGATCAGCTTTTCGACGCCTTCGAATGCCTTGGTCGTCAGACCGAACAGGCTTTCGAGGTTGGCTTTCTGGGCGGCGGCGATTTGCTCGGGGTCAGCAAGGACATGTCAGGCTCCTGAAAAGCGATCGCGTCGATCGCAGAATAAAGGGCACTACGCTGGGGAACTTCGGCGCCGCGTGCTTTGTGCAACGCAGCAATGAGGCCTATTTTAGGGCAGAGAGCACGGATGTCAAGCACTTTTTGTGCGTTGCACAATCGCGACAAATTATCGATAAAACAACGAGTTATCGCGGTCGTTCGGAATCGGTTTCAGGCTTGTTCCCACATGGTGCGCACGGTGGCGGGGCAAACGCGCCGCACCATGATCATGCACAGGTAAACCTGACAGGCCCATGGAACGTTATCCTTCTGTTCCTGTCGAAAAACGCGCTGTTTCGATGCGCGTGCCGTGGCGACGTGCCGCCGCCTGTGGCACGCCGAGCACCGGATACGTACTTTCCCCGCTTTAAATCGCCTCCGAAGTGACGTTATCTCAATTAACCGTGCGGTAATCGGGAGACGGGCGCTGTCGGGCAGTGCATCTCATCGATTTTTTCGATGGGATCGGAAGGGTCGATTGGCCGGAGGTTGGCCGACTCTTACATTCCGGTTTAAAGACGATCGGTAAGTGCCTAATATTGCTCTTTTTTTCAGCTTTAACTACACTTGCGGAAACCTCCCGCCCGCTTTGTCCAGACCCCAATGAAAGCCGAATCGTTTTCACCGCGCAGATTGTTGCAGAGCATGACGCTCGGCACCGCTGTGTCGGTCGCAGTCGCGTTGCTGGCGACCACCGCGTTCGTCACGCCTGCCGACGCCTTCGCCGCCACTGCGAAGACCCAAGCCGCCAAGAAAAAGGCCGTTGCTCCTGCTTCGTCAGCGAAGAAGAAGTCGGCCAGGGCGACCACCGATAAATCCGCCAAGGTCGCCGCGGCCGATGCGCCGCGCGCGAAAGCGTCACGCAAGCGCGTGACGCTCGCGGCGAGCAACGTGCACGGCGGCCATCGCGGCGCGGTGCGCAAGGTCGCGTTCCAGCCGCGCCGTCCGACGGTCGGCCAGGCGTTCGGCCTGCACGACACGCCCGACGCGCTCGCGCTGCGCTCCAGCGTCGCGTACGTCGTCGACCAGAATTCCGGCGAGCCGCTGTTCGACAAGAACTCGCACGCGGTCGTGCCGATCGCGTCGATCTCGAAGCTGATGACGGCCATGGTCGTGCTCGACGCGAAGTCGCCGATGACCGACCAGCTCGAAGTCACCGACGAAGACCGCGACTACGAGAAGGGCACGGGCTCGCGCCTGTCGGTCGGCTCGGTGCTGTCGCGCGAGGACATGCTGCACATCGCGCTGATGGCATCGGAAAACCGTGCGGCGGCCGCGCTGTCGCGTTACTACCCGGGCGGCCGTCCGGCGTTCATCGCGGCGATGAACGCGAAGGCGAAGGCGCTCGGCATGACCGATACGCACTTCGAGAATTCGACCGGCCTGTCGAGCTCGAACGTGTCGAGCGCGCGCGACCTCGTGAAGATGGTCAATGCGGCGTACCAGTACCCGATGATCCGCCAGTTCTCGACCGATCGCACCTACGAGGTGTACACGGGCAAGCGCAACCTGGTCTACAACAGCACCAACGCGCTGATCCGCGGCAACGGCTCCTGGGACATCGGCCTGCAGAAGACGGGCTTCATCAACGAAGCGGGCGAATGCCTCGTGATGCAGGCGACGATCCATGGCCGGCCGATGGTGATGGTGCTGCTCGATTCGTTCGGCAAGTACTCGCGCTTCGCCGACGCCTCGCGCCTGCGCAACTGGCTCGATGCCGGCGGCGGCGAGCGTCTGACGGCGGCCAACACGCCGGCCGGCGGCACCTGATCGTGTGCGGCGGTTCGCCGCCGTACCGCACCGGTCGCTGCAACGAAAAAGCCCCGCAATCGCGGGGCTTTTTTTATCCGGCGAAACCGGAATCGGGGCCGACGGCGCGGCTCACGCCTGCCGCTGCAACCCGTCCACGTTCTTCTCGGGCGCCGGCCGGTAGCCGAGCGATTCCGAGATGGTGAGCGCCGTCCGGCTCAACTGGCCGAGCCACGCGTCCTGCAGGCGGTCGGCCGGCGCCGACAACGACAGGCCCGCGACGAGCTTGCCCGAATCGTCGTAGATGCCGGCCGCGATGCAGCGCACGCCGAGTTCGAGCTCCTCGTTGTCGCGCGCGCACGATTGCTGGCGGACGATCGTCAGCTCGCGCTCGAGCTTCGCGATATCGGTGATGCTGTTTTGCGTATGGCCGGACAGCCCGGTGCGCGTCGCATAGGCCCGCACCCGCGACGTTTCGTCGGCCGCGAGGAACAGCTTGCCGACCGACGTGAGGTGCAGCGGCGCGCGGCCGCCGATCGCGCGGACGACCTGCATTCCCGAGCGCTCCGAGTACGCGCGCTCGATATAGACGATCTCGTCGCCCTGGCGCACCGACAGGTTCACGGTCTGCCCGGTGAGACGGTGCAGCTCGCGCATCGGCATCAGCGCCGCGTCGCGCACCGACAGGCGTGCCTTCACGAGGTTGCCGAGCTCGAGCAGTCGCATGCCGAGGCGGTAGGTGCCGGGATCGGAGCGGTCGACGAGGCGGCAGGTCACCATGTCGTTGAGGATGCGGTGCGCGGTCGACGGGTGCAGCTCCGTGCGCTGCGCAAGTTCCTTCAGGCTGACAGGGTCACTGTGCGCGGCGAGCGCGTCCAGCAACCGCATCATGCGTTCGATCACCTGGATCGACGTTTTTGAATCCGGGGTGGGTTGGCTCATGTCGGGGGAGGAATCGGTTGACGCGTCAAGCGGTGTTGGAACGATTGTATCTCGTATCGTGAAAAAAGCGAACGCCGTTCGAGGAAGTCCTCGTTTCGCGTACCGCGGGCTTGCGCACGGGCCGGCGTTGGTCTTGCCAGCCAAACGTCGGATAATGAGAGCCGTTTTCTCGAAGGAGCACGTATGCGAGTCGGTTTGTTCGTGACCTGCCTGGTCGACCTGATGCGCCCCGAAATCGGCTTTTCGGCGCTCAAGCTGATTCGCGACGCCGGCTATGAAGTGATCGTGCCGCCCGCGCAGACCTGCTGCGGCCAGCCGGCCTACAACTCGGGCGACCGCGCGCTCGCGCGCGATCTCGCGGAAAAGACGCTGCGCGAGTTCGAGCAGTTCGATTACGTCGTCGCGCCGTCGGGTTCGTGCGGCGGGATGATCCGCGCGCACTACGGCGACCTGTTCCGCGACGATCCCGAACTGATGGGGCGTTACACGCGGTTCCAGCAGAAAGTCCACGAATTGACCGATTTTCTCGCGAACGTCGCGAAGGTGTCGCTCGCGCCGGGCGAATTCACCGGCCCGGTCACCTATCACGATTCGTGCTCGGGCCTGCGCGAGCTCGGCGTGAAGGCGCAGCCGCGTGCGCTGCTCGCGCAGCGCGGCGTCGCGGTGACCGAGATGAAGGACTGCGAGCACTGTTGCGGCTTCGGCGGCACGTTCTCGGTGAAATACGGCGACATCTCGGCGGCCATCGCGGACGAGAAATGCGCGAACGTGCGCGCGTCGGGCGCGGGTACCGTCGTGCTCGGCGATCTCGGCTGCATGCTGAACATCGAAGGGCGGTTGCGCCGCACCGGCGACCGCGACACGCGCGTGCTGCACGTCGCGCAGGTGCTGGCGGGCGACGTCTGACGCCCGGTTCCGCTCACTTTTCCCCCGATACCGCGATGCAAGTCCAATCGATGCATTTCAAGGCGCGCGCCGGCCAGAAGCTGGCCGACCAGCGCCTGCAGCAGAACCTGAAGAAGCTGTCGACGAAGTTCGTGTCCGCGCGCGCCGACGCGATGACCCTGATCGACTTCCCGGCCACGCGCGCCGCGCTCAAGGCGCGCCGCAACCGCGCGCTGGAGCATCTCGACGTGTGGCTCGAGGCATTCGAGCGCGAGGCGACGCGGCGCGGCACGACGGTGCTGTTCGCGGAAACGACCGCGGACGCCGCGCGGCTCGTGGCCGACATCGCGCGCCGGCACGACGTGAAGAAGGTCATCAAGACCAAGTCGATGGTGTCCGAGGAAATGCGCCTGAATGCGGTGCTCGCGGAGATGGGCGTGCAGTCGATCGAGACGGACCTCGGCGAATACATCCTGCAGATCAACGACAACGAGCCGCCGAGCCACATCATCGCGCCCGTCGTGCACAAGGACAAGGACGAGATCGCCGACCTGTTCGCACGCACGCACCAGCGCGAGCGGCTCACCGAGATTCCGGACATGACGCGCGAGGCGCGCGAGGTGCTGCGCCCGCATTTCATGTCGGCCGACATGGGCGTGACGGGCGGCAACTTCGTGATTGCCGAGACGGGCTCGGTCGCGATCGTGACGAACGAAGGGAACGAGGGGATGTGCACGGTGATGCCGCGCGTGCATGTCGCGGTGACCGGCATCGAGAAGGTGCTGCCGACCCTCGAGGATCTCGCGACCGCGATGCGCCTGCTGCCGCGTTCCGCGACCGGGCAGAAGACGTCGAACTATTTCTCGCTGCTGACCGGGCCGCGCGGGCCGGGCGACGAAGACGGCCCCGAGCACAACTACGTGGTGCTCGTCGACGGCGGCCGCACCGGCCTGATCGGCGGCGAATTCCAGGAGATGCTGCGCTGCATCCGCTGCGGCGCCTGCATGAACCATTGTCCGGTGTATCAGAAGGTCGGCGGCCACGCGTACGGCTGGGTCTATCCGGGGCCGATGGGCTCGGTGCTGACGCCGAGCTACGTCGGGCTCGACCGCGCGCTCGACCTGCCGCAGGCGGCGACGCTGTGCGGCGAATGCGACAGCGTCTGTCCGGCCGGGATTCCGTTGTCGCGCCTGTTGCGCACGCTGCGCGAGAAGCAGGTCGAGCGCCACCTGCGGCCATGGCGCGAGCGCGCGGCGCTCGCCGCGTGGGGTTTCTTCGCGCGGCGGCCGCTGCTGTATGCGCTGACGACCAAGCTCGCGGTGCGCATCCTCGAGCGGCTGGGCGGCAACGGCGGCACGCTGCGGCGCTTGCCGATGATGGGTGGCTGGATGGACACGCGCGACATGCCGACGCCGACCGGACGCACGTTCCGCGAGCTGTACGCGGCGTCGCAAAGCCACTTGGGCTGACACTGTTCAGCGGGCAGCAACAGTGCGTTCGCTATTTGTATATTTATCTCGATAGATGTGATCTATAGAATCTCGTCTGTAGTCCCCGGAATTGGGTTTCGGGGTACGAGGTCAAGGAGGTCCGCATCATGAAAAAGACAATATCGATGTACTGGCCGCTGGCAATCGTGGTTCCGCTGGCAGCGGTTGCCTATCTGCATGCGATGGCCGGTGCGCCGTCGCGCGGCCCGCTCGCGGTTCACCAGGCGTCCGCCGAACTCGCGCGCGCGGTGTCGTTCGGGCTGGTCGGCGACGCGGCACAGCCGCTGCCGGCGGCGTCTGGCGACATGGTGCTCGCTGCGCCGAAGGCGCTGTAAGGCATGGCGCCGTCGCTTTGCGCGACGGCGCGATTCCGGTCGCCTTTGTATAATGGCGTGTTCTTCTCCCACGCGGTCCGCCGCGGCTTTCCGATAGTGCGATGACCCGCGTTGCGATCTGTTTCGTCTGTCTCGGCAACATCTGCCGTTCGCCCACCGCGGAAGGCGTGATGCGCCACCAGGTCGACGCGGCCGCGCTGGCCGACCGGATCGCGGTCGATTCGGCCGGCACCGGCGACTGGCACGTGGGCGAGCCGCCCGATACGCGTGCGCAGGCGGCGGCCCGCAGCCGCGGCTACGATCTGTCGGCGCTGCGCGCCCGGCAGGTGAGCGCGGCGGATTTCGAGCAATTCGACCTGCTGCTCGCGATGGACGAGGCGAATCTCGCCGAACTGCGCCGCCGTTGCCCGCCGCAGCACCGCGAGAAAGTGCGCCTGCTGATGGAATTCGCGCCGGGTGCGACCGAAACCGAAGTGGCCGATCCGTATTTCGGCGGTGCGCAGGGCTTCGAGCAGGTGCTCGACCAGGTCGAGCGTGCGTGCGCGGGCCTGCTGGAGACGCTGCGCGCACGTACGGCGCGCTGACCGCGCACTATTCAGCAGTCTGCGAATACCCTTTCAAAGACATGGATACTTGACTAAAAACGTCAAATATTTATACTTGACCAAAATCGTCAAGATTGCAGTCCCCTAGACACCATGAGACTCACCACCAAAGGCCGTTTCGCCGTCACGGCGATGATTGACTTGGCACTGCGCCAGGAGCAGGGCCCGGTGACGCTTGCAGGCATCAGCCAGCGCCAGCGGATTTCGCTCTCGTATCTCGAACAGCTGTTCGGCAAGCTGCGCAGGCATGAAATCGTCGAATCCGTGCGCGGCCCGGGCGGCGGCTACAACCTCGCGCGTCGCGCGCAGGACGTCACCGTTGCCGACATCATCATCGCGGTCGATGAACCGCTCGACGCCACGCAGTGCGGCGGCAAAGGCACGTGCGACGGCTCGAAGCAGCCCGACGGCCATTGCATGACGCACGAGCTGTGGTCGACGCTGAACCAGAAGATGGTCGAATACCTCGATTCGGTGTCGCTGCAGGATCTCGTCGATCAGCAGCGCGCACGCGAGGGTGCCCCCGCGGTGCTGCGCGACCGTCGCGCGCCGGAGCCCGTCGCCGCACCGGCCGAGCCCGTGCGCACGATGCCGCTCGGCCCCAATTCGGTGTTCAACATCGCGAGTTCGTGAGCGCGAAAGCGCCCGCCAACCCCCATAACGCACATAGTCCCTGCACAGAATACCCGGAGCGACAGATGACCCAAGAGACTCTCCACCTGCCCATCTATATGGATTACAGCGCGACGACGCCCGTCGATCCGCGCGTGGTCGATAAGATGGTGCCGTACCTGCGCGAGCAGTTCGGCAACCCGGCGTCGCGCAGCCACGCTTACGGCTGGGACGCGGAGCGTGCAGTCGAGGAAGCGCGCGAACAGGTGGCCGCACTTGTGAACGCCGACCCGCGCGAGATCATCTGGACGTCCGGCGCCACGGAGTCGGACAACCTCGCGATCAAGGGCGCCGCGAACTTCTACAAGGGCAAGGGCAAGCACATCATCACGGTGAAGACGGAGCACAAGGCCGTGCTCGATACGTGCCGCGAGCTCGAGCGCGACGGTTTCGAAGTCACCTACCTCGACGTGAAGGATGACGGCCTGATCGACCTCGACGTGTTCAAGGCCGCGCTGCGCCCGGACACGATCCTCGTGTCGGTGATGCACGTGAACAACGAGATCGGCGTGATCCAGGACATCGAGACGATCGGCGAAATCTGCCGAGAGAAGGGCATCGTGTTCCACGTCGATGCCGCGCAGTCGACCGGCAAGGTCGCGATCGACCTCGCGAAGCTGAAGGTCGACCTGATGTCGTTCTCGGCACACAAGACCTACGGCCCGAAGGGCATCGGCGCGCTGTACGTGCGCCGCAAGCCGCGTGTGCGCATCGAAGCGCAGATGCACGGCGGCGGTCACGAGCGCGGCATGCGTTCGGGCACGCTGCCGACGCACCAGATCGTCGGCATGGGTGAAGCGTTCCGCATCGCGCGCGAGGAAATGGCGACCGAGAACGAGCGTATCCGCATGCTGCGCGACAAGCTGCTGCGCGGCCTGTCGCAGATCGAGGAAACCTACGTGAACGGCGACATGGATCACCGTGTCCCGCACAACCTGAACATCAGCTTCAACTTCGTCGAAGGCGAGTCGCTGATCATGGCGATCAAGGACGTCGCGGTGTCGTCGGGCTCCGCGTGCACGTCGGCGTCGCTGGAGCCGTCGTACGTGCTGCGTGCGCTCGGCCGCAACGACGAGCTCGCGCACAGCTCGATCCGCTTCACGGTCGGCCGCTTCACGACGGAGCAGGAAGTCGACTTCGTGATCAACCTGCTGAACAGCAAGATCGCGAAGCTGCGCGAACTGTCGCCGCTCTGGGAAATGCACCAGGAAGGCATCGATCTGTCGACGATCGAATGGGCCGCGCACTGATACCGCATTGAATGCAACCGCGGGCGGATTGACGCACGCAGGCGTAACGAGTCAAGGAGTCTGAGTCATGTCTTACAGCAACAAGGTTCTGGATCACTACGAAAACCCGCGCAACGTCGGTTCGTTCGCGAAGGACGACGACACGGTCGGCACGGGCATGGTCGGCGCGCCGGCATGCGGCGACGTGATGAAGCTGCAGATCCGCGTCGGCGCGGACGGTGTGATCGAAGACGCGAAGTTCAAGACCTACGGTTGCGGTTCGGCGATCGCATCGAGCTCGCTCGTCACCGAATGGGTGAAGGGCAAGACGCTCGACGAGGCACTGTCGATCAAGAACACGCAGATCGCCGAAGAACTCGCGCTGCCGCCGGTGAAGATTCACTGTTCGATCCTCGCGGAAGACGCGATCAAGGCAGCCGTGGCCGACTACAAGAAGCGCCACGACACCAAGGAAAGCGATCAGGCAGCAGCCTGAGCGGCATCGAGCGGCTAGGGAAGGAAACGCGGGGCCTCCGGGTGGGGCGCCGCGGCAAGGACATCATGGCAATTACACTGACCGAAAAAGCAGCACAGCACGTTCAGAAATACCTCGTCCGTCGCGGCAAGGGTGTGGGCCTGCGGCTTGGCGTTCGTACGACCGGGTGCTCGGGGCTCGCGTACAAGCTCGAGTATGTCGACGATCTGGCTCCGGAGGATCAGGTGTTCGAGAGCCATGGCGTGAAGGTCGTCGTCGATCCGAAGAGCCTCGCGTATATCGACGGCACCGAGCTCGACTTCGCCCGCGAAGGCCTGAATGAAGGGTTCAAGTTCAACAACCCGAACGTGAAGGACGAGTGCGGGTGCGGGGAATCGTTCCGCGTGTGACGCGGCTCCCTCCGCGCGATGCGGGCAAGAGGCGGCACGGGCCGCCTTTTTAATGTGCGGCGCTTGCCGCACGACGAACCGGAATTGAACGCGACGATGGTTTCGCTGAAAAACAGCCATTTCGACCTGTTTCACCTGCCGGCGCAATTCGCGCTCGACGAGACGGCGCTCGACGCCGCCTACCGGACGGTGCAGACGCAGGTGCATCCCGACCGCTTCGCGGCGGCCGGCGACGCGCAAAAGCGTATCGCGATGCAATGGGCCACTCGCGCGAACGAGGCGTACCGCACGCTGCGCGATCCGTTGAAGCGCGCGTCCTATCTGTTGTCGCTGCGCGGTGTCGACATCGGCGCGGAAAACAACACGGCGATGGAGCCTGCGTTCCTGATGCAGCAGATGGAGTGGCGCGAGGGCATCGAGGATGCCGCGGCCGCCCGCAACGTCGACGCGCTCGATGCGCTGCTCGCCGAGCTGCGCGACGAGAAGCGCGTGCGCGTCGAGCGCCTCGGCACGCTGCTCGACAGCGGTGCCGACCAGGCCGCCGCGGAAGCCGTGCGTCAGCTGATGTTCATCGAACGAGTCGCGTCGGAAGTGGGCGCGCAGATCGAGCGCCTCGAAACTTAACCGCGTGCCTTGCGGCACGCGCAGCAAACGGGCCGAGCGCCCGAACGAACCAAGATGGCTTTACTGCAAATTTCCGAACCGGGCATGGCGCCGGCGCCGCACCAGCGGCGACTCGCCGTCGGGATCGATCTCGGCACGACGAACTCGCTCGTCGCCGCCGTGCGCAACAGCGTGCCCGAAGTCCTGCCGGACGAAGCGGGCCGCGTGCTGCTGCCGTCGGTGGTCCGTTACCTCGAGAAGGGCGGCCGCCGCATCGGCCACGAAGCGAAGGAGCAGGCCGCGACCGATCCGCGCAATACGATCGTGTCGGTCAAGCGCTTCATGGGCCGCGGCAAGGCCGAGGTCGAAGGCGCGGCGAACGCGCCGTACGAATTCGTCGATGCGCCGGGCATGGTGCAGATCCGTACGATCGACGGCGTGAAGAGCCCGGTCGAAGTGTCGGCCGAGATTCTCGCGACGCTGCGTTATCGCGCGGAAGATTCGCTCGGCGACGAGCTGGTCGGCGCGGTGATCACGGTGCCGGCTTACTTCGACGATGCGCAGCGCCAGGCGACCAAGGATGCCGCGCGTCTCGCGGGCCTCAACGTGCTGCGCCTGCTGAACGAACCGACCGCCGCGGCGATTGCCTACGGTCTCGACAACGCGGCCGAAGGCCTTTACGCGGTGTACGACCTCGGCGGCGGCACGTTCGACCTGTCGATCCTGAAGCTGACCAAGGGCGTGTTCGAGGTGCTGGCCGCGGGCGGCGATTCCGCGCTCGGCGGCGACGATTTCGACCACGCGCTGTTCGGCCACGTGCTCGCGCAGGCCGGGATCGACGCGAAGACGCTCGCGCCCGAAGACGTGCGCCTGCTGCTCGATCGGGTGCGCGTGCTGAAGGAAGCGCTGTCGTCGGCGCCCGAAGCGGCGCTCGACGTGACGCTGTCGAGCGGCGCACACCTCGTGCAGACGATTTCGCACGATACCTTCGCGTCGCTCGTCGAGCCGCTCGTGCAGCGCACGCTCACGCCGACCCGCAAGGCGCTGCGCGATGCGCAGGTCACGCCGGCCGACATCAAGGGCGTCGTGCTCGTCGGCGGCGCGACGCGCATGCCGGTGATCCGCGACGCGGTCGCGAAGTATTTCGGCCAGCCGCCGCTCGTGAACCTCGATCCGGATCAGGTCGTCGCGCTCGGCGCGGCGATCCAGGCCGATCTGCTCGCGGGCAATCGCGGCACCGGCGACGACTGGCTGCTGCTCGACGTGATTCCGCTGTCGCTTGGTGTCGAGACGATGGGTGGCCTCGTCGAGAAGATCATTCCGCGCAACTCGACGATTCCGATCGCGCGTGCGCAGGAATTCACGACCTTCAAGGACGGCCAGACCGCGATGGCGATCCACGTCGTGCAGGGCGAGCGCGAGCTCGTCGCCGACTGCCGGTCGCTCGCGCGCTTCGAGCTGCGCGGCATTCCGCCGATGACGGCGGGCGCGGCTCGCATTCGCGTGACCTATCAGGTCGACGCGGACGGCCTGCTGTCGGTGTTCGCACGCGAGCAGTTGTCGGGCGTCGAGGCATCGGTCGTCGTGAAGCCGTCGTACGGCCTCGCCGACGACGACATCGCGAAGATGCTGGAAGACAGCTTCAAGACCGCCGAAATCGACATGCGGGCCCGCGCGCTGCGCGAAGCGCAGGTCGAGGCCGAACGGATGCTCGAGGCGACGCAGGCCGCGCTGGCGGCCGACGGCGAACTGCTCGAGGCCGACGAGCGCGCGCAGGTCGATGCGCTCGCCGCGGCGTTGCGCGCGGTCGCGCAGGGCGACGATACGAATGCGATCGAAGCGGCGACCAAGGCGCTGGCCGACGGGACCGACGAATTCGCGGCGCGCCGGATGGACAAGAGCATCAGGCGCGCGCTGTCGGGCCGCCGGCTCGACGAGATCTGAACCCACGAACCGCGCATCGGCCGGCAACGGCCCGCGCGATGATGAACGTGCGGCGCGCGGCGCCGCACCCTGACTGACGGAACGAACATGCCTCAACTGGTGGTGCTGCCTCACGTCGAACTGTGCCCGGACGGCGCGGTGATCGACGCGACGCCCGGCAAGAGTATCTGCGACAACCTGCTCGATCACGGGATCGAGATCGAACATGCATGCGAGAAGTCGTGCGCATGCACGACGTGCCACGTGGTGATCCGCGAAGGCTTCAACGATCTGACGCCGTCCGAGGAGGACGAGGACGATCTGCTGGACAAGGCGTGGGGCCTGGAGCCGACGTCGCGCCTGTCGTGCCAGGCGATCGTGAAGGAAGATTCGGACCTGGTGGTCGAGATCCCGAAGTACTCGATCAACCACGCGAAGGAAAATCACTGACAGGAACCGGAGGCAGGCGATGAAATGGACCGATTCGCGTGAAATAGCCATTGCGCTGGCGGACAAGCACCCCGACATCGACCCGCAGCGGATCAACTTCGTCGACCTGCGCCAGTGGGTGCTCGAGCTCGACGGCTTCGACGACGATCCGACGCACTCCGGCGAGAAGATCCTCGAGGCGATCCAGGCGCACTGGATCGACGAATCGGATTTCGACGACGAGGACTGATCGACCCGAACGGCCACGGCGTGCGCTGCAACGGTGCGCGCCGCGTCAATGAAAAACGGCTCGTGAGCGCTTGCTCGCGAGCCGTTTTCGTTTTGGGCGACGCCGCGCACGACGTGCGGGCAGCGGGACGCCGGCGACTACACGATCAGCTTCAAGCGCCGACCAGCGTGCCGTTCTCGATCCGCACGCGCTGACCCTGGCCGAACGGCGGCGGGTTGTGGTACGTGAACGTGCGCGTCGCGCCGCTTTCCATCTGCACTTGCACCTGATAGTCGGTTTCCGCGCGGACCTGCTTCTCGACCTGGTTGCCGGCGAGACCGCCGCCCAGCGCGCCGATGATCGTCATCGCGGTGCGGCCGTTGCCGTTGCCGAACTGGTTGCCGAGCAGGCCACCGGCCGCTGCGCCGCCCACGGCGCCGATCCCCGAGCTCTGGCCCGGCGTGCGCGTCTGCGTGATCGCGACGACCGTGCCGCAACTCTGGCAGTAGGCTTGCGCCGGCGCCGACGGCTGCTGCGCGTATTGCGGCGGCTGCGGCGCGGTCGTGTGACGGCGGTGCGGCGCGGCCGGGCGCGGCGCCGGCTTCGGCTCGGCCTGCGCGACGGCGGCCTTCTGCTGCGCGGCGGCCTGTTCCGCGGCCTGCCGCTGCGCTTGTGCGGCCAGCGCGGCGCTGGCGGCCGCGGCCGTATCGACGGCCGGCTGCGACGCGATCAGCGCAGCCTGGGTCTGACCATTCTGTTCATTGCTGCTGGTGGCTTTCGGGAACACGCCCGTGATTGCTGCCGTCGCCGCGAGGCTGGCGACGATGACGGCGCCGGCTGCGGTGGCGATCAGCGGGTGGAGGCGTTGCTTTTGCGGCGTGGTCTGAGTCTGGTTGTCCATTTTTTTCTCCAAGGTCGATCCGCATCGGCGCGCTGCGCCGGAGCAGGATCCCACGCTCGGGAGCGAGCAGACCGGGCGTTCCGGCGCCTGGTTCTGGTCCCGTGGTCATGCGTGGTGACGCAACAGGAGTGTCGTCCACGGCCCAGACGTGCACCGTATCAAGGTGTAACGAATTGCAGCACGGGATCAACGCTTGCTACCGGGAAAACCCGGAGAAGGGCGTCGCGACAAGGGGAATAAAACAGGGGAGGATCGAAGGCCGGCAGACGCCGGCTGGCGGGATTTACGCGTCGTTACAAAGCCGACGCGTGCGCGCCACGGGGGGCGGCGCACACGCGGTCGCGGCCGTCAGTCTTCGCGGCGCAGATGCGGGAACAGCAGCACGTCGCGGATCGTCGGGCTGTCGGTCAGCAGCATCACGAGACGGTCGATGCCGATCCCGCAGCCGCCGGTCGGGGGCATCCCGTATTCGAGCGCGCGGATGTAGTCGGCGTCGAAGAACATCGCTTCCTCGTCGCCCGCGTCCTTCTGCTCGACCTGCTTCTTGAAGCGCGCGGCCTGGTCTTCCGGATCGTTCAGCTCCGAGAAGCCGTTCGCGATCTCGCGGCCGGTCATGAAGAGCTCGAAACGCTCGGTGATGCCCGGCACCGTATCCGATGCGCGTGCGAGCGGCGACACCTCGACCGGGTAGTCGATGATGAACGTCGGCTCCCACAGCTGCGCTTCGGCCGTTTCCTCGAACAGCGCGAGCTGCAGCGCGCCGATGCCGGCGTTCAGGAACGCCGGCTGCGACACGTCGACGCCGAAGCGCTTCAGTTCGGTGCGCAGGAACGCGTCGTCCGACAGCTGGCCGTCGGTGTAGTCCGGTGCGTACTTCTGGATCGCCTGCGTGATCGTCAGGCGATGGAACGGCTTCGCGAGGTCGAGCTCGCGGCCCTGATACTGGATCGTCGCGGTGCCGAGCGCATCGATCGCCGCCTGGCGGATCAGTTGCTCGGTGAAGTCCATCAGCCAGCGGTAGTCGGTGTACGCGGCGTAGAACTCCATCATCGTGAATTCCGGATTGTGGCGCGGCGACACGCCTTCATTCCGGAAATTGCGGTTGATCTCGAACACGCGCTCGAAGCCGCCGACGATCAGGCGCTTCAGGTACAGCTCCGGCGCGATGCGCAGGAACATCTGCATGTCGAGCGCATTGTGATGCGTGACGAACGGCTTCGCGGCCGCGCCGCCCGGGATCGGGTGCAGCATCGGCGTCTCGACTTCCATGAAGTCGGCGTTGTCCATGAACTTGCGGATCGACGCGATCGTCTTCGTGCGGGCGCGGAACGTGTCGCGCGTTTCCGGCGTGACGATCAGGTCGACGTAGCGCTGGCGGTAGCGCATTTCCTGGTCGGACAGGCCGTGGAACTTGTCCGGCAGCGGGCGCAGCGCCTTCGACAGCAGACGCAGCTCCTTGCACTGGACCGACAGCTCGCCCTTGTTGGTGCGGAACAGCACGCCGCGCGCGGCGACGATGTCGCCGAGGTCCCACTTCTTGAACGCGTCGTAGGTGTCGGCGCCGACGTCGTTCGGCGTCACGAAGAACTGGATCTGGCCCGAGCCGTCCTGCACCGTCGCGAAACTCGCCTTGCCCATCACGCGCTTGAGCATCATGCGGCCGGCCACCGACACCTCGACCGGGTTCGCTTCGAGCGCGGCCTTGTCCGAATCGGCGAATTTGGCCTGCAGGTCGGCTGCGTGGTGCTCGGGGCGGAAATCGTTCGGGTAGGCGACGCCTTGCTCGCGCAACGCGCGCAGCTTCTCGCGGCGCTCGGCGATGATCTGGTTTTCGTCCGCCGTGACGGCGGGCTGCGTTTGGGTCGGTTCGGTCATGATGGTCGGAATTCGGAGTGGGGTGCGGCAAGGCAACGGAAAGGGCGGCGCGGGCCGGCCGCGCCGCGGCGCTTACACGCCCTGTTTGAGGCTCGCGCTGATGAAGTCGTCGAGGTCGCCGTCGAGCACCGCCCGCGTGTTGCTCATTTCGACGTTCGTGCGCAGGTCCTTCACGCGGCTCTGGTCGAGCACGTACGAGCGGATCTGGTGGCCCCAGCCCACATCGGTCTTGCTCGATTCGAGCTTGTCCTGCTCGGCCTGGCGCTTGCGCATTTCGACTTCGTAGAGGCGCGACTTCAGCATCGCCATCGCTTCGGCGCGGTTGCGGTGCTGCGAGCGGTCGTTCTGGCACTGCACGACGATGCCCGTCGGCATGTGCGTGATCCGCACCGCGGAGTCGGTCTTGTTGATGTGCTGACCGCCCGCGCCCGAGGCGCGGTACGTGTCGATGCGCAGGTCGGCCGGGTTGATCTCGACTTCGATCGAGTCGTCGATTTCCGGATAGACGAACACCGACGAGAACGACGTGTGGCGGCCGCCCGACGAGTCGAACGGCGACTTGCGCACGAGGCGGTGGATGCCCGTTTCGGTGCGCAGGAAGCCGTACGCGTATTCGCCCGTGACCTTGACCGTCGCGTTCTTGATGCCGGCGACGTCGCCGTCGGACTCTTCGAGCACTTCCGCCTTGAAGCCCTTGCGCTCGCAGTAGCGCAGGTACTGGCGCAGCAGCATGGACGCCCAGTCGCATGCCTCGGTGCCGCCGGCGCCGGCCTGGATGTCGATGAAGCAGTTGTTCGGATCGGCCGGGTTCGAGAACATCCGGCGGAATTCGATGTCGCCGACGCGCGCTTCGAGCTTCGCGGCGTCGTCTTCGGATGCGAGAAGGGTGTCTTCGTCGCCTTCCTCGCGTGCCAGCTCGAACAGGTCGAGCGCATCGCGCAGGTCGCTATCGAGCGCGGTGAGCGTCGTGACGACGCCTTCGAGCAGCTTCTTCTCGCGGCCGAGTGCCTGGGCGTTCTTTGAATCGTTCCAGACGTTCGGGTCTTCGAGTTCCTTGTTGACTTCGGTCAGACGCGCAGCTTTGGCGTCGTAGTCAAAGATACCCCGAAGCTCGCCCGCGCGATTGCGCAGGTCGAGCAGGGAGCTTTCGATCGCGTTGAGACGTTCCGCTTCCATGATCGTTCGCTGTTCCGGCTTCGTAAAAAAGCGGAATTATAGCTGATCGGGAGGGTTGCCCGGTGACGCAAACGGTGCCCGTACGCGTGTCGGCGGCCCCGTCCGGCGCGGCGTGCACGCGTGCGGCGGCGCGTCGCGGGGCGGTCGGCCCGCTCAGCCGGCCGCGTGTTCGACGATCAACTGGACGCGCGTGACGCCGTTCCACGTATCGGCGACGAGCCGGTACGCGACCAGCGCGCTCGCCGGCAGCGGCTCGGTGTGGTTGAACCAGATCGCGTTGAAGCGCTGGCGGCCGCGCGCCAGCTGCAGCTTCAGGTGCTTTTCCTTCACGAGCGACTGCGACACGACGTCGAATTCGCCCGAGAAAAGCGGGGCCGGAAAGCCTTGCCCCCACACGGCTTCGTCGAGCAGGCCGACGAACTGCGGCGTGAAGTACGCGTCCTCGAGTTCGCCGTCGGTCTCGATCACGCGGGCCAGCGCGTCGTCGGACAGCCATTCGCGCGCGACGGCCTCGAACGCGGCCGCGAAGCGCGGCACGTTGTCGGTGTCGAGCGTGAGGCCGGCCGCCATCGCGTGGCCGCCGAACGCGACGATCAGGTCCGGTTCGCGCTTCGACACGAGGTCGAGCGCGTCGCGCAGGTGGAAGCCGGCGATCGATCGGCCGGAACCCTTGACCCGCCGGCCTTCGTCGTCGGCGTGCGCGAACGTGAACGACGGACGGTGGAATTTCTCCTTGAGCCGGCCGGCGACGATGCCGATCACGCCCTGGTGCCACGCGGGATTGAACAGCGTGATCGTGCACGCGTCGGCCGGATCGACGTCGGCGAGATCGGCGAGCGCCTGCTGCTGCATGCCGGCCTCGATTTCGCGGCGCTCGCGGTTCATCACGTCGAGCTGCTGCGCGAGATCCCACGCGCGGCCGATGTCGTCGGTGATCAGGCATTCGATGCCGAGCGACATGTCGGACAGCCGCCCAGCGGCGTTCAGGCGCGGGCCGAGGCCGAAGCCGAGGTCGAAGCCCGACGCGGTGCGCGCTTCGCGCGCGGCGGCCCGGAACAGCGCGGCGATGCCCGGCTGCATGCGGCCGTTGCGGATGCGCTGCAGCCCCTGCGCGACCAGCACGCGGTTGTTGCCGTCGAGCCGCACGACGTCGGCAACGGTGCCGAGCGCGACGAGGTCGAGCAGGCCGTCGAGGCGCGGCTCGGCCTCCTTGCTCGCGAATGCACCGCGGCGGCGCAGCTCGGCGCGCAGCGCGAGCAGCACGTAGAACATCACGCCGACGCCGGCGAGGTGCTTGCTCGGGAATGCGCAGCCGGGCTGGTTCGGGTTGACGATCGCGCGCGCGGCGGGCAGCGCGTCGCCGGGCAGGTGGTGGTCGGTCACGAGCACGTCGATGCCGCGCGCGTTCGCGGCTTCGACGCCGGCGACGCTCGCGATCCCGTTGTCGACGGTGATCAGCAGGTCGGGCTTGCGCGCGGCCGCGAGCTCGACGATCTCGGGCGTGAGGCCGTAGCCGTATTCGAAGCGGTTCGGCACCAGGTAGTCGATCTGCGCGCCGAACATCCGCAGGCCGCGCACCGCGACCGCGCAGGCAGTCGCGCCGTCGCAGTCGTAGTCGGCGACGACCAGCAGGCGCCGCTTGTCGGCAATCGCGTCGGCGAGCAGCACCGCCGCATCGGCGCAGCCTTTCAGCTCGGTGGGCGGCACGAGGCGCGCGAGCGCGGTCTCGATGTCGACGGGCGACTGCACGCCGCGCGACGCGTACAGGCGCGCGAGGACGGGGTGCAGACCGTGGCGCGCAAGCGCTTCGGCGTCGGCGGGCGCGACGGGGCGGGTAACGATCCGGGTCATTCGGGGTCTGCTGGTTATTCGAACAGGGAGGCAAGCGCGCGGCGGCGCCAGAACTTGCGCAGATCGCCGCGCGTCGCGTGCAGCGTCACGGAGCTCGTGTCGCCGCACAGCGTGACATCGACGCTCGCCAGCTCGCCGTTCTGCAGCGCGGCGAGCGCCGGCGCGAACCAGGCGCGCTCGAGCGCGGTGAGGCCGTCGTGCCAGCGCGCCCAGTCCTGCTCGATGAACGGGGTGGTCAGCGCAGGCAGATCAACAAGCGTCGCGCCGTCGGCGGCAGGCAGCGCGCCGAATGTCGCAGGCGGCTTGCCGGCTTCGATTTGCGCGGCGCGCGCGAGGCCGAGCGCGGCGGGCGACGCCGACAGCACGCGCGCGAACGGCTTGCCGACCGGCTTCAGCGTGCCCTGCGCATGGAACCAGACCGAATTGACGGCGGGCAGGCCGCGGGCCTCGCGGGCTTCGTTGACCGGATGCTGGAACCACGCCATCTGCACTTCGTTCTGCAGTTTCATCCACATCCGCGAGCGCTCGCCCGTATGCGCCTCGTGCGGCAGCCAGATCTCGATGTTGCGGCCGCTGGCGCGCAGCGGCGCGGCGCCGGCGAGGCGCGCGAGCTGGTCGCTCGACAGATACCAGCGCGCCGGGTTCGGCGCTTCGAGCCGTACGCCCAGTTCCTCGATCAGCGGTCGTGCGACCGCGAGCAGCGCGGCCGCGTCGCCGTCGTCGAGCGCGAGGGCGGCCGGATCGACGAGCACCAGGTGATCGTGCGCGATTTCGACGTGCACGGGCTCGACGCACGCCCACGCGTGCGTGCCGGGGTCGCCGCCGTCGGCCAGCAGCATGTAGGGCGCGAGCGGCGCCTCGTCCGCGGCATTGCCTTGCGTGGCGCCGAACCGGCTTGCCAGCCAGCGCTCGTGCGGCAGCGTGCGCTGGAAGTCCTCGCCGGCCACGCGCTCGACGAGGCTCGCGCGGGCGAGCAACTTCTGGAGCGCGGGGCTGTCCAGCGTGTGCAGGGACGAGGCCGCATCGGCCGCCGACGGCAGCGCGAACGGAACGAGAAAATGGAGGCGTCGGTCGTGCATGATGGTGCGCATTGTATGGCAAACTGCGCGCGTGATCGGGCCGGCTGACGGCCCGTTCGCGTCCGGCGGTCGTTTTTCGGCCGTGCCCGGGCTGCCGGCCGCCACCCGGCGGCGGCCCGGCCGCGGCGCGCCTCCCGCCGTAACCAGCAGAAAGGATTCGCTTGAAACTTCCGTACGAATGGCAGATCGGCTGGCGCTACACGCGCGCCGGCAAACGCACGACCGGCAACGGCTTCATTTCCTTCATCGCGCTCGTGTCGATGCTCGGGATCGCGCTCGGCGTCGCGGCGCTGATCGTCGTGCTGTCGGTGATGAACGGCTTCCAGAAGGAAGTGCGCGACCGCATGCTGTCGGTGCTCGCGCACGTCGAGGTGTTCTCGCCGACGGGGTCGATGCCCGACTGGCAACTGACCGCGCAGGAAGCGCGCCGCAATCCGTCGGTGATCGGCGCCGCGCCGTATGTCGACGCGCAGGCGCTGCTCACGCGCCAGGACGCGGTGAGCGGCGTGATGCTGCGCGGCGTCGAGCCGTCGCTCGAGCCGCAGGTGTCCGACATCGGCAAGGACATGAAGGCCGGCCAGCTCGGCGCGCTCGTGCCGGGCCAGTTCGGCATCGTGCTCGGCGACGCGCTCGCCGGCAACCTCGGCGTGACGGTCGGCGACAAGGTCACGCTCGTCGCGCCCGAAGGCTCGATCACGCCGGCAGGGATGATGCCGCGCCTGAAGCAGTTCACGGTGGTCGGCGTGTTCGAGTCGGGCCACTACGAATACGACAGCACGCTCGCGATGATCAACATCCGCGACGCCGAGGCGCTGTTCCGGATGAACGCGCCGACCGGCGTGCGGCTGCGGCTCACCGACATGCAGAAGGCGCCGCAGGTCGCGGTCGAGCTGTCGCACACGCTGTCGGGCAGCCTGTACATTCGCGACTGGACCCAGCAGAACAAGACATGGTTCTCGGCCGTGCAGATCGAGAAGCGGATGATGTTCATCATCCTCACGCTGATCATCGCGGTGGCCGCGTTCAACCTCGTGTCGTCGCTCGTGATGACGGTGACCAACAAGCAGGCGGACATCGCGATCCTGCGCACGCTCGGCGCGCAGCCGGGGTCGATCATGAAGATCTTCGTCGTGCAGGGCGTGACGATCGGCTTCGTCGGCACCGCGTCCGGCGTCGCGCTCGGCTGCCTGATCGCGTGGAGCATCCCGTGGCTGATCCCGATGATCGAGCACCTGTTCGGCGTGCAGTTCCTGCCGCCGTCGGTGTACTTCATCAGCGAGCTGCCGTCCGAACTCGTCGCGAGCGACGTGATCCGGATCGGGCTGATCGCGTTCGCGCTGTCGGCCGTCGCGACGCTTTATCCGAGCTGGCGCGGCGCGAAGGTGAAGCCGGCGGAGGCGCTCCGCTATGAATGACCGCGCGGCCGCATTCGCGGATTCACGACAACAACACAACAGACAGGATTCGGCAGGTATGCAGGAATACGTGCTTCAGGCGCGCGGGATCACGAAGGCGTTCGTGCAGGGCGGCTTCAACGTGCAGGTGCTCAACAACACCGAGCTGACGGTGCGGCGCGGCGAGAAGCTCGCGGTCGTCGGCGCGTCGGGCTCCGGCAAGAGCACGCTGCTGCACGTGCTGGGCGGGCTCGACGAGCCGAGCGCCGGCGAAGTGTCGCTGCTCGGCAAGCCGTTTACGCAACTCGCCGAGCGTGAGCGCAACGAGTTGCGCAACCGCGCGCTCGGCTTCGTCTACCAGTTCCACCACCTGCTGCCCGAGTTCACCGCGCTCGACAACGTCGCGATGCCGCTGCGCATCCGCCGGATGACCACCGAGGACGCGCGCGAGCAGGCACAGGCGATGCTCGAACGCGTCGGTCTCGGCCCGCGGGCGAAGCACCGGCCGGGCGAGCTGTCGGGCGGCGAACGGCAGCGCGTCGCGATCGCGCGTGCGCTGGTCACGAAGCCCGCGTGCGTGCTCGCCGACGAGCCGACCGGCAACCTCGACGGCACGACGGCCGACACGGTGTTCAACCTGATGCTCGAACTGTCCGAGACGCTCGAAACGAGTTTCGTGATCGTCACGCACGACCCCGATCTCGCCGCGCGTTGCGATCGCATCATGCGGCTGCGCGACGGGGTGCTGCACGAGGAGCCGGCGCTGCCGGTGTAAAAAAGCCACGCCGTTGGCCGGCCGCCGGTTCGTCGCGGCACGGCGCAACGACGCAGGACCGCTGCCATGTGGATCGACACGCATTGCCATCTCGATGCCGCCGAGTTCGACGCCGACCGCGACGCGGTCGCGCAGGCTGCGCACGCGGCCGGCGTGTCGCGCATCGTGATCCCGAGCATCGGGCGCGACAACTTCACGACGGTGCGCGAACTCGCGCAGCGCACGCCGGGCGCGGCGTACGCGCTCGGTATCCATCCGATGTATACGCCGCAGGCGCGCGACGAGGATCTCGACCGGCTGCGCATGGAGATCGAGGCCAGCCTCGACGATCCGCGTTTCGTCGCGATCGGCGAGATCGGGCTCGACTATTTCGTGCCGGGGCTCGACGAAGACCGGCAGCAATTCTTCTACCAGGGCCAGCTCCGGCTGGCGCGGGAATTCGACCTGCCGGTGCTGTGTCACGTGCGCAAGTCGCAGGACCGCGTGCTGGCCGGGCTGCGCCGTTTCGGCGTGCGGCGCGGCATCGCGCATGCGTTCAACGGCAGCTTTCAGCAAGCCGAAGCGTATCTGGCGCAGGGCCTCCATCTCGGCTTCGGCGGTAATGTGACCTTCACGCGCGCGCGGCAGATCCGCCGGCTCGCCACCGAGTTGCCGCTCGACGCGCTCGTCGTCGAGACCGATGCGCCCGACATCGCGCCCGAATGGGCATACAAATCCCGCAATACGCCCGACCAGGTGCCGCGCATCGGCGCCGTGCTCGCCGAATTGCGCGGGCTCGATACTGGCGAATTGGCCGTACGCACTTCGGCTAACGCGCTCGCCGCGCTGCCGCGACTCGCACTTTCGTCCGCATAATCGTTGCCGGAAGGCGCCGTATTGGCAGGGTGGCGCCGGGTCGACGAGGAGGCGGAATGCGCGTGGGGTGGATCGCGTTCGCGCTCGGCGTCGTCGTGCTGCAGCGGCAGGCGGCGTTGCCGGGGGCGATCGCATGGACGGTCGGAGCAGCCGTGCTCGCGGGCTGTGCGGCGCTCGGTGTGTGGTGCGTGCGCTGGCCGCGCACGCGTGCGGTCGTTGCATGCGGATGGATGCTGTGGGCGCTCGCGGCCAGCGTCGCGGGGTTCGGCTATGCGGCGGCACGCGCCGAGTGGCGGTTGAGCGACAGCCTGCCTGCCGAGTGGGAAGGGCGTGACATCGTCGTCACGGGCGTGATCCGCGGGTTGCCCGTCGTCGATGAAACGGGCGCGCGGCTGCTGTTCGCGGTCGAATCGAACGATGCGGGGCTCACCCGTTTTCCACCATTGATCCGGCTGTCGTGGCGTGCGTATGGTGCATCCGCGACACGCGATACGCTTCCCGATTTGCGGGCGGCCCAGCGCTGGCGTTTCGTCGTGCGTCTCAAGCGTCCGCATGCCGAGGCCAATCCCGGCGTGCGCGACAGCGAGGCGGCATGGCTCGCCGCGGGCATTCGTGCGATCGGCTATGTCAGTGCGCCGCGCCGGGCGGTATTGCTCGATGCGCGCGCATCCGGATGGCGTGCATCGATCGATCGGGTGCGCGACACGCTGCGCGCACGCATCGACGACGTGCTCGGTACCGATGCAGCGCACCGCGGCATCGTCGCCGCGCTGGCGATCGGCGACCAGTCGGGCATCGGCGACGACGACTGGCGCGTGCTGCGCAATACGGGCACGAGCCACCTGGTCGCGATTTCCGGTCTCCATGTCGGGCTGGTCGGCGCGATCGCCGGCTGGCTCGTGTCGATGGTCTGGCGCCGCGTGCGATGGCGCGCGGGGGCCGCGACGCTCGTGGTGCCGGCGCCGTACGCGGCCGCGCTTGCGGCGCTGGTTGCTGCCGCGGGCTACGCCGCGCTCGCCGGTTTCAACGTGCCGGCGCAGCGCGCGTGGTGGATGATCGCGGGCGGCGGCATCGCGTATCTGGCCGGCCGCAGCGTGCCGACGTCCGCGGTGCTGTGCGCGGCGCTCGGCGGCGTGCTGCTCGTCGATCCGTGGGCCGTGCTGTCGGCCGGGTTCTGGCTGTCGTTCGGCGCGGTCGCCGTGATCCTGCTGGCCGTTGCCGGCTGGCGTGCGGTGCGCGAGGTCGACGATATCGATGAAGCGGGTGCGGAAGGCGGCACGACCGGCCTGCGGAGCCGGTTGCGCGGGTGGGGGACGCGTTGCCGGCGCCGCCTCGCCGAGGCGACGCGCGTGCAGTACGCGGTGACGATCGGGCTCGCGCCGCTCACCGCCGCGTGGTTCGCGCAGGTTTCCCTGTCGGGCCCGTTCGGCAATGCGTTCGCGATTCCGTGGGTCAGCTCGGTCGTCACGCCGGTCGTGCTGGCCGGCATCGCGTTGCCGCCGCCACTCGATGCGGCGGCTTTCCGGCTTGCGCATGCGGCGCTCGAACCGATGATGACGCTGCTCGGGTATCTGGCCGACTGGCCGGCCGGCGTGTTTTGGCTGCGCATGCCCGACTGGCCGGTGCTGGCGCTCGCATGCGTGGGCGTCGCGTGGGCGCTGATGCCGCGCGGCTGGCCGTTGCGCTGGGCGGCGCCGCTCACGTGGCTGCCGCTGGTCGCGCCGGCGCCGGATGCGCCGCCGCCGGGCGGCTTCCGGCTGACCGTGCTCGACGTCGGGCAGGGTGCGGCGGTGCTGGTCGAAACCGCACGGCGGACCTTGCTGTTCGATGCGGGGCCGGGCGCTGAGTCGTCTCACGCCGGTACGCGGATCGTCGCGCCGGCGTTACGGGCGCGCGGCATCGCGACGATCGATTCGCTCGTCCTCAGTCACGCGGATGCCGATCATGCGGGCGGCGCACCGGCCGTCTATGCGGCCACCGACGTGCGCCAGCTGCTGGCCGGCATTGCGCCGCGGCACCGGCTGTGGCGCGATGCGCAGGCGGCCGGCGTGGCCGATCGGCTACCTTGCGCAGCCGGGCAGCGATGGACCTGGGACGGTGTCGTCTTCACGATGCTGTGGCCGCCGGGCGGGGTGGGCACGGGGTCGTCGAACGGACAATCGTGCGTGTTGCGCATCGATGCGGGCGGCACGTCGGCACTGCTGACGGGCGACATCGAGGCCGCCGCCGAGCGCCGGCTGGTGGCCGATGCGCGCGACGCGCTGGCCGCGCAGATCCTGGTCGTTCCGCACCACGGCAGCCGCACGTCGTCGGTCGAGCCTTTCCTCGATTCGGTCGGGCCGCGCGTCGCGGTATTTCCTGTAGGCTATCGCAATCGTTTCGGGCATCCGCACCGGACCGTGCTGGCCCGCTACGAGGCGCGCGGGATTCCGCTGCCGCGCACCGATCGCGACGGCGCCGTGCGATTCGACGTCGCGCCGGCCGGCGGCGGGTTTGCCTTCGCGCGCTATCGCGATGAACGGCGCAGGTACTGGATGGACCGGTGAGCGCGGCGAAGGCCGCCGTATCGGGATGGAAAGTTCGGGGCCGGCGTGCCGTACCGAAGCGCGGTCCCGACAGAATACGAAGCATGGGACTGGCGTGAGAGCCAAAGCGCCAACGCCGGTCGACCGCGAAGCATGGGGCGGGAGTAAGTGCTGAAGCACTAACTCCCGCCGACAAAGGAGACATCGGCGTTTGAAGGACATCCTCCACTTCTCGCATGCGAACGGCTTCCCGGCGTCGACGTACCGGACGATCTTCGCCGAACTGGCCGACGACTACGAGTTGCGCTACGTCGAACGGATCGGCCACGACCGCCGCTACCCGGTGACGCGCGACTGGCCGCATCTCGTCGAGCAACTGCTCGACGACATCGGCAGCCGCTACGAGCGTCCGGTCTGGCTCGTCGGCCATTCGCTCGGCGGCTACCTGTCGCTGATGGCCGCGCTGAAGAAGCCGCAGTGGGTGCGCGGCGTCGTGATGATCGATTCGCCGATCATCGCGGGCTGGCGTGCCGGCGCGCTGCGCGCGAGCCAGTGGGCGGGGCTCGACGAGCGGCTGTCGCCGGCCGCGGCGACGCGCAACCGGCGCACCCGCTGGATGAGCCGCGACGAAGTCTGGCGGCACTTCCGCGAGAAGCCCGCGTTCGCGCGCTGGGACGAACGGATGCTGGCCGACTATATCGACTACGGGATTCCGCAGGCCGGCGCCGACGGCGAGCGCGCGCTCGCGTTCGACCGGCAGGTCGAATACCTGATCTACCGGACGCTGCCGCACACGCTCGGCCCGCGGCTCGCGCACGGCGCGCCGGTGCCGCTCGGCTTTCTCGCCGGCACGCGCTCGCGCGAGGTGCGGCAGGTCGGGCTCGATGCGACGCGCCGCGCGACGCGGGGGCGCATCGAATGGCTCGAGGGCAGCCACCTGTTCCCGATGGAGCGGCCGATCGAGACCGCCCGCGCATTGCAGCGGATGCTGAATTCGCTGAAGGCGGAAGAGGGCGGCGTTTCGCAGGCCGGCGCGCCGCTCGCGAAGCGCGCCTGACGTTTCGCCGGGCGGCTGGAACGCCCGCCGGTGGATGCGTGCGGCGCCGACCGGCCGGCCGGTTCGTACCGGCGCGCACGGCCGGCGCGGGTCGGCCCGAACGGGGCGCGATCATCACGCCAATTGCTGAGAGAAGGGCGGGCTTTACGGTATAATCCGTTTTTCCCGCGAGCATCCAGCGATGACCAAATATGTTTTCGTCACCGGCGGCGTAGTTTCTTCCCTTGGCAAGGGCATTGCCGCCGCTTCCCTCGCCGCGATCCTCGAATCGCGCGGTCTGAAAGTCACCCTCCTCAAGCTTGATCCCTACATCAACGTCGACCCCGGCACGATGAGCCCGTTTCAACACGGCGAAGTGTTCGTGACGGAAGACGGAGCGGAGACCGACCTCGACCTCGGCCACTACGAGCGCTTCATCAGCACGAAGATGCGCAAGGCCAACAACTTCACGACCGGCCAGATCTACGAATCGGTGATCCGCAAGGAACGCCGCGGCGACTATCTCGGCAAGACCGTGCAGGTCATTCCGCACATCACGAACGAAATCCAGGCGTTCATCGAGCGCGGGGCCGCATCGGCCACCTGCGGCGAGCCGGACGTCGCGATCGTCGAGATCGGCGGCACGGTCGGCGACATCGAGTCGCTGCCGTTCCTCGAGGCCGCGCGCCAGATGAGCCTGCGCCTCGGCCGCAACAGCGCGTGCTTCGTGCACCTGACGCTCGTGCCGTACGTCGCGACGGCCGGCGAGCTGAAGACGAAGCCGACCCAGCACAGCGTACAGAAGCTGCGCGAGATCGGCATCCTGCCGCACGTGCTGCTGTGCCGTGCGGATCGCCGCATCCCCGACGACGAATCGAAGAAGATCTCGATGTTCTCGAACGTGCCGGAAGACGCCGTGATCTCGGTGTGGGATGCCGACAGCATCTACAAGATTCCGCAGATGCTGCACGACCAGGGCCTCGACCGGATCATCTGCGAAGAGCTGAAGCTGTCGCCGAAGGATGCCGACCTGAGCATGTGGTCGGCGCTCGTCGAGAAGCTCGAGAACCCGAAGCAGGAAGTGACGATCGGCATGGTCGGCAAGTACGTCGACCTGACCGAGTCGTACAAGTCGCTGATCGAGGCGCTGCGCCATGCGTCGATCCACACGTCGACCAAGGTCAACATCGAGTACATCGACTCGGAAGAGCTCGAGACCAATGGCGTCGACAGCCTGAAGCATCTCGACGCCGTGCTGGTGCCGGGCGGTTTCGGCCGTCGCGGCACGGAAGGCAAGATCGCCGCGGTTCGCTACGCGCGCGAGTCGAAGGTGCCGTACCTCGGCATCTGCCTCGGCATGCAGCTCGCGGTGATCGAATTCGCGCGCGACGTCGTCGGCCTGAAGCAGGCGAACAGCACGGAATTCGATCCGGACACGCCGGAGCGTGTGGTCGCGCTGATCACCGAATGGTACGACCGCGAAGGCAAGGTCGAGACGCGCACCGAGGAATCCGACCTCGGCGGCACGATGCGCCTGGGTTCGCAACGCTGCCCGATCAAGCCGGGCACGATGGCGGAAGAAATCTACGGCAAGGACGTGAACGAGCGCCATCGCCACCGTTATGAAGTCAATAACCGCTTCGTGCCCCAGCTCGAAGCCGGCGGCCTTATCATCAGCGCCCGTACCCCGAGCGAGGATCTGCCGGAAATGATGGAGCTGCCGCGTTCGATGCACCCGTGGTTCGTCGGCGTCCAGTTCCATCCGGAATTCACGTCCACGCCGCGTGACGGTCATCCTCTGTTCAAGTCGTTCGTCGAAGCGGCGCTTGCCAACAAGCAAGCGCGCGGAGTGCAAGCATGAAGCTGTGCGATTTCGAGGTCGGTCTCGACCAGCCTTTCTTCCTGATCGCGGGTACCTGCGTCGTCGAATCGGAGCAAATGACGATCGACACGGCGGGCCGCCTGAAGGAGATCTGCGAGAAGCTGAACGTTCCGTTCATCTACAAGTCGTCCTACGACAAGGCGAACCGCAGCTCGGGCAAGTCGTTTCGCGGCCTCGGAATGGACGAGGGGCTGCGGATTCTCGGCGAGGTGAAGCGCCAGCTCGGCCTGCCGGTGCTGACCGACGTGCATTCGATCGACGAGATCGAACAGGTCGCGTCGGTCGTCGACGTGCTGCAGACGCCGGCGTTCCTGTGCCGCCAGACCGACTTCATCCATGCGTGCGCGCGCTCGGGCAAGCCCGTCAACATCAAGAAGGGCCAGTTCCTCGCGCCGCACGACATGAAGAACGTGATCGACAAGGCGCGCGACGCGGCGCGTGACGCGGGGCTGTCGGAAGACCGCTTCATGGCGTGCGAGCGCGGCGTCTCGTTCGGCTACAACAACCTCGTGTCGGACATGCGTTCGCTCGCGATCATGCGCGAGACGAACGCGCCGGTCGTGTTCGATGCGACCCACTCGGTGCAGTTGCCGGGCGGGCAGGGCACGAGCTCGGGCGGCCAGCGCGAATTCGTGCCGGTGCTCGCCCGTGCGGCGGTCGCGACGGGCGTCGCGGGCCTCTTCATGGAAACGCATCCGAATCCGGCCGAGGCGAAGTCGGACGGCCCGAACGCGGTGCCGCTGAACCGGATGGGCGCGTTGCTGGAGACCCTCGTCACGCTCGACCAGGCGGTGAAGCGCAATCCGTTCCTGGAAAACGATTTCAATTAAAGATCGAATGAACCTTGCGACGGCTTCGCGCGTCTGTAGCGAAAGCGGTTCCGGCACGCACGCCGTCGCAGTTTGAAGAATCCATCGTCATTCTCAGAGGAAACCCATGAGTGCAATCGTAGATATCATCGGCCGCGAGATTCTGGATTCGCGCGGCAACCCCACCGTCGAATGCGACGTGCTGCTCGAATCGGGCACGATGGGCCGCGCGGCGGTGCCGTCGGGCGCGTCCACCGGCTCGCGTGAAGCGATCGAACTGCGCGACGGCGAAGCCGGCCGCTACAACGGCAAGGGCGTGCTGAAGGCAGTCGAGCACATCAACACCGAAATCTCCGAAGCCATCATGGGCCTCGACGCGTCGGAACAGGCGTTCCTCGACAAGACGCTGCTCGAGCTGGACGGCACCGACAACAAGTCGCGCCTGGGCGCGAACGCGATGCTGGCCGTGTCGATGGCCGTCGCGAAGGCCGCCGCCGAAGAGGCCGGCCTGCCGCTGTACCGCTACTTCGGCGGTTCGGGTGCGATGCAACTGCCGGTGCCGATGATGAACATCGTCAACGGCGGCGCGCACGCGAACAACAGCCTGGACATCCAGGAATTCATGATCGTTCCGGTCAGCCAGCCGACGTTCCGTGAAGCGCTGCGTTGCGGCGCGGAAGTGTTCCACGCGCTGAAGAAGATCCTGAGCGACCGCGGCATGAGCACGGCCGTCGGCGACGAAGGCGGTTTCGCACCGAACTTCGGCAGCAACGACGAGTGCCTGTCGACGATCCTGCAGGCGATCGAGAAGGCCGGCTACCGTGCGGGCGAAGACGTGCTGCTCGCGCTCGACTGCGCGGCATCCGAGTTCTACCACGACGGCAAGTACCAGCTCGCCGGCGAAGGCCTGCAACTGTCGTCGGCCGAATTCACCGACTACCTCGCGACGCTCGCCGACAAGTTCCCGATCGTATCGATCGAGGACGGCATGCACGAAAGCGACTGGGACGGCTGGAAGCTGCTGACCGATCGTCTCGGCAAGAAGGTGCAGCTGGTCGGCGACGACCTGTTCGTCACGAACACGCGCATCCTGAAGGAAGGCATCGAGAAGGGCATCGCGAACTCGATCCTCATCAAGATCAACCAGATCGGTACGCTGACCGAAACGTTCGCGGCGATCGAAATGGCGAAGCGCGCGGGCTACACGGCCGTGATCTCGCACCGCTCGGGCGAAACGGAAGATTCGACGATCGCGGACATCGCGGTCGGCCTGAACGCCGGTCAGATCAAGACGGGTTCGCTGTCGCGCAGCGACCGCATCTCGAAGTACAACCAGCTGCTGCGCATCGAGGAAGACCTCGGCGACATCGCGAGCTACCCGGGCAAATCGGCTTTCTATAACCTGCGCTAACGCGCTACTATCGGGTTCGTCATCTCGACGCCGCTCTGTGCCTGTGCGCGGAGCGGCGCTTCTTATATCTGCGTCTCTTACATGCGGCTTGTCACTGTCGTCCTGATTGCCTTGCTGGCGCTCATTCAGTACCCCCTATGGTGGGGACACGGCGGCTGGCTGCGGGTGCACGAATTGCGTCAGCAGCTCGACGACCAGCTTCAGAAGAATGCGGACGAGAAGCTGCGCAACGAGCGCACCGCGGGCGAAGTGCAGGATCTGCAGAGCGGCACCGCGGCGATCGAGGAGCGTGCGCGCTACGAGATGGGCATGGTGAAGGACGGCGAAGTATTCGTGCAGTTCGTGTCGCCGAATGCGCCTGCGGGGCCAGTGAACAACACGCCATCGAATACGTCGACGCGCGGCGCGGTTTCGGCGGCGCCGGTGCGGGTCGTGCCGAATCCGCAGTCGATCGCGAAGCCGTCGCGCCATCACGGCGGCGACAAGGGCAAGCCGGCGCATCACTGAGCGCGGTACGTCGAATCCATTGAAAAAGCGCGGGAAATGCCGCGCTTTTTTATTTCCTGCCAGTCAGCAATCGATCGGGCGACGCCGCTCACCACCACCAGCCCGGGTAACCGTAGCTGACGCCCGTGCCCCAGCGATTGCCCCATCCGCCGTAGTACCCGCCGTAGACCGTCACGGGTGGCGGCGAGTAATACGCCCACGCGCGCGCCGCCGCTTCGGCTGCCATCGCGCTGTTCTGTTCGCGCAGCACCTGCTGGTCGATCTCGTCGTAGCGCTTGCGTTCGGCGCTCGACAACACGGGTGGCTGGCCGCCCGACGCGCCCGGTTCGGGCAGGCGGCTCAGGATCGTGGAAGTCGGCGGCGGCATCGCGCAGCCGGCCAGCGCGAGCGTGCCGGCGGCCATGCCCGTCAGGGCGACGCTGCGGATGGTGAGCAAGGGGTGAGGGCGATTCATGTGTTTCTCCTGCGGCGCGCCGACCGTGGGAAAGCGGCTTGCGCCGAAGGCCGGGCCTTGGGCGCCTGAGCCGCGGTGCGGCGCTCGTGCGTCATTATGCGCCCGTGCCGCGCCGGTGGCGGGCACGGGCGCATGGCTCAGTGACGCTGGTCGGTCGCGGGCGCGATGCCGGTTTCGACACCGGGTGCCGCAAACAGTTGCGCGACGTCGACCGGATCGAATTCGTAGCGCTGGTTGCAGAACTCGCAGTGGATCTCGACGTGGCCGCGCTCGACGATCACGCTGTCGACTTCTTCACGACCGAGCATGCGCAGCATCGCACCGACCTTCTCGCGCGAGCACGAACACTGGAAGCGCGTGCCGGCCGGTTCGAAGTGCTGCACGTTTTCCTGCCAGAACAGCCGGCGGAACACGACTTCCGGTTCGACTTCGAGCAGTTCCTTCGCGGACAGCGTGCCGCCGAGCGTGCACACGCGCTCCCACGTGTCGATATCGGTTTCGGCGTTGCGCGGCACGATGCCGCCGTCGCCCGGCAGCTTCTGCAGCAGCATGCCGACCGCGCGGTCGCGATCGGCCGCGAGCCACAGCCGCGTGTCGAGCTGCTCCGAGTGATGCATGTAGTGCTCGAGCACCTGCGACACCGATTCGAGCGGGCCGTCGACGCCGTTCAGCGGCACGATGCCTTGATACGGCTGCTGGCCCGGCAGCTTGTCGGCCGGATCGAGCGTGATCACGCAGCGGCCGTGGCCGCTCGCGTTGACGAGCGACGCGAAACTCGTGTCGTCGCTGATCGTCTGCGCGGCGTCGCCGGAGAACTTCGCGGTGGCCCGCATCGACAGATCGGACCCGCACTGGACGACCAGCATCTGGACCGGCCCGTCGCCGAAGATCTGCATGATCAGGGTGCCGTGAAATTTCAGGTTCGCGGACAGCAGCGCGCATGCGGCCATCATCTCGCCGAGCACCGTGCGCACCGGGGCAGGGTAGTCGCGGCGGGCGAGCACTTCCTGCCACGTGTTGCGCAGCGAAACGATCTCGCCGCGCACGGGCGCCGCATTGAACATGAATTTCTGTAACTGGTCGCTCACTCTTCTTCCTTGAAATCCGTGCGAATCACCCGATCCGCACGAGTTGCTCCTTGAAATGCGCACGTCGCTCGACATACGTCTTCGCGTTCGCGCGCAGCCGCGCGACGTCTTCGGCCGACAGCTCGCGCACGACTTTCGCCGGTGCGCCGAGAATCAGCGAATTGTCCGGGAACGTCTTGCCTTCCGTCACGACCGCGCCGGCACCCACCAGACAGTTGCGGCCGATGACCGCTCCATTCAAGACCACCGCCTGAATCCCGATCAGCGAACCTTCGCCGATCGTGCAGCCGTGCAGCATCGCCTGGTGCCCGATCGTCACGTTCTCGGCAATCGTCAGCGGAAAGCCGGGGTCGGTATGCAGGACCGCGCCTTCCTGGACGTTGCTGCCGGCGCCGACCGTGATCGTCTCGTTGTCGCCGCGAATCGTCGCGCCGAACCACACGCTCGCGTTTTCCTCGAGCACGACCTTGCCGATGATGGCCGCCGTATCGGCGACGAATACGCTTTCGTGGATCGTCGGGGCCGTCTCGCCCAGCTTGTAGATCGTCACGGAGTCTCCTTGTCTCTTCGATGATGGGCGCCGGTAGAATGGCGCGTCCGGTTTGCCCCGGCGCCTGGCGCCGCGGAACAAACGCATATTGTAAACCGTCGCGTGCCGATGCTCCCGCGATGCGTACGCAAGGTGTCCCCGTTTATGAGCATGGAGTCTTCTTCTTTCGACCAGCCGCAGGCCTGTGTGCGCAGCGTGGCGCTCGATGCGCTGCGTATTGCCGAGCCGGCGGCCAAGGCCGCGCGAGTGCGCGCGCTGCACGATGCGCTGCGCGCCGGGCAGGCGGCGATCGCGCCGGCGCTCCAGTTGCGCGAACCGGCCGGTCTGCCCGGGCGCCCGGCGCGGCCCCCGCTGGTCGAGCCGCGCGAGCTGCAGCGGCGCAGCATGCGATCGCCCGAAGGGCGCGCCGTGCTGCTGCACGCGCTCGCCCATATCGAGTTCAACGCGATCAACCTGGCGCTCGACGCGGTCTGGCGCTTCGCGGACATGCCCGACGCGTTCTATGCGGACTGGCTGAAGGTCGCGGCCGAGGAGGCCTATCACTTCACGCTGCTGTCCGACCGGCTCGCCGACGGCTTCGGGCATGCGTACGGCGATTTTCCCGCGCATAACGGGCTATGGGAGATGTGCAAGCGGACCAAGGACGATGTGCTCGCGCGCATGGCGCTCGTGCCGCGCACGCTCGAGGCGCGCGGGCTGGACGCCTCGCCACCGATCCGCGCGCGGCTCGTGCAGGCGGGCGACGACGCGTCGGCTGCGATCCTGGACGTGATCCTGCGCGACGAAATCGGCCACGTCGCGATCGGTAACCGCTGGTTCCGCCATCTGTGCGACGCAGCCGGGCGCGACCCCGTGCCGACCTATCGGCAGCTCGCCGAGCAATACCATGCGCCGCGGCTGCGCGGCCCGTTCAATTTCGATGCGCGACGCGATGCCGGCTTCGAGCAGGCCGAACTCGACGAACTGGCCGCGCAGGACGCGGCGGACGGGCGCACCGCGCATTAGCCGGATCGCGTGCGGCTGCGTCGGGTGGGCCGCCTGCTTGCGCGCCCGATCGACAGCCTCTTTCCGCCTGGCGCCGTACGGCCTCGCTGCTAGAGCGGTACCTCGATTGCCGGCCGCCGGAACTGGAGCATCGCCGCTATAATCGAACGACCATTCTTTTTTTGGCGGTGGCAATGAGTGCGTCGAGTTCTGTTTCCGATTTCGTCACGGTGCGCGGCGTCCAGCTGCATGTGCGGCGCTGGGGCCGGCCCGATGCGCCGACGCTGTTCATGCTGCACGGCTGGATGGACGTTGCGGCGTCGTTCCAGTTCGTCGTCGATGCACTCGCGGGCGACTGGCAGGTGATCGCGCCCGATGCGCGCGGCTTCGGGCTGTCCGACTGGCCGGTCGCGCGGCAGGGTGGCGGCCACTACTGGTTCCACGAATACCTGGGCGACCTCGATGCGCTCGTCGACCGCTACGCGCCAACCGGCGAGGTCAACCTGGTCGGACACAGCATGGGCGCGAACGTCGTGTGCCTGTATGCCGGCGCCCGGCCGGAACGCGTGCGCCGCGTGGTCGATCTCGAAGGGTTCGGGCTCGCGCCGGCCCGCGCCGAACAGGCGCCGCGCCGGCTGCGCGGCTGGCTCGACGAGCTGCGCGAGCCGCCCGCGCTGCGGCCGTACGCATCCCTCGACGACGTGGCGGCGCGCCTGATCAAGACCAATCCGCGGCTCGATCCGCGCCGCGCCGCGTTTCTGGCCGCGCACTGGTCGAAACGCGGCGACGACGGCCTCTACCATCTGCTCGCCGACCCGGCGCACAAGATGCCGGGCCCGCTGCTGTACCGGCTCGACGAAGTGATGGCGACCTGGAAGCAGGTGCGCGCAAAGGTGCTGCACGTCGAGGCCGTCAATTCTCCGACGCTCGCGCACCTGGCCGGCGACATCCCGCTGCCCGAATTCAAGGCGCGCTTCAACGCGTTCCCCGACTGGCGCGAGAAGCTCATCGAGGATGCCGGCCACATGGTGCATCACGACCAGCCCGAGCAGATCGCGGCGTTGATCGAGGCGTTCTGCGCATAGGCGCGTGGCACGGGCGGCACGGCAGGCGAGCGGCGCAATTGCCGCGTTGCAGTAGAATGAGGCCTTACCTGCCATGCCGACAATGAACGCCGATCTCCACTGCCATTCCAATGTTTCCGACGGGTTGCTGTCGCCTGCCGACGTCGCGCGCCGCGCGCATGCGGGCGGGGTGACCCTGTGGGCGCTGACCGACCACGACGAGATCGGCGGCCAGGCGGCGGCGCGCAGCGAGGCGGAAGCGCTCGGCATGCGCTACCTGAGCGGCGTCGAGATTTCGGTCACGTGGGCATCGCGCACCGTGCACATCGTCGGTCTGCACATCGATCCCGCCCATCCGGCGCTGGTCGACGGCCTGTATCGCACGCGCCACGGCCGTGCGGCGCGCGCGGTGGCGATCGCGGAGCAACTCGCGACGCTCGGCATCCCCGGCGCGTACGAAGGTGCACTCAAATACGTATCGAATCCCGACCTGATCTCGCGCACGCACTTCGCGCGTTTTCTCGTCGAGAACGGCCACGCCGAATCGACGTCGGACGTGTTCGATCGCCTGCTCGGCGATGGCAAGCCCGGCTTCGTCCCGCACCGCTGGGCGTCCCTGTCCGACGCGGTTGGCTGGATTCGCGCGGCAGGCGGCGAAGCGGTGGTCGCGCATCCGGGCCGCTATCGCTATACGCCGGTCGAATTCGACGCGTTCTTCGGCGAGTTCATCGATCTCGGCGGCCGCGCGATCGAGGTCATCACGGGCAGCCATACGCCCGACCAGTACCGCGAATACGCGGACGTTGCGCGCCGCTTCGGCTTCGAAGTGTCGCGCGGCTCGGATTTCCACGCACCGGGCGAGGGCCGCATCGAGCTCGGCAGCCTGCCGCCGTTGCCGCCCGACCTGACACCGGTCTGGGAGCGCTGGCTCTGACGCCGGGCGGCTTCGGCCCGCCCGCGTTGCCGTTGATGCGCACATCCGACTTCTCCCTCTTTACGTGTCCCCATGTCCCAGTTCTTCAGGATTCATCCGGATAATCCGCAGCCGCGCCTGATCAAGCAGGCGGTGGAGATCGTCAGCAAGGGCGGCGTGATCGCGATGCCGACCGATTCGAGCTATGCGCTCGCGTGCCATCTCGACGACAAGGATGCGGTCGAGCGCGTGCGGCGGATTCGCGGCCTCGACGAGAAGCAGCACCTGTCGCTGCTCGTGCGCGACCTGTCGGAGCTCGCCAACTTCGCGATGGTCGACAACCGCCAGTACCGGCAGATCAAGTCGGTGACGCCGGGCCCGTACGTGTTCATCCTGCAGGCGACGAAGGAAGTGCCGCGTCGGCTGTCGCACCCGTCGCGCAAGACGATCGGGCTGCGCGTGCCGGATCACGCGATCACGCTCGCGCTGCTGGAGTCGCTCGGCCAGCCGCTGCTCGGCACGACGCTGATCCTGCCGCCGGACGACGAACCGCTGAACGATCCCGAGGAAATCCGCACGCGGCTCGAGAAACAGGTCGACCTCGTGATCGACGGCGGCGCGTGCCCGCGCGAACCGTCGACGGTGATCGACCTGACCGGCGATGCGCCCGAACTCGTCCGCGCGGGGCGCGGTGCGCTCGAACCGTTTGGACTCTCGGCCGCATGACCCGCGGTGTCATTTTTGCGCGAGTGCGCTTGTTACAATAACGCGATATGGATGCTTCCCTGATACAGACCATCGCCGTCTACGCGCTGCCCGTGATCTTCGCGATCACGCTGCACGAGGCCGCGCATGGCTACGCCGCGCGCCTGCTCGGCGACAACACCGCCTACGCGATGGGGCGCGTGTCGTTCAATCCGATGCGCCACATCGACCCGCTCGGCACGATCGCGATTCCGCTCGCGATGTATTTCCTGACCGGCGGCGCATTCCTGTTCGGCTATGCGAAGCCCGTGCCGGTGTCGTTCGGCAACCTGCGCAATCCGCGCTGGGGCAGCCTGTGGGTCGCGCTCGCGGGCCCGGCCTGCAACTTCGTGCAGGCGCTCGTCTGGGGCCTGCTGACCCTGGTGCTGCCGGCCGTCGGCGTCGACGAGCCGTTCTTCACGCGGATGGCGTTCGCCGGCGTCAGCGCGAACCTCGTGCTCGGCGTGCTGAACCTGTTTCCGCTGCCGCCGCTCGACGGCGGCCGCATCCTGGCGGCGCTGCTGCCGACCAGGCAATCGATCGCGCTGTCGCGCATCGAGCCGTACGGTTTCATCATCGTCCTCGTGCTCGTCACGACGGGCGTGCTGACGAACTTCTGGCTGCGTCCGCTCGTCAACGTCGGCTACGCCGTCCTGAGCGCCATCCTGTCTCCCTTCGCCTCGCTTTTCTAACGACAATCATGTTCCCAGAACGTATTTTCTCCGGCATGCGACCCACCGGGTCGCTGCACCTCGGTCATTACCACGGCGTGCTGAAAAACTGGGTGAAGCTGCAGTCCGAGTACCCGTGCTTCTTCTGCGTCGTCGACTGGCATGCGCTGACGACGCACTACGAGACGCCCGAGGTCATCGAGAAGAACGTGTGGGACGTGCTGATCGACTGGCTCGCGTCCGGCATCGATCCGGCGCAGGCGACGCTGTTCATCCAGAGCAAGGTGCCCGAGCACGCGGAACTCGCGCTGCTGCTCGGCATGAGCACGCCGCTCGGCTGGCTCGAGCGCGTGCCGACCTACAAGGAGCAGATGGAGAAGCTGAAGGACAAGGATCTGTCCACCTACGGCTTCCTCGGCTACCCGGTGCTGATGGCCGCCGACATCCTGCTGTATCGCGGCTCGCTGGTGCCGGTCGGCGAGGACCAGGTGCCGCACGTCGAGATGACGCGCGAGATCGCGCGCCGCTTCAACTACCTGTACGGCCGCGAGCCCGGTTTCGAGGAGAAGGCGCTCGAAGCCGCGAAGAAGCTCGGCGGCAAGCGCGCGAAGCTCTATCACGAGCTGCGCAACGCGTATCAGCAGGAAGGCGACGACGAGGCGCTCGAACAGGCGCGCGCGATGCTGCAGGAATCGCAAAGCCTGTCGATGAGCGACCGCGAGCGCCTGTTCGGCTATCTCGAAGGCGCGCGCAAGATCATCCTGGTCGAGCCGCAGGCGCTGCTGACCGAAGCGTCGCGGATGCCGGGTCTCGACGGGCAGAAGATGTCCAAGTCGTACGGCAACACGATCGGCCTGCGTGAAGACGCCGACACGATCACGAAGAAGGTCCGCACGATGCCGACCGATCCCGCACGCGTGCGCCGCACCGATCCGGGCGATCCCGACAAGTGCCCGGTGTGGCAGCTTCACCAGGTCTACACGGACGAAGCGACGCACGAATGGGTGCAGAAGGGCTGCCGCTCGGCGGGTATCGGCTGCCTCGACTGCAAGCAGCCGGTCGTCGAAGGCATCCTGCGCGAACAGCAACCGATGCTCGAGCGCGCGCAGAAGTACATGGACGATCCGTCGCTGCTGCGCGCGATCGTCGCGGACGGTTGCGACAAGGCGCGCAAGTACGCGACGGAAACGATGCGCGACGTGCGCGACGCGATGGGTCTGTCGTACAACTGATCCGGCGCATGAGCGAATCCGTCATCGCCGCCGCGGGCGGCCACGTCGGCCAGGCCGAGCCGTCGCGCTGGGTCGCGCAATGGGCGCGGCTCGTGCCGGCCGGCGGGGCGGTGCTGGACGTTGCCGCGGGCGGTGGTCGCCACGCGGGCTGGTTCGCGTCGCGCGGGCATCCGGTCGTCGCGCTCGACCGTGATCCGGCCGCGCTGGCCGCGTTGCGCGCGATTCCCGGCGTCGACGCCCGCGCGGCCGATCTCGAAGGCGCGCCATGGCCGCTGCCGGCCGGCGAGCGGTTTGCGGCCGTGATCGTCACGAATTACCTGCATCGTCCGCTCTGGCCCCATCTGCTCGATGCCGTGGCGCCGGGCGGCGTGCTGATTTACGAAACTTTCGCGCAAGGAAACGAAACGGTCGGAAAACCGTCCAACCCCGCGTTCCTGCTCGCCCGGGGCGAGTTGCTGGACGCGGTGCACGGCCGCCTGCGGGTGGTCGCGTACGAGGACGGTTTCGTCGCCGCGCCGCGCGAGGCATTCGTCCAGCGTCTCTGCGCAGTGCGCGAGGGCGCGACCCCGAAGGCGGGGGCGGGAATTCCACGTTACGAACTGCCCGGCTAATCCGCTACAATCTCAACGTTTACCGGTACACAATCAATCGCGTTTCATGGCTAACGGCACCCAAGACGGCATTCAAATCCGCGGCAGCATCCCCGCGATCGTCACCCCGATGCTCGAAGACGGCAGTCTCGACCTGCCGGCGTTTCGCAAACTGGTCGACTGGCACATCGCGGAAGGCACCGACGCGCTCGTCGTCGTCGGTACGAGCGGCGAGTCGGCAACGCTCAGCGTCGAAGAGCACATCCTGATGATCCGCACGGCGGTCGAGCATGCGGCGAAACGCATCCCGATCATCGCGGGCGCGGGCGGCAATTCGACCGCCGAGGCGATCGAGCTGACGAAGCACGCGAAAGCCGTCGGCGCGGACGCGACGCTGCAGGTCGTGCCGTACTACAACAAGCCGACGCAGGAAGGCATGTACCGCCACTTCCGGACGATCGCCGAAGCGGTCGACCTGCCTGTGATCCTGTACAACGTGCCGGGCCGGACGGTCGCGGACATGACGCACGAGACGACGCTGCGCCTCGCGGAAGTCCCGGGCATCATCGGCGTGAAGGAAGCGACCGGCAACATCGATCGCGCCGCGCACCTGATCAAGGCCGCACCGAAGCATTTCGCGATCTACAGCGGCGACGATCCGACCGCGATCGCGCTGATGCTGCTCGGCGGCCACGGCAACATCTCAGTGACCGCGAACGTCGCGCCGCGCGCGATGAGCGAGCTGTGCCGCGCGGCGCTGGCCGGCGACGTGCAGACGGCCCGCGCGCTGCACATGAAGCTGCTGTCGCTGCACAAGAACCTGTTCATCGAAGCGAACCCGATCCCGGTGAAGTGGGCGTTGCAGGCGATGGGCAAGATGCAGGGCGGCATCCGGCTGCCGCTCACGGCGCTCGACGAGCGCTGCCACGATGCCGTGCGTTCGGCCCTCGTCGAGGCCGGCGTCCTCTGATGCCGAGGCGGCCGCGTCCTGCGGCCGCCGGCTCGACCCCTGATCAACCCGCACCGGCCGGCTCCGTCCGGCGCCGCTCCTGACGAGCGTTCTAGCAAGACGAAGGATTTCATGAAACGTTTCGCCTTTTCCTCTCGCGCCATCCAGTTGTCGGTGGTGGCGCTGGCGCTGGGCGCGCTCGCTGGCTGCGATACGCTGAACGACTACCTGGCCCCTGACCGGGTCAATTACAAGAACACCGGCTCGGCGCCGCCGCTCGCGGTGCCGAGCGACCTGAAGCCGGTGCAGACGACGCAGCAGTTTGTCGCGCCGCCGACCAACGCCGGGCTCGGCACGCTGCCGCCGCGGGCCACGACGCAGGCCGGCAATGCGACCGACGGCATCCCGAGCGCGCAGGATCCGCTCGGCATGCACATCGAGCGCGACGGCGATCGCCGCTGGCTCGTCGTCGACGGCCGGACGCCCGAGCAGCTGTGGCCGATCCTGAAGGAATTCTGGCAGGAAAACGGCTTCTCGCTGAAGACCGATGCGCCGTCGACGGGCATCATGGCCACCGACTGGGCCGAGAACCGCGCGAACATTCCGGACGACTGGTTCCGCCGCACGATCGGCCGGGTCATCGATTTCGCCTATTCGTCGGGCACGCGCGACCGCTTCCGCACGCTCGTGAACCGCACGTCGGACGGCAACACCGACATCTCGATCACGCACAGCGCGATGGAAGAAATGATGGTCGGCCCGCAGGGCGGTACGTCGTCGCGCTGGGAAGAACGTCCGCGCAATCCGGTGCTCGAAGCCGTGTTCCTGTCGAAGCTGATGCAGAAGTTCGGCCTGACCGACGCCCAGGCGAAGCAGCTGTTGACCGATGCGCGTCCCGCGACGGCGCCCGCGCAGGTCAGCGATACGAGCGGCGGCGCGGCGACGCTGCAGCTGGCCGAGTCGTTCGACCGCGCATGGCTGCGCGTGGGTCTGGCGCTCGACCGGACCAACTTCACGGTCGACAATCGCGACCGCGAGAAGGGCATGTACACCGTGCGCTATGCGAATTCGATGGAAGAGCTCAAGCGTGACGGCCTGTTCGGCAAGCTGTTCTACGGCGGCCCGTCGGCAGCCAAGCCGGGCAAGGAATACCTGATCAACGTGCGCGCGCAGGGCAACGGCGGCACGCAGGTCGCGGTGGTCGGCGCGAACGGCCAGGTCGACAACTCGTCGGACGCGCAGCGGCTCATTTCGCTGCTGCACGCGCAGCTGAACTGAGCGCGTGCGATTCGCCAGCCTCGGAAGCGGCAGCGAAGGCAACGCGCTGGTCGTCGAGGCCTCGAGCGGCACGACGACCACCCGCGTGCTGCTCGACTGCGGCTTTTCTGCCAAGGAGGTCGAGCGCCGGCTCGGCCGACTGAATCTCTGCATCGCCGATCTCGATGCGATCCTCATCACCCACGAACACAGCGACCACGTCGGCAGCGCGCTGACGCTTGCGCGCCGCGCGTCGTTGCCGCTCCACATGAGCTGGGGCACCGCGCGCGCGGTCGGCGCGGACGAGGCCGATGTCGATCTCCACGTGCTGTGGGGCGACGAGACGGCCGCGATAGGCGATCTCGCCGTGATGCCCTATACGGTTCCCCACGACGCGCGGGAACCGCTCCAGTTCGTCTTCATGGACGGAAACCGCCGGCTCGGCGTGCTGACGGACGTCGGGATGGCCACGCCGCACATCACGGCCGTCCTGAGCGGCTGTGACGCGCTGGTGCTCGAATCCAACCACGATACCGCGATGCTGGCCGCCAGCCGCTATCCGCAGTCGCTGAAGGCGCGGATCGGCGGCAACCACGGCCATCTGAGCAACGCCGCCGCGGCCGACATCCTCGCGTCGCTGGAACGCAGCCGTTTGCAGCACCTGGTCGCGGCCCATCTGAGCCAGCAGAACAATCTGCCGGAACTGGCCCGCCAGGCGTTTGGCGGCGTACTCGGGACGGACGGCGAAGACGTGGTCGTGGCCTCGCAGGACGCGGGCTTCGACTGGCTGATGCTCGGATGAGCGGAGCGGGGCTGCCGCGGCGGCCCGAAGCGGCTGCCGGGCGCTCGATTCGCAAGCGGCAGACGTAAAAAAACCGGCCCTCGGGCCGGTTTTTTTCAGCTGATGCTGAAGGCTTACTGGCTTGCGCCCGAAGCCGGAGCAGCCGTCGCTGCCGAAGCAGCCGACGCCACTGCAGCAGCAGCGTCGCTCGCAGCAGCCGTTGCCGACGAAGCAGCAGCCGAAGCGTCGCTCGCAGCACCAGCAACTGCCGAAGCAGCCGACGAAGCAGCAGCAGCCGCGTCGCTTGCAGCCGACGAAGCAGCTTGATCAGCGCTCTTGTTGCAAGCAGCCAGTGCAACAGCAGCCAACAGGGAAGCTACGAGGAGGGATTTCTTCATGATCACGTCCTTTTATGGTTAAAGGTAAGCAACAGCGCGAAACAATACCGGTAATGTGCTCCAACACCGACCTGGGCCGCTGGTGGAGATGCACTTCTTAGAGCGTGAATCTTCCCTACGGCTTGGGCGGAAATTATATGCACTTTCCTATCGACCGTCGACAAATGCGGGGTCAATACGTTGTCTTTCCCATACAGAATTTGATCTGTACGGGCATACGGGGCGACTCACACTAATTCCGGTTTCCGACCCGTATCCAGCCCGCACGATACCACTCGTGCAACAAGGCTGTCATCGAAGGAACCCGGGATAGTGTTACAAACCGTTTCGCCTCCATCTGACGTTGATTGGCCAGTTCGGGCAGCCATTCCCCGGCTTCCTCGAGCGGTCCTTCCTCGCCATTAATGAAGTACGAGCGCGCGTTATACATCAATGCGGCCCTTCTGTCGAGACGCACGCCACGGCGTGACGCCTGCGTGACGAACGCGGCCTCGGACAGCGGGCGCTCGGGCGGGTCGAAAACGACGTTCGATTTCGGCTCGCTCAGGTAGCAGCCGAGGAATTCGGCGACGTCGCGCTTGCGCCAGCGGATCGCGTCGACGATCTCCGCCACGCGTTCGACCATCGCCGGCGGCAGTTGCGCGGGCGCATCGACGGCCGGCTGCTTCGGATCGCGGTAGAGATCGTCGCCCCCGCGTGGCGCAGGCCGCCGCGTTCCGCGAGGTAGTACAGGAACTGGGCGCCCAGCTCGCCGGCGGACGGGGCCCGGAAGCCGATCGAGCAGGTCATGCACTCGCCTTCGGCCACGCCGTCGTGCGCGATGTGAGGTGGCAGGTACAGCATGTCGCCGGGCTCCAGCACCCATTCGTCGCTCGGCTCGAAGTTTTCGAGGATCTTCAGCGGCACGTCCGGCTGCAGCGACAGATCCTTCTGCGCGCCGACCCGCCAGCGGCGCCGGCCTTCGACCTGCAGCAGGAACACGTCATACGAGTCGAAGTGCGGGCCGACGCCGCCGCCGTCCGTCGCATACGAGATCATCAGGTCGTCCAGCCGCGCGTCCGGGATGAAACGGAACCGGTCGAGCAGCGCGCGCGCCGCGTCGACGTGCAGGTCGAGCCCCTGCACGAGCAGGGTCCAGGATTTGTGCGTGACGGCAGGCAGCGCGTCGGGCTCGAACGGACCGTGCGCCAGTTGCCACTTGTTACGAAAATGGGTGATCAATCGTGATTCCGCGTCATAGTCGGCGGCGAGCTCGAACAAGGCATCGCGCGTGACCGGCGACGCGACGCCGGGGATCGCCTGGCGGATCAGCAGCGGCTTCTTTTGCCAGTAGCCGCGCATGAATTGCGCCGGCGTGAGGCCGCCGAGCAGCGGCGTGGGAAGATCGGAGGGCGGCGCGCCGAGCGGGGCGGCAGCGGTATCCCGCGGTTCGGCTTGAGACCGGTTGCGCATCGTATAATGAGACTTGTATTTGGGAGAATTGGATGAAAATCGCAAAAAACACCGTCGTGTCGGTCACTTACAAGCTGTCGGACGCACAGGGCAATCTGATCGAGGAAAGCGACGAGCCGATGGTCTATCTGCACGGCGGCTATGATGGCACGTTCCCCAAGATCGAGGAACAGCTCGACGGCCACGAGGCAGGCTACCAGGCGCAGATCCAGCTCGAGCCGGAAGACGCGTTCGGCGACTACGATCCCGAGCTCGTGAAGATCGAGCCGCGCGACCGTTTTCCCGAGCCGCTCGAAGTGGGCATGCAGTTCGAAGGCACGCCGGAAGACGGTGACGAGGAAGCCGATTCGCTGATCTATACGGTCACCGATATCGCCGAAGACAAGGTCGTGCTGGACGGCAATCACCCGCTGGCGGGCATGGCGCTGCGTTTCGCGCTGACCGTGAAGGACGTTCGCGAAGCCACCGAAGACGAAATCGAGCACGAGCATGCGCATGGCGCGGAAGGGCTCGAGATCGTCGACGAGGATGACGACGAAGACGGCGAAGCGCCGTCAGGGCGTACGCTGCACTGAGCTTGCCGGCAGGCCCGGCGCCGGCCCCGATGCGGGGGGCGGTGCCGGCCACGACGCGCCGCCCGGTGCGGCGCCGTCACCCTGTAACGGCGGCGCGACCGACGACGCGTCGGGCAGTGCCGGCAGCGCGGGGATTTCCGGCATCTGCGGCAGTGGCACGTCGTCGCGCGGCACGAGCGGCAGCGTGGGCGGCACCGGCAGGTTCTTCGGCACCTCCTGCAGGCTGACGTTGAAGATCGTCTGCCGTGCCGGCGATACGCTCACCTTCACCCACTGATTCGCCGGATGGCGCGGTCCGATCGCGACGCGCGTCACGTTTCCTACCAGCTCACCATCGTCGGCATGCAGCGGACGGTCGATCAGAAAGCCGTTCGCCAGCGGTTCGCCGCTCGCGTGCATCACCAGAATGGGGCCGCGGAACGTCGTCGCCGCCTTCACCAACGTTCGTTTCAGTTCGCGGAAGCCATCACGCACGCGCGGCCGGTTGAAACGCAGCCAGGCAAAGCGTTCCGCCCGTTCATAGCGTTCGAACTGCGGATCGCCTTCGAACATCACGACCATCGCGCGCGCTTCGCGCCGCTTCGCATACTCGGCCGCGTGATCGATCCAGAAGCTGTTCGCGATGATGCGGTCCTCGAATTCGCCGTTGCGGCCGCCCGCGGTCAAATAATGGTTGTTCGGCGCCGGCGCATTGAGTGCGACGTACACGATGTCGTCGCGCATCCAGCGTGCGTTCTCGCGATACGGCCGGAACCGTGCGACTTCGCTCTCCCGCGTGATCTGCAGTGCACCGGGGTCGGGCAGTGCCGAATCGGCGAGCAGCGTCTGCCGCAGGAAGTCGAGCCGCTCGACCGGGTCGTAGCCGCCGCCGGCCGCGGTATTGCAGGCGATCCAGTCGTCGTGGCCGGGAATGAATACGAGCGGCACGCGCGCCGCATCCAGGATCGCCCCGCGCTGCGAATACAGCGCGTCGCGGCATGCTTCCTTCGAGCCTTTGAGATCGCCTGCGTAGACGACGAACGCGAGATTGCGCTCGCGCGCGATCGCATCGAGCAGCCGCTGCGCAGCCGGTTCGTCCGCCGGAGCATTGATGACGCCCGACACGACCGCGAACGAGTAGGGCGCGGCGCTGCGCTTGGGCGGCGCGGCCAGTGCACCGGCCTGCGCCAGCGCAAGCACCGCCGCGACGAGTGCAGCGGCGGCGCGGGCCGGCAGGCCCCGCGGCATGCGCTTACGCGTGCCCGTCGGCATCGTGCGACCGGACCAGCGTGCGCAATTCATACAGCAGGTCGAGCGCCTCGCGCGGCTTCAGATCGTCGGGATCGATGTCGCGCAGTTTTTCGAGCGCCGGATGCGGCGTGTCGGGCAATGCCGACGCGTCCGCGCATTCGAGATCGTCGATGGCCGCGGGCGGCGCGCTGAACAAGTCGAGTTGCGGCGTGTGCTGGGATGCCGACTGCTGTTCGAGATACGCGAGGTGCTTGCGCGCGGCGCGGATCACCGGTGCCGGGACGCCCGCGAGTTGCGCAACCTGGAGGCCGTAGCTCTGGTTCGCCGGGCCTTCGTTGACCGCGTGCAGGAACACGATGCCGTGGCCGTGCTCGACAGCCGACAGGTGGACGTTGGCCGCTTGCGGGAATTCGGCCGGCAGTTGCGTCAGCTCGAAGTAGTGCGTCGCGAACAGCGTGTAGCACGCGTTGTGCGCCAGCAGGTGGCGCGCGATGGCCCAGGCGAGCGCAAGGCCGTCGAAGGTCGACGTGCCGCGGCCGATCTCGTCCATCAGCACGAGGCTTTGCGGTGTCGCGTCGTTGAGGATCGCCGCCGCTTCGGTCATCTCGACCATGAAGGTCGAGCGGCCGCCCGCGAGATCGTCGGCCGCGCCGATGCGCGTGAAGATCCGGTCGATCGGGCCGAAGCATGCCGACTTCGCCGGCACGTAGCTGCCGACGTACGCCATCAGCGCGATCAGCGCGGTCTGCCGCATGAACGTTGACTTACCGCCCATGTTCGGCCCGGTGATCAGCAGCAGCTTGCGCTCGGTGCCGAATCGGCAGTCGTTGGCGATGAACTGCTCGACCTGCGCTTCGACGACCGGGTGGCGGCCCTGTTCGATTTCGATGCCGATCTCGTCGGTGAAGGTCGGCGCGACCCAGTCGAGCGCCCGTGCGCGTTCGGCGAAGGCGGCGAGCAAGTCGAGCTCGGCGAGGGCCGAGGCGACGCGCTGGCATTCGGGGATGAACGGCAGCAGCGCCTGCAACACCGAGTCGTACAGCGCGCGCTCGCGCGCCAACGCGCGTTCCTGCGCGGACAGCGCCTTGTCCTCGAAGGTCTTCAGTTCCGGCGTGATGTAGCGCTCGGCGTTCTTCAGTGTCTGGCGGCGGCGGTAATCGTCGGGCACCTTGTCGGTCTGGCCGCGCGTGACCTCGATGTAGAAGCCGTGCACCTTGTTGTATTCGACGCGCAGGTTCGCGATGCCGGTGCGCGCGCGCTCGCGCGCTTCGAGATCGATCAGGAACTGCCCGCAGTTCTCCGAAATGTCGCGCAGTTCGTCGAGCTCGGCATCGTAGCCACGTGCGATCACGCCGCCATCACGCACCATCGCGGCCGGCTCGGGGGCGATCGCACTCGTCAGCAGGTCGAGGCATTCGGCAGGGGGCGCGAGCGCCGCGTCGACGCGCGCGAGCGCATCCGCGTTCGCGACGATCGCGCCGATGCGCTCGCGCAGCGCCGGCAGCGCGGCGAACGTGTCGCGCAGGCTCGACAGGTCGCGCGGGCGCGCGGACAGCAGCGCGAGCCGCCCGGTGATCCGTTCGACGTCGGCGATCTGGCGCAGCGCACTGCGCAGCGCATCGAGGCTCGCGTTGGCCGGTGCATCGAGCAGCGCGCCGATCGCCTGCTGGCGCGACTGCGCGGCGACCGACGCGCGCGGCGGGTGATGCAGCCAGTGACGCAACAGGCGGCTGCCCATCGTCGTGCAGCAGGTGTCGAGCAGCGAATACAGCGTGGGCGACTCGGTGCCGCGCAGCGTTTCGGTCAATTCGAGGTTGCGGCGCGTGGCCGGGTCGAGCCCGATGTATTCGGTTTCGTTCTCCACCTTCAGGCTGCGCACGTGCCGCAGTTGCTGGCCTTGCGTGGCCGCGGCATAGAGCAGCAGCGCGCCGGCCGCGCCGCACGCGCTCGTCAGCGAATGCGCGCCGAAGCCGTCGAGGCTCGCGACGTCGAGCTGATCGCACAGGCGCTGCGTGCCCGACGCGATGTCGAAGTGCCAGGCCGGCACGCGCTTGCTTGCGCCCGCGCCGGCGGGAATGGCGTCGGTTGCGCCGTCCGGCGTCAGGATTTCGGCCGGCCGGATGCGTTCGAGCGCGGCGGCAAGCTGATCGGGCTCGATTTCGGCGAGCCGCAATGCGCCGCTCGCGAGGTTCAGCCATGCGAGGCCGATATTGACCGCGACGCCGCGCTTGTTGTGGCCGGTACACATCGCGAGAAGGTAGACGTCGTTCTTGTCGGACAGCAGCGCGGCATCGGTCAAGGTGCCGGGCGTGACGACGCGCACGACCTTGCGCTCGACCGGGCCTTTCGACGTGGCGGGGTCGCCGATCTGCTCGCAGATCGCGACCGATTCGCCCATCTTCACGAGCTTCGCCAGATACTGCTCGACCGCGTGATGCGGGACGCCGGCCATCTTGATCGGCGTGCCGGCCGACGCACCGCGCTGCGTGAGGGTCAGGTCGAGCAGGCGTGCCGCTTTTTCCGCGTCCTCGAAGAACAGCTCGTAGAAGTCGCCCATCCGGTAGAAGACGAGCGTGTCCGGATGATCGGCCTTAATGCGCAGGTACTGCTGCATCATTGGGGTATGGCCTGCGAAGGCTTCGGGCGACAGCGTGGTCATAGGTCAGGCATGAAGTTGTTGCTTGGGTTGCCCGAGTTTACCAGTGGCTTCGACGTCCACGCGCGAAGTTCGCCGTTTGGCCGATGGCCGGTGATGCCGGGTCGTCGCGATTTGACGGATGTACTCGCCCGACTGCCCACCCACGAAGCGTCCGGGATCGCCGGGCCGCTCCCGCGGCGTCGGGCATCCGGCGCCACCAAGCTGGCAAGACGGGTTCACTTACAATCAGCAGAATGCGCTCGCCGTTTCCGGGAGCAACCTTGGCCATGCCTGTATCGGCGACCTCGATGTCGTCTCTCCGGCGACGGCGCCTCGATTACCGTGCGGCAACAGGAGAACCTCGATGATCAAAGTCAGTGTCATGTACCCGTACGCCGCAGGCGCGCGCTTCGACCATGCTTACTACCGCGATACGCACATGCCAATGGTGAAACAGCGGCTCGGCGCGGCATGCCTGTACTACACGGTGGACAAGGGTATCGCAGGCGGCGCTCCCGGCGCGGACCCTGTTTACGTCGCCAAGTGTGACTTCGTCTGCACTTCCGTCGAAGCTTTCCGGGCAGCCCGCGATCCGCACGCGCAGGAGATCATGGCCGACATCGCCAATTACACGGATATACGCCCCGTGCTGCAAATCAGTGAGGTGGTCGTGGAGCGTTCGGAAGGCTAACCAGGGTTCGGATATCGCCAGGCATCGCATCCGCGTATGACGCAGCGCCCGCGCTATCGTGGCGCGGGTCGCGCTCGCTTGGCCTGATCGGGTACGCTTGCCGCCGCGGAAAGGGCGGTACGAAATTCCGTGCGTCGAGCCACGAATGAAGCGTCCATGAAGCCACGGCGGGGCAGGCCGGCGGCGCTCGGGTCACGAACCTGCGCGCCCCGACCCGCCACCGCAGGTCAGGACGCGTGCCCCGACGTCAGACTGAGCGCCACCGCCTGCGCGACTTCGATGCCGTCGATCGCCGCCGAATAGATGCCGCCCGCATATCCCGCGCCTTCGCCGGCCGGATACAGGCCTTCGATGTTCATGCTCTGGTAGTCGTCCTTGCGTCGAATCCGGATCGGCGACGACGTGCGCGTCTCCACGCCGGTGAGCACGGCGTCGTGCATCGCGAAGCCGGCGATCTTCTTGTCGATCTCGGGCAGCGCTTCGCGGATCGCCTCGATCA